>DAHWLW010000106.1:0-3262 GCA_027343465.1 Thermoplasmatales archaeon | reverse complement strand
CCTGTGAAATGTCTCTATGTCCAATCTCCTGAGATACAGATCGATCACCTTCTTCGGTTTCCAGTCAATCCTGTTGGTTACAAAGAACTTTTCCGAGTTCTTCCCAATGGATACTATGACCTGAACCTTTCCAGCATTCTTCATCCTTGTGTTTATGCTTTTCATGAAATATGTGCTGTCATCGATGCTGTATGCTGTCATATCCCTGAGTTTCAGTGAAGCTGCATAATCCCTCAGCTTCATCCATGATCCACTTACCATTATTGTGCGGTTGCTTTTAGCTTCAGTGACCCAGTCCTTCTTCTCCCTTTCAAGGAATCTGATGAATAACGGTTGATCAGGCTTACGGACTTACTGAATATCTCCAGTACCGGAATATTCCTCAGGAACCTGTTCAGGTTCGACTGGTTTGTGTGTTCCATGAATATGCCGTTCAGGTGTGCAACTGAACGGGTTGGTGATACCCATGAGGATGAAAGGTATCTGGAGAACTGCCTGAACTGTCTCCTGTCAAAAAGAGGCCTGAATTCAGCAAGAAGATCTGTCAACACATCAGGCGGTTTCAAAACGGGTATCTCGATCATAGTCTGATAATGTCAGACACATGAATAAAATTTACTGAATCGCAAAACTATAGTAAGATAATATCTTTACGTTTTATGAGTATGGTATTTGACTATAGATCTGACGCCATAAATATGCCCCATTACAAGCTATAATGGATTTGGAGGCCGTTAATTCCAAGAAGACTGATTTTGCCAACTAACTGCTCCTTCAGAGAAGAATATAGAAAAAAAGAAGCGCAGAACTATTTGAGGTGCAGAAAATTTAAATAATCAAAAAAAGGACGGCACGATAAATGATAGAGGAAAATGTTTTCGTTGATGTATTCTATTGGAAGACATTCTTGTTTTGAACGAACTGTGCTATTGCACTATCTCTTATTTCAGTTCCAGTTCCAGAATTTTCTGTTAATTCAAAGTATCCGTCTTTTGGAACAGCAGGATATTTCCAAACATCAAGGAGCCAAGGTACATCCTCAACTACAGAGGCATTCTTAATTCCGGCTACAAGCTGAACGTGTATGGGTTGCTGTATATTTGTATGAGGATACACCGTCAAATTATTCATTTCTGCGTAATTAGAAACCTGAAGCCATTCCGTTATCCCAGCGACCTTTGTCACATCTACTTGAACAAAATCTACAGCCTGCTGATCGATATAGTCCCGGAAAGCAAATTTGTTGTGAAGTGATTCTCCTAGGGCAATGGGGGTTAATATATCTTCTTTCAGTGCCCTATGTGATTTTATGTCCAGAGGGTTCATCGGTTCTTCGAACCAGAATAAGTCGAAATCATCAAATTTTCTGCCCCATCTCTTTGCTGTCTCAAGATCCCATTTTGTGTTGGCATCTATCATAATATCGACATTCTTTCCAACAGCGCTCCTCACAGCAGCTATTCTATCATAATCGTCTGCCGGATTCTCGCTACCAACCTTCAGTTTTATTGCCTTGTAGCCAAGTTTAACGCGCTCTCTGGCATTGTTCACAAGCTCTTCCTTAGTCCAAGAGAGCCAGCCTCCATGGGTGTCATACGTCCCAACCTTATCTCTGTGTCCACCGAGAACTTTCCAAAGAGGAAGTGAGGCCATTTTACAGAGAATGTCCCAAAGCGCTATGTCAACCATTGAAGCAACCATCACTCCAAGGCCATTCCTTCCAAGTCTGTAATCCCATCCTAGGTTTTGTTCGTGGAATATCTTCTCCACCACTTGAGCCCTTTTAGTGACGTCCTGACCAATCAGTGCCTTCGCTATATACTTTTCAAAAAGTTCAAGGCTTAGTTCTGACCCTCCTGCAGTATTCCAACCAAAACCCCAACCTGTGTTATCTTCCCCGTCTATTATCTTTATAACAGGGATTCCGAGGCTCTGTACATAAAAGGTGGAGTCACGAATTGGGGGGATCACAGGGACCTTGAGAAAATAGGTTTCAATTCTTTTTATGTTTCCCATTTGTTCACCTTTTACCAACAAATGAAATTAAAGGTCCTCTTCTACGTTAACTCTTAGTTCATGAGAACCGTCTTCCCTTGCAAACTCATAATAATAGTAGGCCCTACCATCCAGTTGGACGACATCAACATATCTAAGGGAGCCTGAAGCATAAGGAGATCTGAACCTAGGCGCGAAAAGGTCAAGTTTCTTTACGTTTACAAAATCCCTTGTAACTGCTAGTGCAGCCTTACCTTCATAGCTGTCAGACGCGTCTCTTCTTCCATCATAGAAGATAACAAACCAAGGTTCAGAGTACATGACTGCAGTTCCGACTGCACTTAGCTTATCCCAGTTTGAGCCTGGTTGCAGCACATCGTGTTCTTTCTTAAAATGAATTCCATCCATGCTAGAAAGTAGAACTGTGTAGACTTGCGCAAGACCAATGGCAGATGCATCCGATATTTTGTGCAGTTCGGAATCTGGTATAAGTTCATAATTAGGAATATAAGTTGCCATCATATAATACGTGCCAGCAAGTTTAAAAACACATGGGTCCTTTACTCCTTCAGAGAGAAGATTCTCCGAGTTAACAACAGGCACTCTTTTTTCCACATTAAAGTTAGCAGGATCTGAGGTCCTGATCAGATCTATCCTCCACTTAGATGTATTTGGGTCCACGTAGCTTATGTAAAGTGAGAAAGTATCTCCTTCACAAAACAGAGCAGATTTTTCAATGGACTTAGTATTCAATGAATCTGCTGTCACCTTGCAGAGTGTGTCAAATTTGACCCCATCCTCACTTTCTGCAATCTCACAGCAATGCCCTCTGCTCTTCTCAGATCCGTGAGGCGCGCGGACCCTGTAGGCTATATAAAATTTGTTGTTATTTTCCGAATAACATGCACTTGGGGCTCCAACCCAGTAACCCTTTCCTGTTCCTTCAGGGACACGAACTGTGACCCCATTCATTGGATCGAAAAAGGGCAATTTGACAAAAATCTTAGAGTCTTTTCTTCTCATATTTTACCAGTACGGTATATTTTTATCCATACTTAAACAAACATGTTCACATATGAATAGAATAAGTTACTATACTTTTGCAATTTTGCCTACCATTAAACCAATTATTGACCTGTATGGCTTCCCTATAAATGCAAGCAATGCATCCAGGAACTCTTTTCCTCCCTTCTCCATAGCCTTCAGCAGATCAACAAGCATTCCCATGGCCATTGATCTGAATCTCATACCGGGTGTACCTTTCCCG
>DAHWLW010000103.1:0-5484 GCA_027343465.1 Thermoplasmatales archaeon | reverse complement strand
ACCAGGTCTTTGAGTTTGTGCATGATTGCAAGCTGCCTTTTGAGCTGAGGCACTTCAAGCTGTTCTCAGAGGACCAGATAATATCCTACTTCTGGAAATGGCAGAGGATAACAGGAAGGCATGTGGAATGAGCAGACAGAGCGAGGCCTACGAGAATGCCACAGAAGGGCTTTCAGAATCAATGCGGGAATTTCAGAATGAGTGGGATAAGCTCGTGGCCAATGTTGAACTGTTCCTTGCAAATACAAGGTCAGGACAGGATTATGAAAATCCTGGCATTGCGGTGAAGACCGGAAGCGGAAGGCTAACATTTCTTTGTGCGGAGATATTGGCATTCAGAAAGAGACTTGACAGGTGATTACCCTTATTTGCCTCATCGGTCATTGGCATTCATGAAGAACCGGATCGAACCAGACGAAAAGCTAAAGCTGATTGGACTTGGAGGTTGCTGGTATTCCGAGGATTCCGGAAGGTCCTATGACACATACGAAACCCTCCGGAGGCACGAGATAGGATCTTACAGGTATTTATGCGGCAAGGATGCGAAGATCGGGAACCCACTTAAGTATGAATTTTTCAATGAGGAGGCGGGGAAGGGGTATATTATGCATGGGGGCTGCTGGTTCTCTCCTTCTACAAGGAAAGCTTATGACAGCCTGGAAGAGTGCAGCAAGTCAAACGATGACTGCAAGTGCACATGCACGGAAGATTATGACAAGGCATTCAAGGTTCAGGGAGAGTTTCCCAACCTGAAATCTAAGGTGGCGAAGGAGAGGAAGAGAGACAGTAAGGGGCATTTCATTTAAGTCAGTCCACAGGAAAGTTGTGGCATTCCACAAATTATAGATATTTTCAATGGTTCATGCCACAAATCCACAAATTATTGCGGTTATTTCTATTATTAATTATACATGATTTCAGGTGGGACAGTCTGGCCAATTTTGTCCCCTTTAAATACCGGAGTTGAAAAAAGATGAATCAGGGAGATGAAAAATACCGGATAAAGAGCGTCAGAGAATATACGAACAAAAAGTCATCTATTTCCTACTTATTGACAATATTTTTGAATGAGGACTATATCAACTAGCCATGAGCCTGAAGATAAGTAGTAGCCTTTGGACTGAGACAGCGGAAGTCCCCGAAGGAGCAAGCACAAGATACTTTTTAGTAAGTTCATCTCTTCTGTCGGATCCTTATAAAATGAAGTCGGGAACCCATATAAAAGGGAAAATATTAGAAATAACAGGTTTGCCCGAACCAGCCAAACTGCCTCAATTGCCTGTTGATGCTGAATTTATCTTGCAAGCAGGGTACTTATATGATCGTATATTCCTGAGGGAAAAAGATTGGGAATTAAACTTCAGAGAATATGGTATAGTAAACGTAGGCGTTAGGGTAGTTGTGATATTAGAGAGTTATATAGACGAGAAGAATAAATTGGAGAGCATATATAGCAAAGTGGAGAAATCTGCATGAATTTCCAGGACGTTATACGGGAAATGGAAAGAATGTTAGAACTCCAGGATGTCTTGTACAATAATTATCAGATTGCAATCTCAAAAAAGGAGTTTACAAAGGCAAGCGAACTCTTATGGGGGGCAATCTCAAATATAGCTGTCGGTATTGCCATAATGTACGAGAAAAAACTGAGTGATCACAAAGCTACAGTTCGCTTTATAGATGAGATTATCAGTGATGAGTATCCACAGTATGCACAAATAACAAATTCAATTGAAAAATTGCACTCAAATTTCTATCATGCGTGGATGAGCAATGACGATTTTAAAATACATTCAGGTAACGCAGAATTGATCAGGGCAGCCTTACTTCAATTATGGCAGCAGAGAAGGGAAAAACTGCCCTATTAACAATATGGTCAATCGCCGAATCTTTTCCTGCCAATTCAGCTGAGATCTCACGTTCGATGGCATGCGAGATCGAGTATCGATTATCAAAGTGGTTCCACATAAATGCCGTCCCGCCATTGATTCGGCGTTTGACGGTTATATGTCGTAATCAAGGCCCTCCTTGACACAATGTTCTTTTCGCCGGTATGTCCATGACATCCCGCAACCCTCGCAATATAGCCCTATCTTGATCCATTTGCTCCTTGGTCTATTCCTGTCGAGAACATACATGCCCCTCAGATAATATTCTTCACAGTTCGGACATACCTGGTATGTCTTTCCGGTGCACCCTCGTCCCTGCTGTCTTCGTTTCCCGACTTTGAGTTGAAGTCCGGGCTGCATATTGTCAGATGTGTGTACACGTTATAACCCTCGTGCTGTTGTGAATTGTGGCCATAATTGTGGGTCCAATCGAATTTAAGGAACCTGGAAAGGAAAATGGAAGATGCATGAAAAAAAATCTCGCAAAACTGAAACATGTAAAGGACAGGCCCAGGAGGAGGATGAACCCGAATTCACTCAGGAACCTCAAGCGATTCGGTGGCCGAAAGCAGTCTGAAGAAAAAACCGAAAGAAAACTCCAAAATTAAACATTTTCTCCCGATTCCTATACTCCCTGACATGTTACATAAATTTAAAACGCAAGGAAACAGTTTTTACAGTTGATTTCCTTATTTAGTTTAGAATGTGCTAATTAACTCATTTTGTAAACATAATAAAAAGTCATAAATAACGCATTATTCTGTCTTCAATATGGCCAAGCAGAGAAAATGGATACATTTGTGGGGGGATACATACATTCCAAAGATGGCCCTTCTCATAATTATTGGACTCTTGATTGCATTGTTTTTTTCTTACACATTCATTATTGAATCCGTCCTCTCATTTATCCTGATGCTGATAATGGTCGCTTTCTTTATAATCATCGCAAGAAGGGAAGGAATAGAGCATTAATATTGAGGAGCTTTCCAGCTCCTTATTCTCACATTGGCCATTGACAACCTTTTCCTTATGGTATTCGGTGATACCTTGTATTCTGCTGCAAGGAACTTGATTGATGCACCTTCCTTATATCTCTGAATTATGGCCTTCTCTGGAAGTTCCTTCAGGGGTCCATGCATGGGTTTTCCTGACCTGGTTCCATGAAGCATTGCCCTCATTCTCCCTTCCTGAGTCCTTTCAACAATGAGATTTCTTTCGAACTCTGCTACTGCACCCAGGATCTGGAAAAGCATCCTTCCCATTGGTGTCCTCAGATCGATGTTCTGGTCCAGGAATATCATGTTAACATTCTTTGATTCCAGGAAATTAAGCGTTTCAATGAGATCCTTAAGAGATCGGCCCCATCTGTCAAGCTTAGTGCAGATAACCAGGTCAACCTTTCCCTGTTCCGCCAGCTTGAGTATCTTTGCCCTTTCCGATCTGGTGTTAGATGCACCGGACATCTTCTCCTGGAATATTGCGCCTTCAATTGCAGGAATAAGGCCATAATCTGAAATGTATCGCTGGATCCTCTCAATCTGGGATGTGAGGTCCTGGTCTCTTGTTGATACCCTGGCATAGCCTACAACATGTCTTGATAAATCATTGCTCATATTTCATTAAGATATTGAAGGGTTAAATAAGGGTAAAGGAGATGGTTAGGTTTCTGAGATAGTTCAATTAATGCAAACTCTTTAATTATCACTGTATTTATAGCCATGGATTTTTATACCTGCTTTGCAGTTGTGGTTTCTTCAGCTTCTGCGGTCGGAGTTTATCTGGCCCCTTTGATTAATGACAAAGTGAAGAGATCCAGGGATCTGAGAGAGACACATAAGCGGGAGCTCACCATTCACGCATTGAAGCCTCTGATTAGACAGATAAATTATTTTTTGTATCAAGAAATAGCTATTAGGCAGGACCAAAGTTTTGAGAAAATAACACCTGATATGGTCAATAAATACGCAAACAGAAAGTTCGATTTCGTTGGTTTTGAACCAGTTTACACATCTTTTAAGGACTCAGGGAAAAACAATGACGAGTGGTTTGATAACGGTCTTTTTAGCGACCTTAAAAATCATTATAACAATTTGAATGAGGAGGTGAAACTCACTAGGGGAATCTTGACAACATACATGCCTACTTACGTCAGAAAAAGGTGGGAGTTAATCAATGAACTATATGATACATTAATTTCAAAATTTAATGCTCCATCTAATGGCCCAAACGATTTAGGAAATATGGTTACAGTTGCATTAATGCGGCTATTATTCTATCAACAAAGTGAGTGGCAGGCGCTCTATGATACCATGAAGAACATTCCGGGCTTTAATGCTGCTATTCAAGACGTAATATCGGATGAAGGTCTTAATAACAAGGCTGATGAAATCGCAAAGATTCAAAGTACCATCGTAGATTCTCTAAATAAATTAAGAGGACAAATCAATAAATATGCCACCTCAGGAGCTAAATTAGAGGGGACCTGCAATTATTTAGGCAAGAAGTAACTCTTTAATTGGGCATCAAAGAAATCCTGCAACCTAGGCAGGGCTGTTTTTTCATACCAGTAATCGGCTTGTTTTACCCTGGAAAGGTAATGCATGGACCCAACAGATTCCGGTGCTCTGCCCTCAATGAAATCAGCTACAGATTCTGGAACGTTATTGATAATCAGGAAATTGTAAAACCACTTTCTAAGATATTTAGGAGCAATCCCATACTTCCTTAGATTGGCTGAGACAGTATCATTGTGAATATAGAACCTATGAAGTTTCATTCCCAGTTCTGTTGGCATGTAAACATACTGAGGCCTTTTATTGCCCCTGTTGCAGTTCAAGGGATATTTTTAGATCTTATCGTCAGTAATTAGTTTGGAATTTTCGAATTCTCTGAGCGCATTAACAAGTTCAGCCACATTTTTTGAGCCTTTGTTAGTTACTAAGTACCCTGAACTCCGCTCGGTGCGGAACAAAATGAAGCGACAAATATATAGCATCTAAGTATGGCTAATAGAGGAGAAATGAACAATAAAGAAAATTCACAACACGGCTCTGATGAAGGCGAGGAGGATAGCCAATTATATCATAAAGATGACCAAGATACTCAATTTAAAAAAGAAATGCAGTCCCAACAAGCGGGCTTAGACCAACTTTCAAAATTAGTGTCTGCAATCCTTCCATTAGGTCAACAATATGTCGATCTTCAAAAATCTAAACTAGAAAATACAATAAAGAGGGACGAGAAAGCAGGGTTCCATAACAGAAAACTTACTGTGTCATTACTAATATTCCTAGGTCTTGTCATAATAGCCATGGCGGTTTTAACCTACTTCGGAAAGGTTTCTGGAGACGCCTTGTTATTTTTAGTAGGCATAATAGTAGGGTATCTTATGAACATGATTCAAGGGCTGCTTTATTCACCCTGGGAGGTAGATACAGAAGAATAAGTGTGTTCACTTAAAACATAAATTGGATAGAAACTTATCCTATTAATAAACCTTAAATATTCTCACCCATTATTTGGTCATGGGAAGGCAAATTTCAAGGTGGAAAGTGTTTAGAGAGAATCAACTTATCAAAAGATTTTACGAGAACAC
>DAHWLW010000088.1:0-29691 GCA_027343465.1 Thermoplasmatales archaeon | reverse complement strand
GATAGTGCATCTGAATTTGAGATCATCTACCCTGGAAGGAAGCACCATTGGATTTACAATGAAACAGACGGGCCTTGGAAAACTCCAGTGGCTTGAAAAGAAGATGGAGAACTGAAAACATGAAGGAAATATTCAGGGCTTGCAAGAAGTGCAAGTTGCTCACTGTTGACAAGAACTGCCCAATTCATGGCGAGGAGAAAACTTCTACAGAATGGTTCGGTTTTACCATAATAACGGAACCTGAACTCTCCATAATAGCTGAAAAGGCAGGAATCACATCACCTGGAAATTATGCAATTAAAGTCAGGCAGTAAGTTCGTTCTTTCACAGGATGTTCTGGATGAAGTTTCCTCATACGGACACCGTATGTGCGTCGCATCAGAGATTCTCGGGTTATCAAATTCCTCAAAAATAATATCCGTGGGTGATGTAACCACAGATAATCTTAGAAGGCTGGGAATACCAATCCACATAGAGATAGTCGATCTCAAGACAAGAAGAGGTCAGGAAGGGGAATTTTCCTCTAAACCAGGAGCATATCATGTTGAAAATGAAGCAGGCACATTGAGCCATGATCTTTTTCTTCTCATAAGAAAGATCATGCCGGTGGGAGGGCGTATTGAGGTAACTGGTGAAGAGGACCTTGCCGTGATACCAATAATTTATTATTGTGACTTAAATACGGTTGTAGTATACGGTATACCTGGAAAGGGGATGGCTTGCATCACTGTTGACAGGTCAGTTAAGAAAAACATTGAGGAATTGGTAGAGAGGATCTCACATGGTAGAATTGAAAATTGAATCAGACAGAGAGAATAAACTCCTTCACAGAAAGGAGATACGCTACAGAGCCACATTCACTGGAAAGCCGACTCCGTCAAAGGAGGTTCTGCGTGATCTTATATCCAAGAACCTGGGTGTCCCTAAAGAGCTCGTTATTGTGGACAGGAATATTCAGGAGACCGGAAAATCCGAGGTTATAGGTTATTCCAAGATATATGCGGACAAAGAGAGCGCAATGCTCTATGAGCCTGATTATGAACTGTTCAGAAATGGCCTTAAAGTTAAGGAGGAGAATGCCCAATGATGAAGAGGGAGCTCTACTCTGTAGAGAATGAAAAGATAAGCAGACAGAGGAGATTCTGTCCAAGGTGTGGTCCAGGTGTTTTTCTGGCAGAACACCCGAACCGGTTCTCATGCGGAAAATGTGGATATACTGAGACCAAGAAAGAGTCTTCAAAAGCAAAGCCTCAGGCTGACGCAAAAAAAGAATCAGGAAAAGGAAAAAGTAAGAAATAATTCAGTTAAGTTCTGATATCATCCTTGTGGTTTCCCCACAGGCCTTTTCTATATCCTTGTATTTTAATTTCACAGCATCCTTTACGTTTTCCGGCTGTTCTCTTATGTCCAGGATACCCAGCAGGTGCTGCAGTTCGATGTCCAGAACAATGGATAATACCCTTAGCTTCTCCTGGTTTTCCTCAGAAACTTCTTTTCTCCTCTGTGAGACAAAACAGTCAGAGTGAACCGATCCCTTTTTCGTAAATGTAAACTTCTCACCAGTTTTAACCTTCTTTTCGCACACATAGCATTTGAATTCTGCCATACATGATTATTGGTAAAACGGTTAAAATATTATCGAATCCGGGAAAATATACATATATGGAGCGGCTACACATCTATGGAAAGGAAAGGAACCGCCCTGCTTCCACTCCATTACGGTCATCCCCCTGAATATCTTTACAAACGAATGGTAAAGTTAGGTGGAATACTTTCCGATCTGATCCTGGAAAAATTTGGGAATCAGACATACATGGAAAAGCTCTCAGACCCTTTCTGGTTTCATTCTCTTTCTCTGGCAATAGGGTTCGACTGGAATTCTAGTGGAACTACCACTGCAACCCTGAGCGCCATAAAGGAGTATTTTACAAGGCGTAACTCTGACATACACATTATAGGCGGGAAGGGAAAAAGGCTTTCAGAAATGCACACTGAAATGGATGCTCTTGTCAGAGAAGGAAGAATATCAGAATCCAAGAGTTTGAGAATTCTGGAAGATGCAAGAAGGATCGCAAGGGTAGATCAGTCGCTCCTTCAGGACGATTTTGACCTCTACATGCAGTTCCTTGTTATGGACGAAAACGGCAGGTGGGCCATTGTACAGCAGGGTATGAATCCAGCTCAGAGGATGGCCAGGAGATACCACTGGATCAGGCGGTCAGGGCTGGATTTTATAAATGACTACAGGAATGGAATCTCTTCTGAAGTGGTAAGAGAACAGGTTCTTGACCTATCTACTAAAGCAAGTGAAAATAACAGGCATTCAATGGTATCGATTGGAAAGGAGAATCCCGAAAGGTACAGATACACAATAGAGCACGGCCCCCAGAGGTCGCTTGACAATTTTCAGTTTCCAGAGAGGCATCTTCGCATGGATTACCGTATAGACTGGTCTAAATTGAGGGCAATTTATGAATACCAACCAGAGGATTTCCAGGAACTGGCCTATATGAAAGGCATAGGAAAGTCAACAATCCGTGCGCTATCCTATCTTGCAGAATTGGTCTACGGGGATGAACCATCATTCCGCGACCCGGTAAAATACTCATTCGCTGTTGGAGGGAAAGACGGTGTACCCAAGCCCATTAACAGAAACGACTATGATATTGCAATTTCTTTTTTCAAGGAACTGCTTGGACAGACGAGAATAGGCGACCTGAGCCTTGAGTCCATAGCTGCAAAGCTT
Organism: Thermoplasmatales archaeon; assembly: GCA_027343465.1. GTDB lineage: Archaea > Thermoplasmatota > Thermoplasmata > Thermoplasmatales > Thermoplasmataceae > UBA447. The sequence goes on along the minus strand of DAHWLW010000088.1, from coordinate 26,945 downwards.
TCCCGTTCCAGTTTTCAGAGAACTTCATGAATTGAAACCTTCTGTATTCCTGTGAAAGATTAAACTTTTCTGAAAATAGGGGTGTTTCAAAACGCTTAAATAGATTCTTGGGCTCCAATAAGGGCTGTGCTGAATGCAGAAAACCTCTGAAGACAGATTTGATGTCACTGATTTTCTTCCCTTTCTCGATCCTCTGATAAGGAAATGGTTCAACTCCAGATACGAGGGGCTGACAGAGCCTCAGAGGAAGGCTATACCCCTTATACATAACAGGGAGAATGTCCTTGTTTCCAGCCCTACCGGAACTGGCAAAACGCTGACTGGTTTCCTTTCAGTAATTAATGAGCTTTTTATCCTTTCCAGAGAAGGAAGGCTTGAGGACAGGATTTACTGTCTGTATGTCAGTCCGCTTAAGGCCCTTGCTAATGATATAAACAAGAATCTTGACCAGCCCCTGTCAGAGATCAGGGAAGTGGCCCTGAGTGAAGGCCTGGATTTTCCGCAGATAAGGGCAGCGGTGAGGACGGGTGACACACCACAGAATGAAAGGGCGAAGATGCTGAGAAAGCCCCCTCATATTCTCATCACAACACCCGAGTCTTTTTCCCTTGCTCTCTCTGCACCAAAGTTCAGGGAAAAGCTCAAGGATCTGCGTTATGTCATAATAGATGAAATTCATGAGATATCATCCACCAAGCGAGGGGCGCTGCTTTCGCTGAATCTCGAAAGGCTATCGAAGGAGAACAGCGACTTCATAAGAATAGGTCTTTCTGCCACCCAGGCACCAATAGAAACCATAGCTTCCTATCTCTGCGGCTTTGACGGTGAAAAGCCGAGAAGATGTTCCATTATTGAGGTAGATACAAAGAAGTACCTTGATCTGAGCACCATAACACCTGTGAATGATCTTACAAAATCCAGCTACGAGGTTGCAAATGACAGGATGTACGAGATCCTTGTAGATCTCATTAATTCACACAATGCTACTATAATATTCACAAACACCAGAAGCGGAACTGAAAATGTGGCCATGCGGCTTAAGGCAAGAGGTGTTGAAAGTATTGAGGCCCATCATTCGTCTCTGGGAAAGGATACAAGGATTGAGGTGGAAAACAAGCTCAAGAACGGGGAACTTAAATGCGTAATAACTTCCACCTCTCTGGAACTGGGCATTGATGTTGGTTACATAGATCTTGTGGTGCAGATAGGTAGCCCAAAGTCCGTATCAAAAGGGCTCCAGCGTATTGGACGGTCAGGGCACGGAATCAACGATCTTTCAAAGGGTAGGTTTGTTGTCTTCGATCTTGACGATCTTGTTGAATGCGCAGTCCTGACAAGAGCAGCCTACGAAAGAAACATAGACCGTGTCCATGTGCCGCTGAATTCTCTTGATGTTCTTTCTCAGGTTCTTGTTGGAATGTCCTTGGAAAAGGTTTACAGGGACAGGGAGGCATTTGACCTGGTAAGAAATTCCTATAATTTTCATGATCTTTCATGGGATGATTTTATCTCAACACTCAGGTATCTGGCGGGTAAAATTGAGGCAGGCGAGATATATTCGAAGATCTGGTACGACGAGGCCGAAGGAACATTCGGAAAGAGACGGAGCACCAGGATGCTCTATTTCATGAACATAGGTACCATTCCGGAAGAGGCTGACTATAAGGTTATAAGTGACAAGGGGAGACACCTGGGGCAGCTCAGTGATAAATTTGCAGAGCGCCTTAAAAATGGAGATATTTTTGTGCTCGGCGCGCGAACGTACATGTACCTCAGGACTGTTCAGAACAGAATATATGTCAAAGACGCAACTGGAATGAGGCCAACCGTCCCCTCATGGTCTGGAGAAATGCTGCCCAGAAGCTATGATCTTGGCACAATGGTTGGAAAATTCAGAAGCGAAGTGCTGGAGCGGCTTCAGAATAAGGAGGACGTATCATCCTGGCTTATTCAGAATTATCATGTTGATACGCACGGTGCGAACAGCATCATCTCATATATTGAGGCACAGTCAAAGTTCGATCTCCCGACAGATTCCCACCTCCTTGTTGAGGGGTACGTAGATGAATCAAAAATATACAGTATGATATTCCATGTGCCTCTGGGCAGGCGAATTAACGACGCACTGTCCAGAGCATATGCACAGGCCATATCAAAGAGGTTTGGAACAAACCTTCGTGTAACCATAACGGATGATGGTTTTATGCTGGGGTCGGAGAAGAAGATTCCAATTAAGGAGGCAGTAAAAACGCTTGCATCCTCGAGCTTTGAAGATACAGTAAGAAGTTCCCTAGCAAATACTGAGGTTTTCAAGCAGCGTTTCAGGCACTGTGCAACAAGATCCCTTATGGTTCTGAGAAAATACAAAGGTTACGACATATCCATTGTAAGGCAGCAGCTGCGCAGTGACAAACTGCTCAAGACACTCAGTGAGATGAGAAATTTTCCCGTCATCAAAGAGACCTATCATGAAATCATGAATGAAATGATGGATGTCCCAATGGCAAAAAAATACATCGCAGATGTAGTGGAGAAAGGGAATTTCCATGTTATAGACTATTCAGGGGAGACCTCACCTTTCTCCTATGGCCTGATTCTGTCTGGCGTTTCAGATATGGTCCTCATGGAGGACAGGTCCCAGCTTCTGCGGGAACTTCAGTCAAAGATACTTGATAAAATATACGGGCCTGGCAAGATCAGTGTCCTCATTACAGATCAGAAGAAGGTTGATGAGTATTTCAGGTTGAAGGTGCCAAGGATTTCCACCATAGATGACTACAGGGAATTTGCGAGGTATTTTCTTCTCTTCGATCCTTTCAAAAACCGTTTCAACTCACCGTTCCCCTATGCAGAGACAGGTGTGACTGATTTAACCGAGGAGCTTATCGGCTCGGATGAGATAATCTCAGTACATGTCAGGGGCACACTTTACACATCAGTGGATAATTACCCCATAGTCTGGTCTCTATTCCGGCAAATGAGCAGAACAGATCAGATTCATGAGGATGTCCTTCATATAATCGAAGGGAAAACATTTGCAGAGATTAAGAAGGAATCTGATCTGGAAGAGCAGAAACTCAGAGAGGTCCTATCAGACCTGGAATCCTCCTTCCTGATCAGAAGAACCATATCGCAGGGAAAGCAGGTTTTCATATCAAATCATCTGTCCCCAGATCCAGTTCCATCAGAAAAAGCGTCTGCCGATGCCTTGCGGCTCGTCCTTGGAAGTTATGGCCCCCTGACATACGATGAAATTCAGATAAGGCTCCCGGTGGGTGAAGAACTTCTGAAGAAAGGCCTTGATATCCTGACTTCAGGTGGAGAGGTAATAAATGACTTCATCACACCTGTATTTGCAAAACAGTACATGCTGAAAAGCGATCTTGAATCGATCCTAGGCGGAGGCAATGAGAATTCTGTTGAATCAAGGGTCACTAATTTCATGGAGAAGGTTCCCAACATAGGTGAATATTTCAATAAATACGGATACTGCTATGGAAATGACAATCTCACCCCAAGATTAAACGAATTCAAGGAGGATGAACTCTTTGATCTAATGGCTGGAGGAAATGTTAGCTATGGCAGGTTCATAAAGCATAGATTATGCTTCATTTCTGACTGGCTTGCCAGGTCTCTTCACTCACTGAGGATGGAGCCTCTAAAAGATGAGGAGAAAACAATTCTGGATCTAATAGCAAGTGGGGTCTCGGATGAATCTGACCTGTCAAAACGTTCCTCAATGGAGATCAAGATTGTTAGACAGATTGTTAAAAATCTTGAGTTTCACATCATGGTAAAGCGTTCACAGGAAAACAGCCTTATACCATTCTTAGGTGAAGAGCCATCGATCCCAAAGGGAGAGGCAGTATCAGTTCTTGTAGAGAAATTCGGCCCCATTTCCAGAAGGGAGCTTATGAATAATTTCTGGTTTTACGCAGACGCACCTCTGAAGGAGGCTGGATTGAAGGGTGTTGTTCTTCGTGGAGATTTATATTACGGTTTTAAGGAAAGAGGCAGGACAAGCAACACTGCAGGAATTTTCAGCGTCCTCGATCCGGTCGAGCTTTATCTTGGAAAGAAGTACTTCAGGGAAATCTCATACAACAGAATATTCATAGTAAACGGAAGGGAGGAAGGGTCACTGAACATACAGAACAGGAATGGAATTGTATGGGTCACACAGGTCTCTGTACCGGTAAGGCTTTCCGGTATGCTTCTGGAAGAGTTAAGACAGGTAGCCACAAGATCCGGTAACACTCCTCTCTGTATAGAGATTCCCCAATCTGGATTTGGTGACGCTGATATTGGGGGGTTCAGTCAAACAGATAACTTCCTTGTGTCTGATGATCTAAACATCTCACCTTTGAGCATGGAAGATCTTTTTGCCTATGCCTCTGAAATGCACCTGAGCTCCGATCAGAACGCAGTGTATGAAAACGTAAAGAAGGAAATACTCGGATTCAGGAATGAAGTGGAGGCCTCTTATTCCGGCCTTAGGAATGTTATATTCCGCGGGTATTTTCAGTCCAGGCTGCTCTTCCAGTTTAACGGCCCTTTCACCACACAGGCACTGGGAACAATGGAGGTCATATCACTTTATAGGGCCATAAGAAACGGAACTATAAGTTCAGATGATCAGAAGATAATCCATACAATTATTGATATGGCTGGCGCCACGGAACAGCAGATCCGGGGAAGCTTGGGCAGATCGGTATCAGATCTGAAGGTCCGTCTTGGCAGGCTATTTGAGAAATGCATAGTTGCCAAGGACTTTGAAAGGCGCTATATTTTCGTCCCAGAGAGATATTCCAGGGACGAGGCTTTGCAGACACTTCTCTCTTTTCTCCTTGATAGGATGGGATTCTTTGATTTTGCAATCCTCAAATATCTCCTTGGCGAATCATACAACTCAGATGTTGAGAAAATAGCCGAAATTATTTCGAAATCAGGGCAGGCAATGAAATGCATTCTTCCGGAGCATCAAAAAGTAATATTCTTAAAGAAAAGCATCAGGAAAGGCAGACACAGGGGTCATGTCTCAAGAATTGTGGCCCCCAAGGACATTCTGTCTCTGTATTTTTCTGACCTGATCAAAAGGGAAGCAGGAACACTGAATTCATATGTTCTTGTGGAAGAAGGAGTTATAACCGCATCACTCAACGCCAGAAGGAATATTAAAAAGTTGAAGGCTTCCCATTTCAATGGCACTGATGAGGGTAGGGAAAAACTTGTCTCAGAACTTAATTCCCTTGGTTTTGCGGTCTCCTTCAACTGATTCCTGTCTATGGGAAATCCTGCATGCATTAATCAGGAAAGATTAATATCAATTGGACCTGATACCCGCTGGAATGAGCAACTTTACCATCTATGCCTCTTCTTTATCAATGGTGGTATCGGCGTTTCTTCTTGTCATTGCTGCAAGAGCGCTTATGAGGGTTCATTCAAGGATTTTCGGCGCACTTATTGCGGTTTTTGTTGTTATACTGGTGGAATCCGTGCTGGCACTGGTTTCACTGTTTGATCTGGTGTCTTTTCCGTTCTCTCTGGATGACATGCTTGTCTTCGGAAACATCATTGTCCTGATCGTTTTCTATGCAGGGGTGCTGGGGAGAAAGTGATTGCTGTTGTCAGGAGAAACTACACGTTTGCTCATTCTGGACAAAATAAAGCTTAATCCCGGCATACACTTCCGGGAACTTCAGAGGTCAGTGAGCTGTGCCACCGGACAGCTTCAGTATCATCTGTATAGAATGGAAACATCCGGTGATATATACTCCAGGAAAGATGGCAGAACCGTCCGTTACTTCCCGTCATCCGGTCCAAGCTTCAGGGACCGTGAGATAATCTATTCACTGAGGAGCCGTGAGAGGTCAAGAATTATATTTCTCCTTCTAGATCGTAATTCTCTTCCAAAAGATAGAATACTTAAGGTCAGGAAATCAAGGGCGGAGGAATGCAGGGAAGCACTTGGTGAACTTCTGAAAACAGGAATAATTGAAGAAAAAGAAGGAAACATTTCACTTGTAAACCAAGGCGAAATAATATCAGTTCTGAAGCAGTACAGGGAGAGCTTCATAGACTCAATCACTGCAAACCTAATATCTCTTCTTGAGTGATCTTCTTCCAACCATATATGAGCCATATGCTACTCCTAACAGAAGAGCCCCTGACCCGGCCCCTTCAAGAAGTATCTTTATGTGGGCCTCCAGGAATAGTTCCGACTCCCTGATGACTTTTGCAGATATGGGGCTATTGAGGAAATTGAACTCTGGGCTGGCAAGGTATGGATCCTGTTTAAGGTTCTGGATTCCATTAGTGAAATTATATCTGAATACAAGAAGCGAAAAAGGCCCTTCATAGGTATGCACAAATGACAAAGTCATGTTCTGTCCGTTGACAGTATAATTATTGTTCCACCAGTAGGACGCATAGTCATTCCCGGAAGACAGGACAAGCCCAGTTTCACTGGCATTCTTAACCATCCGTTCGTCCCCGTGATTGAAATATCCAAATTTTCCCTTCGAGCCAAGAATCTGGAAAAGGCCCATAGTTCCTGCTCCCTGTATGGAGCTTGATGTTATCAAGAATGAAATCTTGAATGCACCGTATCTGCTTCCATTTGACTCATTCAGTCCAAATATATTGGATCTGGACTGGCTTGTTACCATGATTGAGACATTTGCTTCACTATGTACGCTGCCATGATAGCCTCTGAAAAATGGGACTGTCTGTGCAGATGCAGGATTTGTGCCAAGAAGTCTTGACATTAATAGTCTTGCCCTGAAATTTTCTACAGGGAAGAATTTCACTTCACCACTGTAGGAATAATTAATGCTCCCTTTTACTGGGTGATCCCACTTGATGTTCCTGAGGCCTGCAGAATAGTATGAACCGTTCTGATAAAGCGCGATCTGAACAAATGAGAGATTCAAGCTCCCATTTGAGTCCTTTAGATAAATTTCCGGCACATCAGAGATGAAATACGCATAGGAATGGTGTGGATCCATATGCCCTCCAACGTATGCACCGGGGACAACCATAAGGGACATCAATGCAATAGCAAGCAGGACCTTCAATGATCATACAAGCAGTATATGGAATAATAATTTTTGGTACAAAATGTGGATTTTATCCATCGATAAAAAAATTCTGTTAATATAAAGGCCTAATCAGGCAAATTCTTCCTGAAGTTCTATCATGACCAGATTCAGGACTTCTTCAAATGTTTTGCCTGTATACTCCCTGAGACCGCCCATTTCTGTTCTCAATTTGGCCACATAAGTATCCTCGTCCTGGTCGAATTCTATATTGCAAATTAATTCCTGCATGAAAATAAACCTAAATCTGTAATAAACTGTCATTAAAAATCTTTGCTCAGGCATGTTCGGTATCCTGCGTCAAATAGGTGCAAGTGGAAGGGAAGGGCTGTCTGTATTGATGCTGGTTTTATGTCAGCAGAAATGTGAGTATCGGTCAACGTTTTAGTATTACAGAGAAATAAGGAGCGGTTAGGATTGCATTCCATGAAATGGTGTATGCAGGAGGCCCATCGATGAGCCATTTTGATCTTGAACTAGTGCTTCTCCTCATAATGGTAGCAATGGCACTGTCAATGGGCTATACAATAAGGCTCTCCTCATCCTCCAGTGATATTCTTCAGAGGCTTTTAGTATACATAATTCTCGCAATGATGAACAGCATGCTTCTTGCCCCGTTCATCTATCTGGCATTCCCGGGTTTGATATCAATTGACAGGGCAGTGGAACTGGCCCTTCTTATAATGGTAATTGAGATAGCCCCATTTCTGGTATCCTTCACTAATTCAATCTTCAAAAGCTCTGGCTTAAATCATAGAAGATTCCTTCTTGTCTTCCTTGCATTTTTTGTAATTTTTGATGAAGTCCTGATGAGCCTTGATTTCAACATTTTAATTTCTGGTGCAAATTATCTAAATGTTCTACATTCTGATCCCATTCGAGGCCTATTCCAGTCTATTTCGTCATACTGGTTTGTCTTTCCAATGTCCGTTGAAATGTTCTTCAGCATATTCCTGATGAGAAAATCATTCAAAAAAGCCCCTCTCATTATCCTGTCCACTCAGGCTGCAATAATGCTCTTTGCACCGACTGCAATAAACTACGCAGATTGGGCCTATGCTGCAGTCTTCATATCTGGATCAATAATGACCGGGTTCTTTGTCTTCGTTTTTGAGCACCTATACCGTGTGCAGGGTATAAAGGGAAGAATGGCCGATTATATCATCATGCTTCTTTTTGCATATACAATAATGATGTGCGGGGTCTTCCTATGGCAGGTGTATTCCAGCTATATTGTGTTCAGCGCCAGCATGATAATAGATATGACAGTCTACATAAGAGCTGCGGGTGACAGCGAGTACCTGAATTCAGGGAAGAAAGTTTACTGGCTGGCTAACAGGAACTGGTCATTTTTGTTTCTGGCAATGGTTTTCAGTGCCGAGTTCTTCATGGGGGCAGCGTTTGATGCTCAATATTATGGGGCAGGCAATCTTGTCTCCACGCTAGGGCTAGCTTCCATAGGAGGTGGCATCACTGGAGTGATTTCCTCATCCATTTATGATTTCTTCCGGTTATTTGCAGATATAAGCCTATCTTCATGGTTCCTTATAATGATGGGTATAGAGATGGGCTCTCTCGTTATTTTTAAGATAAGGAAGACAAGAGACCTGGAGACGAAGATAAGGCTTTCTTTTATGCTACTTGCGTACGCTGTTTATTCAATCTTAATTCCATCATTTGTTGTATCCAATGTCTCTGTTGTACCTTTTGTAGGCTGGACCATGGGAATAGGTTCAGGAGGAGGGCTGGCACCTGATCTGATCATACCTATGGTCCTGACATATGTGGTAAGCGGAATACTCTCAATATTGTTCGGGTCAAGGCAGTTATGCTCAACATTCTGCACTGCTCCTGTAATGTATCAGGGGACCTTCTATGATTCCATGAAGGGATTCAATAAATCCTCTTCCATGGCAAAATCTCTCACCATGAATGACAGATCTGGACGAATCACATACAGGATCGTTTCCATAACAGTTTATGCAATGATCATAGTAACAGGGATCATATCATGGCTTGATTACAATCACTATATGAACGTCACAATTTATGGGGCAGATCCTTTATACATGCTATACCTCTTTTTATTTGGATTTCTCTGGTATGCCGTCTTTATAACCATGCCCTATGTTGGATCATACGGGTGCATAAATACAGGATACTGCCACTGGGGCAATTTCAACAGGTTCATATCGAAATTCGGATTCTTCAAGCTGAAAGTCAGGGATCCTATTCAGTGCGTCAACTGCAAAACCAAAGATTGCACACTTGCCTGTCCTGTTGGGAATTATGGACAGGCCGGTTCTTTCATATCAAAGGGGGAGTACAAGGATTCGAGATGCGTAGGAATAGGAGACTGTGTCAATGCATGTCCATACGAGAATATATTTTACTATGACGTCAGGCACTTCATAAAAGAGAGGATGAAGAAAGGTTCCTGAGGATTATGCTGGCCCTGTACTGTAGGGATGTTTATCATGCTCTTTATTGAACCATCCCAGTACGACCAGGAAATAGAACAGCATGGAAACAACCATAGACACTGCAAAAATAATCCAGCTGATCCCAAACGGGTGCGTCACAACTATTGGTTCAGCAAGCCCTATTGCAGAAATGACAACAATGAAGATAAACCAGGTAACAAGGCTTCTTCCATGCTCCCCCATATTATTACGGTTTCTGTAAACATAACTGAAAATAATGTAAATTGCCAGAAGCATGAGAATGGAGTAGACAATAAGGAGAGGTATTATTGGCCCGGAACTTCCAAGCAGGGCTGGATCTGCTATTTGCATCAGCAGTATGGCAAGCATAATCCTTCTCTCCAGGCCATTTCCGGCGAAGGTGAGAATGAAGAAAAGCATCTCTGCAATCATGGGTGCAAGGAATATGAAATTCGTAATACTGAGCCCGAAAAAATCAGGTATCTGCAGGGTGCTTGACAGGCCACTTGTATAGTAGGCTAGAATTCTTAGAAAAAGTGCCATGGAAACCTCGTTCCAGACAAGTACGAGTGCCATCCCCATAGCCCTGTTCTTTGAAAGTACTGTAATTTTTGTCTTTATGCCTGTCAGAAAAATATAGACAAGTGCAACAGACATGAAAAGCATTGCTATGTTGAAGGCGAGAATTGAACCAAAGAATCCTCCTCCGCTGACGCTGTAATACAACAAGGCATCAAACATCCCACCCATCATATCCAGGCTGAGCAGTGATACAGCAAGCACCTTGATGGTGAAGTCAGCGGCATGGGTTCTCATGTATCTGATGACCCAGATAATAAAAGCGGTCATCAGGACCTCAGTGAGAATAACCCAGGGGGTGTTCAGCACAGGGAGAAATCACTTCATACTATTAGATTTTTTAAGCAAACCTGAATGCGATTACAATTTCTGTGTTTTTGTCTGCCATTTCAATAATGGTTGAAAACTTCCTCACCAGGCCTAAGGTGATTGCAAAGGCATTAAAGCGAGATGTTTGCTTACTTGGTGACATCAATGAGGATTCTACCCAGAGACCTTCTGTTCTGCATGTCACTGAAGGCATTATTAACCTCATCCAGTGAAACTGTTCTGTCACTGACTGCATGTATCTTCCCCTTTGATGTTAGGTCGAGGGCAGTTTCCACGTCTTTTCTAGTGGAGCTTATACTTCCTGAAATTGAATTTCCTTTCATAATTATCAGTCCAAGAGGCAACTGAACTGATTCCGGGTTGACGTTCCCAACAACAACCATTCGGCCCCCGCTTCTCAGGCTTCTTAGAGTTCTCTCAAATGTAGGCAGACCTACAGCTTCAAGGGCAAGGTGAACTCCATCATTGAATTTGCTCTTTATCTCCCTGTCAAAATTATCTGACGTTATTACTTCATCAGCTCCTATTTTCAGTAACGCCTCCCCCTTCCAGGGTGAAGAAGTCTTTGCAATAACGTAACCCCCAAGTGCCTTTGCAATCTGAATTGCATGAACACCCACACCTCCTCCTGCACCTGAGATGAGTATTCTCTGGCCTTCTTTAAGTCCACCAACTCTTCCGATTGCATTGTAAAGCATGCCTGTAACACATGCTGCTAGGGTTGCATCAGCATCAGGAATACCATCAGGAACGGGAACCAGGGATCTGGAACTAACAATAACACGCTCTCCATATGCACCATTTCTTGATTCTCCATAGGCCTCCTTGTGCGGGCACAGGTTCTCTTCTCCTCTTAGGCAGAATTCACACTTTCCGCATGGAGCATATATGAGGCTTGCCACTCTCTGGCCAATCTTGAATCCCTGGACGGATTCTCCGATGGACTCTATTACTCCGGAAATTTCATGGCCTGGAATGATGGGTAGCTTTACTCTGGGCAGAAATCCGTCTCTGGTGAGAATATCCCTGTAACAAATACCTGTAAGAGTCTGCCTCAGCACAACCTCATCTTTTTCTGGTTCTCTAAGTGGCACATCTTTAACGGCAAGTGGTTCCTTTATGGCGTTGAGAACTGCAGCTTTCATGATCTATGATCGTGTTCTAGGATAAATAAGAACCCAAGGTCTCAGAGATAAGGTCACTTAAATCACAGAGAAATCAAAAACTGAAGTTTCAATCTGTTATTTGTTATGAGGAGAGGCAAGTTTATCGTAAATCTTTAAAGAAATGATATGCCTGAAATTATCTAATAATATACATTGCAATCATGTATAATGTTCAGCCTTCGTTATTCCAGAATGTCGGCCCTCAAGGAAATTGGAATAAGCGGTCTTGAGGCCCTTCAGAAGTCTACAATCTCAGTGATTGGGATAGGGGCTACCGGCTCTTCTGCAGCTGACATTTTTGCCAGAAATGGTGCAGGCAAATTGAAGATGGCAGACCCAGACACCGTGGACATATCAAACCTGCACAGGCAGATTCTCTACTCCGAGGACGATGTGGGCAAACTTAAGGTTGATGCTGCAAGAAAGAAGATTGCAGCAATTAATAAGGGCCTGGCCGTAGAAACTTTCTCAGGCAAAATAGATGAAACTAACGTTGAAGGATTCTGTTCTGGTTCATCAATAATCATAGACGGTTCAGACAACATGGAAACCAGAAGGGTTCTTAACGCATTTTCTGCCAGATCGGGGATACCATGGATTTTCACATCCGCCATAGGCACAGTCGGGCAACTCAAGCTGATAGTACCCGGCAGATCAGCCTGTCTGCAATGCATAAAGGTAAGGTTCGATACACCCGATATGAGGTGCGAGGATGTTGGGGTTCTTGCTTCATCCCCTTATATGATAGGAAGCATAGCTTGGACTCTTGCTGTCAAATATCTCATAAGAGGAGAACTGAAGGACGAAATTATTTATCTGGACGCTTCTCTTCCTGAAATAGTGCACGTAAAAACTCAGAGAGATAAGGCATGCGAAGTGTGCGGTAATGTTTTATGAAGATAGAAGGCATAATTTTCGATCTGGATGGTACTATATTAAATTCCAGAATGCTCAGGGTGGATGCCTGGTTAAACGCTTTCGCAGATTTTGGGATACAGGTAAGCAAAGAGGAAATAGGGCCTCTCCTTGGACTCCCGGGAGTTGATCTGGCAGGGCGATATTCCAGTAAGGCCTTTGAAATAGAGGAGGCAGAAGAGAGATATTTCCGCAGCCATATAGGTGAACTTAAGTTCTATCCGGATGTGGAAGCCACAATTGATGCAATCAAGAAATCAGGGATCAGAACATCCATCGTTACATCCTCAAGGAGAAGGTTCGTGGAAATTCTTGGACTCCGTTTTTCCCCTGTTGTGACGATAGATGATGTTACAGTAGGGAAACCGGACCCTGAAGGATATGTAAAAGCTATGGAAATCATGGGTATTTCAGATCCGCACAAAATAATTGTCGTAGGAGATGCAATCAGTGATATGAAGCCGGCAGTGGAAATTGGTGCAATAGCTGTATTTATCAGACATGGTTCAAACAGCCAATGCAATATATGCAATTATTACATAGACGAGGTCTCCGAATGTCTCGGAGTCATCGCAGAGCTGGAAAAATCTGACAAAAATATAGGAAAGAAATCCTGACTGGCATCATTCCCTCATAAGAAGAACTTTTCTGATAGTGGTCTCTTTCTTAGAGTTCATGTTTTCTGGAGGGTTCAATGTTGTGAACACCACTTCCACTTCACCTGAAATCAGCCGCTGGAAAGACTCCTCATAAGTTAACCTGAGTGTTAGGGAATTTTTTATCTTTCTGGAAATATCTTCGATAATACCATAACTGGAAATAACATTCCAGGGTGAAAATTCATCAGTCACTGCAGAAATATTCCTGTTGTATTTTCCAGTTCTCCCGCTTGCAACTGAAAAAACAGGTCTGGATGATATTTCAATGCAGGAAAATTTAATCTTATTCTTCAAACCTGACAGCAGTTGTGATAGATATGGTTCATCCACCTCAATGACAACACCATCGACAGAGCCATTTCTGAATGCAGAAAAAGCATCGTCCGGAGACAATCTTCTGTGAGTATACTCAATCCCCTTATCCCTGAGCCATCCTGCAACTTCCATGTCAATCATTCCAGAGATAACCTTGCCACTGGTGCTGACCATTCCTGAGAATCTGAAAATCTCTACGGTTTCCCCTTCAGGAACAGGTGTGTCTCTTGGTGGAATAACAATATAACCATCTGTGTCAAGAAAGCGGCTCACAGATCCGGATAGTCCTTTCACTGGATATACAAGACACTCATTGCCGGTGCCCAGAACCTTCACAGGGATGAGATTTGTCTTCCTGCTGTCTACCCTGGTTACAATCCCAATTTTCCCGTGGATTTTATTGTATCTTTTATCGGATGAAATAAGTTTGAGGATAGGTTCCATGAATATGGAGAAGAACACCATCAGAGCAGATACAGGAAAACCGGGTAGCCCAATTATGAAATGGTCACCGTGCTGTCCAAATGCAGTGGGCATTCCCGGTTTGATCATTACTCCATGGAACAGCATTCCTGGCTCCAATTCAGAAATTACCCTGTAAACATAGTCATATTCTCCTGCCGAGCTTCCTCCGGATACAATTAGAATATGGTAATCACTCAAGTACTGCCTGAGTTTTCTATCTATCAGGCCTCTGTCATCCTCCAGAGTTCCCAGATAGTCTGCCCGTATCCCGGTAAAGGCATTCAGCAAGGCCTGAATTGTTGGGCCATTAGAATCGTATATTTTTGGTTCCGTGTAAGGGGCACCAGGCCTGATCAACTCAGTTCCAGTTGATACTATCCCGACTTTGAGTTTCTCGCTCACAGGAATGGTTTCGATTCCCAGGGCATTCATAACAGCAATATGCGGTATATCAATAACAGTACCTGCTTTTAGAATCAGTTCACCCTTAACAAGATCTCCTCCCCTGTGTGCAATGTTCTCTCCCTGTTCCGCCTCGCTGAATATTTTTACCTCATTTCCATTGTCTGTTGTTCTTTCAACCATTATAACTGAGTCAGCACCAAATGGAATCTTTGCACCAGTTGATATTCTCATAGCAGACATTCCGGCACTAAGTGAGGCGGGATTTTCCCCAATTCTGGATTCCCCTGTTAATCTAAGGACAACAGGACTATTTACTGAAGCACCCTTTGTATCGGATGATCTGACCGCGAATCCGTCCATTGTAGATCTGCTGAATGGAGGGTTGTCCAGGTTAGAAAAAACATCTTCTGAAATGATTCTTCCAAGAGATTCCTCCATCTTTATAGTCTCAGTTCCTAGTTTAATGTGCAGGTGTTCATTCACTTTATGGCAAGCTTCCTGAAATTCAATTGGTTCCATCTATACCTCCCATCCATTCAATTTCACTGGAAAAATCTCCCCTTCCTTGATGGAATTTTTATCTGCCTCGGTCTGGATTATTCCATCTGATTCAAGAAGTGAAAGGAGGCCTGAACTCTTTACAGCTTCAAAATATGCCCCATCTTTTCCTTGAAAAATCTTAATCCTTCTGATCATTGTGGAATTTTTTCTTAACTCTATATGCTGTGACGCCTTTGCATATATGGTTCTCCTGACTGCATTGATCCCAAGGTATCTCTGAACGTATGCCTCAAATATGGTTTCAAAGGAAGTCAGGCCAGGACCAGGCAACCCCGAGATTGAGAATACAGGTTTTCTTCCAACCTCATAAAGCGTGATTGTCCTTCCTGGTCTCATGTTTATCCCCGCGAATATGGTCTTTCCAAATCCATTCATTGCTTCTGGCACAAGATCCTTCATACCAAGTGAGGTTCCACCAGTCACAACCGCAAGATCTGAAATAGAAATCTCTTTCATGATCATTGAACGGATGCATGCTGGGTCATCCGGGCAGATACCGGCTACTTTGAAATTAAGCCAGTTCCTCTTAAAATAATCAACAATAAGCCACTGGCTGGAATTTGCAATATGCCTTTCACTACCTTCCATCAGCTCATCTCCAGTTGAGATGACAGATACTTTGATAGGGTCAAGTACATTTATTTCAGTTACTCCAGAGGAGACGCAGGCACCAATTCTGAAGGAATTAAGAAGATCACCGGGAGACGCAATCTGAAGCCCGGCACTGATGTCCTCGCCCTTTAACCTCACATTCTTTCCACTTTCGATCTTTCTGCAGATCCTTATTGTATTACCCTGTCTCGTTACGTCTTCCGCCATGATTACAGAATCACAATCATCCGGAATTGGAGCTCCCGTGTAGACTTCGCAGCATGTCCCGGGTGGGACAGATCCGGTAAATTTTTTTCCAGCCTCTGAGATTCCCTTAACTGTTATCTCTCTAGTCTCACCTTCTCCGATATCATATGTGTCATGTGCCCTTATAGCATACCCATCCACAGCACTTACTGGCTGTTCTGGGACATCTTTTTCAGCGAATACCTTTTGGTTTGCGATGAGTCCAAAACAGTCCTCGATTTTTCTCTCTGTATTTGGAGGTTTAAGCCAGTTGACGGAGAGCATCCTCTGAACTGCTTCCTCAAGGGAAATGGAATCAGTAAAACCCAACATCCTCTTTCTTCCTGGTGTCACACTCATCTCCTTGATTCGTGGAGAATATGATCTATCTCCTTCAGGATTATTCCCTTCACCCCTAGCGAAGCGCCTGAAGGTGATCCGGGTAGGCAAAACACGGGCTTTCTGTGCACAAGAAAAGCTGAGGTGTTGGACATAATTGCAGATGTGCCGATCTGCTGGTATGAGAGAAGTGCAAAGAGTGTGCTGAAAGAGTGGATCTCCTTTTCAGCAATACTTCTGACGGTCTCAATTGTAACATCATGGGAAGTTATACCTGTTCCTCCAGAGATTATAAGGCAATCTGCTCGATCCAGGGCAGCCATCACAGCTTCCTTAATTGCATCTGGATCATCTTTTACGACCTCATAGTAAGTTATCTCATGGCCTGCTTCCCTGATGGATGAGTTTATCTCCTGGCCGGATGTGTCGTTTTCCTTGCTTCTTGTGCTGCTGCACACGATTACAGAGAATTTTGCCTTGAGGTTTTCTATCCTGTGTTCATGCATCCCCCTTCACCTTCAGTTCCACTTTGATATCCCTTATTACCGTGGAAGGATAATTTCCAGTTTCATCTTTCTCAAGATACTTCACCATGTCCCACACGGTCAGCAAACCGGAGGTAACTGCAGACAGTGCGTCCATTTCCACCCCGGTCTTCCAGCCTGCCGAAACCTCGCATGCCAGGCGGAATCCATTTTCCGTAAGTTCCGAAAACACACTGACACTCTCCAAAGGAATCTGGTGGCAATATGGAAGGCGCATCCAGGCCTCTTTCGCACCAAGTATTGCTGAAATTTTTGCGGATTCGAAAACGTCTCCCTTTTTTACAGTCCCATTGCGGATCTCCGCCAGTGTATCTGGTTTGAGCTCTATAAACCCTGAAGCCCTTGCATATCTCCTGACTATGTCCTTGCTGGAGATGTCTATCATGATAATCCATATAGCCTGACAAGATATAGAGATTCTCCGATGGAAAAAGGCAGTATGAGGGTAGTGATTCCAGTGAAGATGTCCGAACGCCTTCCTTTCAAACATTTTCTCACTCTGGGCGGCGTTTCTCTTTTGGAACTTGCAATCAGAAAGGCAGAAAAGGTTGGGGATCCTCTTGTGTTATCCAGGATGCCACTTCCAGTTCAATACGTTCATGATAGTAGCAGAAACATCGTAGAACTCATGAATATTTTATGCGAAGATGGGCAACCATTTATTTTACTGGCTCCTGACATGCCTTTCATCACAGAATCTGATATGGAATTATTGATCAGGGAATCTGACGGGCATACTCTGGTACCGATTTCACCTGATGGGACAATGGAGCCACTTTTTGCATTCTATTCAGGGAAAGTTCATTTCGAAGGAAATCTCTATTCCGGGCTGATAAGTGCCCATGTGAGTACCATTAATACTGAAAGATTTTCAGAACTTGCATTCTTTAATGTCAACACTCCAGAGGACTATTGGGAAGCAGTCCTATTGTATAGGGGAAGACATCCAAAATAAGCTAATCCCTCCAAATGGCCTTCCCTGTGACTGCAATGTCTTTTTTCCATATGGGTGTTTCACTCTTTATGCGGTCTATTATGAACTTGCAGGCGGAAAAAGCCTGTTCCCGATGTTCAGATGAGACGGAAACGATAACTGAATCCTCTGTAAGATCTATATCGCCTATCCTGTGGATTATTGAATAGTCTATAATGCCGAATCTATCCTTTGCTTCATCAGCTATCTGCTTTATTGACTTTTCGGCCATTTCCCTGTATGCTTCATAATAAAGCCTTGAAACTTCAATATCTCCAGAGAATCTTCTTACTGTTCCCTGAAAAGTCACTATTGCTCCTGCCTCTGGAGACCTCAGCGAATTTATTACATCGGCAGGTTCGATCTTTTCCTTCTGAATTTGAATATTCATTCAGCATCCACCACTTACCATGGGGAATACTGCCACCTCGTCATTTTCTTTAAGTTCATCGTCCCCTGTGATATAATTCTGGTTAAGAGCGAAGAATATCTGTCTCCTTCCCTGCCATAATGCCGGTTTATCCTTCTTTAGATGTTCCTTCAGGTCAGAGACATGGCTTCCTTCAGGAAGTTCAAGCATCAGTCCATCCGTTCCGGCATCATCCTTCACTGACCCAAAAAACCTGACCTGAATCTTCAATTTCATCCTCCTTTTTCCAATAGGGCTCTCTCTTCTTCACGGAATTGAGAAATACGTCATCAAGTTTCCCATCGCTTTCATATTTCCTGATGTGGGTAAGAATATTGTCATAATTGTCCCCTCTCATCAGGCATGGCTTGAGATAACCCGTTGAGGTTACTCTCAATCTGGTGCAGTTATTGCAGAATTCTGCATTTCTCATGGGCTTAACGAATTCAACAATGGATTCACCGCTCTCAGCAGGTACATGATATCTTGGTCTCCTGTGCAGTTCATTAAATTCAACTCTTGCTGCCACCTTACGGACCCTCTCCTCTATAGGATCAAGCTTGAGGTGGTATTTCTGAAACTCCTCTGAATTCTCCATCTCTCTGGTGGTTTCAAATTCTATGAGTTGGAGGATAAACTTCTCCCTTGCAGAGAGATCAATCATCAGTGGTATCTGGTCAACGTTAACATCCTTTAAAACTACGAAGTTTATCTTTATAGGATCAAAACCTGCTTCCTTCGCAGCGCGAATTCCCTCCATAACCTGGTCTATTGAATCAGTCCCGGTGATGTACTGAAACCTTTCTCGATCAATTGAGTGTAGGGATATATTGACTCTGTCCAGCCCTGCTTCCTTGAGGTCCTTTGACATCCTTCTGAGCATTATCCCATTCGTGGTCATGGATATATTTCCCGTAATGTGCTTTCTTGTTCTCCTGATAATTTCAAGTATGTCCGGTCTGAGAGTGGGTTCACCGCCTGTGAATTTAACCTTGTTCACCCCCCATCTCTTTGCTGTGGCCACAATTCTTTCAATTTCAGCAGGAGTCATGGTCTCTGAGTGGACACCTGTGCCTTCCATATGACAGAAGAAGCACCCGAAATTACACACTGTGTTTACCTGGATTCGAAGGCTATGTACTGGCCTTCCATAATTGTCCACTGCCTGAGGCATGATCAATCAATGTCTATCGGTTAATTAAGTGTTTTGAATGGTAATTCTGCGATGGTTGGAATTCCATCGATGCAAGAAAAGATTAAATCCATGAGTCCATGATACAATATGCCCAGGCTATCTCAGGAATTATTCGGCCGGTTAATGAAATCAGCTATGTTTTCGCTCGTGGCATATGGTATTTATTTCCTTGCTATTTCTCTTCTAAGCACACATTCATTCTTTCTAAATTTCGCACAACATCCTATTCTTTACCCGTATGTTCCAAGGTCTGATAATGTAGGTCTATTCTTCGTCCCTTATATCCCTGTATTCACAGTAGCATTCTTTTTCTCACTAATTTATGGAATCAGGGTCATAACTTCTTCCGGAAAATTATTCTCCCCCGGAAAGGCCCTCTTATTCTCATTTCTAATGTCAGCAATCACAACGATTGTCAGTGTGGGTTTAGTATTTGGCTTTCAGGGAGTCTCCGCCGGAAATATATTGTTCGGAATTCCTTTTCACTTCAGTAATTTGAGGATCACTGAGTTATTTTATACAACTATTTCCTATATTTTCTACCCTGCTAAACTGGTATACGATCTACTCTTCTGGTTCGCATTTTTCATCATTCTCTTTGTGGTCAAAGAATATTTAACGAGTGATATGAAGTCGAGTGGGAAGATTTCATCCTGAGTATTCATGCCTCTTTAACAACCTGATGGGTCAGTACCGATATCCTTATTCTGTCCGCCAATGCGATCGCTGTTAATGTTATAGCCGTAGAATTACTAACATTTCTTGACCATACTATATATCCTTGGATACCTATGTTATTATTTAAAAAGTTGAATGATAACATAGAAATAGATAATATTAAAAAGTATCTGTAAACAATATTCCGAAATGCTTATACGTAATTACATGTAACATTAAAAATGACCGAAGAAGTAGACATTGAACAGGGGTCAATATTAAGAAGAAAATTTACTCTGACTGACGCCGCACTTTTTGGTATAGGTGGTGCTGTAGGTTCAGGAATTCTCTTTGCCGCAGCTTTTGGCACATTTTATGCAGGACCCGCAGTGATTATTTCATGGATAATTGCAGCAGTAATGATAGTGATTGTAACAATACCTTACGCTGAATTTTCCTCTATGGCGCCAAGAGGTGGTATAAGTGCCAGAATTTCTTATTATTCGTATGGGAAATATGGGGGATTCATATCTGGATGGGCTTTATTTCTGTGGGCAGTTATGATTCCACCTATAGAAGCAGTTGCGGTATCAGAATACGCAGCATATTATATTCCAGAACTTTATAAAAATAATGCCCTCACACCTTATGGAATTGGTTTATCCATTTTAATTACCGTTATCTTCGTATTCATTAACCTGGCTGGAATATCGAGAGTGGGAAAATTCAATACCGGAATTACGTGGCTCAAAATTGCAAGTGTTGTGGCTCTCCTGATAATTGTTCCTCTAATCATTTTTCATCCTAGCAATTTTACAGCACCATCGTTCATTCCAAAGTCAGGATGGAGTGGAATATTCATAGCAATACCTGCAACAGGAATACTCTTCTCTTTTGGAGGTTATCGTCAGGTTGCTGATATGGCTGGAGAAATAAAGAATGCTAAAAGGAATCTACCTATAGCAATTGGTCTGACTCTTGCTGTTCAAAGTATTTTTTACATAGCTATGTCCGTAGTTATAGTGGGGGCTGTAAATTGGAAGGCCCTCGGAGTATCTCCAGGGAACTGGGGTAAAGTTTCTTCCCTTTCCTCACCTTTGGCAGATTTAATGAAAGGGAATCTTTCTGTTCTGACCGGCGACCCTGCAGTCATGATATCCGGGCTTATCCTTCTTGCACTTTTGTTTGCAATCTTTTCCCCACTGGGTACCTTCGGTGTTTATTTAACAGCAAGTTCAAGAATAGTTTTTGGCTTCTCCAGAGAAGGGGCACTACCAAAAGAGATAGGAAAAACAGATAAGAGAGGTGTCCCAATATATACGATCATTATCGTAGCAGTAATAGGCGATCTTTTCTTAATACCCCTTCCAAGCTGGGAATCTCTTGTTAATTTTGTTGTAGTAGCAGCAGTAGTTAACTTTGCTATAGTTGCAGCTTCACTGCCTGTAATAAGGAAATTACATCCTCAAATAGAAAGGCCATTCAAGGTTCCGTTGTCAAAGATTTGGTCATTAATTGCATTTGTCATTGCCAGCATACTAGTATACTGGGCCACCTATCCAACAACACTTTATGCACTTGGCGCAACGCTTCTTGGTAGTGTCGTGTTTCTGTATCAAGCATATAAATCGAATTGGCAAGGTCTCAATCTTAAAAATTCCATATGGATACCAGTTTACGTAATAGGTTTACTGATCTTATCATACATAGGAGGGAAATCGACTGGAGGTATAGGAATACTAAAGTTTCCAATTGATGACATTGTGGTAATTGTCTATGGAATAATATTCTGGGTTATATCTCAGGTTATGGCACCTAAGGACCCAGTTGGAAATTTGCAAAAACTGATAGATAAAGCACCAAAGGAGGAACAGGAAGCAACCTTAAAGAGCAACCTGACTGATTTAGATTAAGGGTTTATTTTTCTACCCATCAAACATTCATTATTAATTCCTCATTATTAAGGAAACTTTATCATCTAAGAATAAAGAATTGAACATACATAAAATATATTTTATTTTATTGAAAAAATGCGTAAATTAGGAGTTTCCATATAATTATTAGAATGTAATTGCAGGCTTTATTTGACGCAGTCATGTAATAAAAGGTAAAAATCTAAGGGAAAATAAAACCGCTTCTCTATTAATATATGGTTCCAATCTCAGAATAACGGGATTTTATCAAGTGGCCGTTATTAAATCGCTCTCTGCTGAAAGGTCGCCAGTCAAATTCACTATTCTCCGGGTCATTTCCAATAAGCATATCTGCTGCCATTCTTCCATAGGCAGGACTAAGTTTGAATCCGTGACCACTAAGCCCAGCAAATACATAAACTGAATCAAGACCTTCAGATGACAGTTCGTCACATATAACCTGTCCATCAGGACTCATATCGTAGAGTCCGTTGAGCGTGGATATCAAGGTTGCTTTACCCATTGAAGGAAGCCTTTTAGTTAATCTAGAAAGATACTCTTCAATGTAGTCTTGTTCTGCGGTCTCCGGCAAATTAGAATGGATATCTACTGGTTGTTCATCAACTGCAGGGTCTAGGCTTCCTATAGCAGTAACACTCGTTCCTTCCATTTTGTAGTACGCAAGCTGATGTGGATCCCAGAGAGTGGGTTTAGGGCCGTTGTATTCAACAGGCCTTCTGAGGTAGACTATAGAATGCATCGATGCGGTTATTGGTAAAAGTTTCTTCGAAGTTATTCCTGAACTAGCTAATATGTCATTGGTCCACACATTTGTAGCAAGAATGACTTTCTCTCCCCTTATCTTGGTTCCGTCTTTTAGATTCACTTCTGGTCCCATTCTCGTGGAGTCAACAGACAAGACATGCCTCTTTAGGATAAGGTTCGCACCAAGCTCTTTTGCCTTGGACATAAATGAATTCGCAGTTGACACTGGATCAGCATAACCACTGTCCGGTTCGTATGTGACGTAATCGTATCCATCAAGATTCACGTCAGGATAGAACTTTTTTATGTCTGTAGGAGAAATTTCCTGTTCGTTTATCCCAACGTTTCTTAGCATTGCAACATTGTCTAATGCAACTTTTGTATATTTATCATCAAATGGGAAAATCATGCCAGTTTTTGTGAATCCTGAATAGCCGATAGAGTTAAAATTCTCAAAAAATTTTAGTGAGTAAAGAGCCATTTTCGCGATGATCTGGTTACTGTAATGAGTCCGAATAAGTGCACTTGATTTTCCAGTATTCCCAGAAGCCACTGCATTTTCATCTATTACAGTTACTTTTCGGCCCATTGAGGCAAGGTGGTATGCAATGCTTGTGCCAGTGCTGCCTGCGCCTACAATTATGTAATTCCCTCGTTCTTCCATAATTATCTACAGAACTCATTAATTATCTTAGTATAAATTTAATCATTTCTTATTTGTTCGAAGTTATTTTGCCAAAAACATATGTACTGGTTATTATGAGATTATATCAAACTATAACTCTTGCCACCTTAAATAATTGTTATCCCCATGCCTTTCTCCTCATTGCAGTGTAATACTTGCAGGTGTGGAATGTGAATCAATCAATGGCTACACATTCCTTTAGGAAATAGTTGAATGTTATTGATCTGTTCATGACATGGAGATCAAATGATCGTGCCCTTCTTGATATGGTCTTAAAAGATGGTATATCTTGGTTGATCTGAATGCGATAATGAATTTCAGCAAAAGTATGAGAATCTTAGGTATCTGCCTCTCTGTGTATTTTCTTCTCCTTTGTTCGGGATAAACTATATTGTCTATCCGATCATGAGCTAAGGGATACGCTGTGTGGGAATATCCCAATATTCTCTTTTGCTAATATTGTTTGACATATATCTGACTATTTATAAGACTCAATACACCCTATATTTATAAATATGATGCATGTAAGTAACTCATGAGTAAGTTTAGAACCACAAAGGAAGAACTGTCTACAATAGAATTACATAATGCAGGCATGCCAGTTAGAATTTTGATGATGCCAAATGTACCCGGAAAGAATATGGCTGAAAAGAAGGAATACTGTGAGGAAAATTATGAATGGATTCGTAAAATGCTCATCTTTGAACCTAGGGGAGGAAGTAACTATTACGGAATTATAGTAACCTCTCCTTCTGTAGATTTTGCTGATTTTGGAATTCTTTACATGGATACCTCAGGATGGCATGATATGTGTGGCCATGCAACAATTGGGTTTGCCAGTTACGCTCTCGAACATAAGTTGATAAAAGGCATTCAGGATAAGTCAGAATTAGTATTTGACACCCCTGCCGGGATAATACAACTTTCGGCAGATTCAGAAAATGGGTCCGTCAAACAAATGCATATGATCAATGTGCCATCTTTTGTTATGAACATAAAAATGATCAATCTAAGAAAATATGGCAATATCAATGTAACTATAGCTTTCGGGGGAGATTTCTATGGGATCGTTGATATGGATGAACTTCACCTTAAATGGAAACCTGAGATTATCCCAGAACTAATAGAAATTACTAAAGAGATATGGAACAATTTTAAAAATGAACAGCCCGTCCATCCCTTAGATAAACATTTAAAAGGTCTCTACGGTATTAGATTTTCTCAAAAAGTTTCTCAAAATCCATTGCAATATTACGGAATTCTGATTTTTGGATCACCTGAGCGCCCTCTAATAGACAGATCGCCTTCAGGAACCAGTTCCTCTGCTCATTTAGCTTACCTTTACAATTTGGGTAATATTAATACGCAAATGGATGTGGAATTCATTAGTGCGATAGATACTATGTTCATTGGAAGAATCCAGGGAATCAAAAAAGTTCAAAATTATGATGCAATAGTTCCGGAAATTAAAACGGTAGACAAGGGATATCAACTTACTGGCTTTGCAACATGGATAGTGGACCCTGATGATTCTCTGGGTGAAGGTTTTCCTCCGTTGCAATAGATTCTTTTAAATCGCTCTAATATCCTTTTAACTCTTATTTAGCCCTTCAATGAGATATGTTGCCAGTCAGAATAGTTTCAAATAGTTCCCAACTATATGAACAAAAGTGCAGAACAGCGAGTTTTCTCTTAAGCACTTGAATAAGGATCAGCTTGGTCTCAGGCATGCAATTTCTCAGGCTGTTGCCCTGAATGCACCCGGTGGTACCATAGTTCTTTATGTGACATCAATTGCCTCTCTTGTTGCCTTTACGTTCCAGAGTTACGGTACAGGGCTATTTGCTATCCCTCTTATCCTGCTCCTTTCTCTTGTTGTTTATTCGCTTATGTCCTTTTCTATGTATGAATTTTCCAAGCATCTTTCAAGTTCCGGCGGCTATTACACATTTGTTTCTAGAGGTCTGGGGAAGACACTTGGATACCTGACTGCAGTCCTTTATCTTTCATATCTTATTCTCAGTTTTACAGGTTTTGGGGTACTGGGGTTCATCGGTTTTCTGTATGGGTTTACAGCTTCACTGGGGATATCCATACCTTATTCCCAGTACCTGTGGATACCGGCCGTTATTGCATTTGCCACTGTTGTAATGCTATTGATTCGCTCTGGAATAAAGCCATCGTTGAGATTCGTGAGCTACACTATCGTAATTGAGCTTCTTTTCTTTCTGGTAACATCAATTGCACTGTTGATCATATATGGGAGTCATTTTACTCTGACCCCTTTTACCCCTGCACCGTTGGGGAACAATATAGAATACGTGGCAACAATGATGATTTATTCCATTGGGGCATTTGTCGGAATAGGTGGGTCTCTTCCAATAGCTGAGGAGACCAGAAGGCCGAAGAGAAACGTACCCATAGCGATTGTCTCGACAATAATTATTCTTGGGGTTGTAATCATTATTTCAGCCTTTGCACAGCTTATTGCATGGACGGGGCTCCACTCAATTGCTTCGTTCGCCGACAGCACAAAATATCCTTACCCTGTGGTGACAATATATCAGCACAGTTTTGGAATTCTTGATCCTGTAATACTTGCAATAATGATAATTTTAGTGCTTAATTCTTACTTCACCGCAACTGTTTCTCTAGGCACGAATGCAACTAGGGTTCTGTTCTCAATGTCCAGGGAAAAAATTATCAACAGGCGTTTATCTGATACAGATACAAAGTCTGGTTCTCCAAAGAATGCTGTAATGCTCGTATACATTGTATCAATAATTGTTGTTGTCCTTACAGGAATAGGGTTTCAGATTTTATACAGTCAGCAAGGAATTACAAGTGCATTGGTCTTCGCATCTCTCTTTCTTCTAGTTTTAGAAAGCCCCATGGCTTACCTGATTCACATGATGACCAATACCTCCCTTTATGTTTATCTGAAGAAAACGGGGCAGGAGGTTAGCCTGGTAAGACACATTCTAGTGCCTACAATTTCCACAATATCTCTGATATTTGCAGTATTCGTAGCTATATACTTCAACCTTTCAGCCCCTTATATTTACGGAGTCTATGGGGCGCTTATCTGGATTGCTATCCTTTCCAGTGTCACAGTTGTTATGAGGGTACGTTTTAGGGGGAAACTCGATCTTTTAGGTGATTTTTCACTTTAATTTTGAAGAAAGTTTATAATTGAATAATCGATATCGAAATCGATATCCTTGAAGGATAGACCTGACAACGATAATCTGAAAGCCCCATACGGGAAATGGGGCAGTTCCTTCGGAAACTCCGGTTTTATGAACTCGTTCCGGAAACATGGGGGAATGAGATATTATGTTTTATGGCTTCTTTCCAGAAATCCGATGCGAGGCTCCGAGATCATGTCAGAGATACAGAGGCAGACATTTGGCTGGTGGAAACCAAGCCCCGGTACCATATACCCACTGCTAAGCGCTCTCCAGTCAGAAGGCCTCATATCGAAGAGGGATGACATGCGTTTTGAAATGACTGAAGAAGGTTTCGCCTATATCGGTCTGGACAAGAAAGAGGGCAGAAGCAATAGATACGAGACCTGGAATGTGGACACTATTATCCGGGAAATAGAATCCAACATTACTTTTCTGGAAGAGGAGAATGAAAACCTATCCCATTCCGATAATATCAGAATTGAAAATATTATTGAAAGGCT
>DAHWLW010000087.1:0-7105 GCA_027343465.1 Thermoplasmatales archaeon | reverse complement strand
TGTTGTTGGGAAGCCTGCGCTTGTCAGGAAAACTCCATGGTAGAAGTA
The DNA here is from genome assembly GCA_027343465.1 of Thermoplasmatales archaeon. GTDB lineage: Archaea > Thermoplasmatota > Thermoplasmata > Thermoplasmatales > Thermoplasmataceae > UBA447. The sequence goes on along the minus strand of DAHWLW010000087.1, from coordinate 7,057 downwards.
GTCCAGACCAGAAATAATTGCAACAACTTCAATGGGAGGAATGAAAAGGTACCATAACAGGTCGGCCATTGAATTGATCAGGTTTGTCCATCGTCCATGAGTGTACATCGTATACCTTGTTGGCCCACCGGCCTCAGGATATACCTTTGACATCTCCACATATGTCATAGTTATAAGCCCGTATATGATGGCTCCAAAAACAAACCCAAATATCGCTCCGGGTCCAGCTCCTGAAACCATCTGAACTGTCCCGAAAAGTGCACCGTTACCAAGTGCGCCAGCAACACCGATAACAAGGAGTTCATAGAAACCAAGTTCCTTCTTCAATCGAATCTTCCCTGGCTTTCTCTTTGTATCAACATTACCTACAGATTCCATTTTTCTTTAACGAGTGGGATAATATAATGGTTATTACATAAGTTCAAATATGAGATTATAAAACATTATGTTATTTCCACATTTATACAAAAGTATATAATGTTAATTATTTTTGTACCTCTATTCATTAAATTCTAACCATAAGGCAATTTTTAAAATAAATGAAAAAGTATGTCATCAAGAAGAATTATTCTTCTTAAGGCGGTTTTCGTAAGTATCAAAAATGCGGCTCAAGCACTTTCCGAAATTCCAGTCAAAGTCATCAATCGCCATGTGAATATGCCCCCCATAGAGACGTGTTCTGAGAGAATATTTTACCTTTCCAGAAGAGTGATATTTCGTTACATGTATGTTGAAACTTCCATTCTCAATGCCTGCAATTCTCGATATTCTTGAGACAAATTTTTCTCCTTCAAAAAATATTATGTCATAAAGATCGTCATCGTATGCATCTAGGCCGGAGACCTGGATCAGTATGCCCTTCTCTCTGGCGGGAACCGAGATCATGTTCAGTATATCCATGATGCCTATAACACCCACTACCTTCCCCTGTATATCTGTAACTGGCAATGTGTGAAATCTGTTTTTTAATAGGGCTCTAGAGGCATCCTCAAGAGTTGATTCAGGATGCACACTGATTGGATTCCCCATCAATGACGAACACTTCAGGTCCATTCTGGAAGTTTCGCCGCTTATGTCCCCCTTGCCTTTGGTTTGTTCGCCCTTAATAATTGCCGAGGGAGATATTTCACCTGCACTGAGTATGCCTTTAAGGAGCAAATCTGCATCTGTGACAGGGATTTCGCTCTCGTCAAGGCTTCTCATTTTCTCCATTGCTGTCTTTATGCTGTCCTCAATGTTTACCGTTTCAGGACTGCTAGTCATGACATCAAGCACTTTCATGTTTCTTATGTCACTGAATGTCCCAAGGTTGCGCATAATATCTGTTCTTGAAAGTATGCCCACAAGCATTCCCTTTTCTGCGACTGGAAGTGCTGGAATTCCAGATTTCCTTATCAGATCAATTGCCCTGTATATATCATCTGATGGCTTCAACCGAGGGGTCCTTATTGCAAGAGAGCCTATTTTTTCCATGCTCTGTAGGCTCCTTCTCTTTAACAATTCCCTGAAAAGAAGCATTCCCGTATACGTCTTTCCTGATAGTACAGGTATCTGATGTATTCCTGTTTCCTTCATCTTTGCAAATGCATCAGTGACTTTTGCCGTTGCGGGAAGTGTCACCAGTCCTTCCCTTGTCATTATATCCATTACTTTCATAGACACCATCTCAGTACACAAGCGAAATGTGTGAAAGCAGCTCCCTGACGTTGCCCTTTACATTCTCACCCTTTGCCGCTCTTTGTACGAGTTCAGCTATTTCGTGCATATTATTGAAACCGTATCTTGAAATTTCCGCCGTACCAACTCTGCCCTCTCTGTCAACAATTATTCCATTTTCCTCGAGCCTTTCGCTGAATGTCCTGTAATTCAGCCCATATTTGTTTAAGGAATCTGGATCAATGATTATCTGATGTGTTTCCGAGAACCACGGAGAAAAGCGAACACCTGTACCCAGATCATTGAGCTCCTTTCCTAGTGAGTGACTGTTGGATACGACCAGAGATGCATACTTCTCCCCTGATCTGATCATCTCCTCTGTTGCTACACCCAGTGCGGCAACACGTGAAGGGTGGTAATTATCCATTGACCGCCAGGTGATGTTACTTCTCATTGTATTGTATATGTCTTCATCATTGGTAAGTATAATCCCTCCCTGTGGCCCGAAGAAAGATTTATGTGTAGAACCGAAAAGTACGTCACAATATTCCAGAACATCCTTCTGAAAAGCCTTTCCCGCGATAAGGCCCATCACATGCGAACCGTCATAGGCTATCTTTGTACCATGCGGTTCACAAATTTCCCTGATGCGCTTCAAGTCATAGTGCCTTACAAAAAATGACTGGCCAAGAACCAGAAGATTGGGTGAGGTAACTTGCATAAGCTTTTCCAGCTTTTCATACCTGATCTCCTGAGTTGCATCATCATAAGGTATGTGGTAATTTTTAAAGCCAAGCATCTGAGGCAGATATCCACCTTCATATCCGGTATAGCCCCCATTAGCTTCCGGAATGGATAGAACGTTGTCCTTCCTTGAAACAAGTGATAGGAGAACAATCTCTGAGGCTATGTGACCACCTATAGGTCTCACTTCTGCAAATCTGCTGCCGTACAGGCGGGATACCAGCTTTTCAACGGAATGTAAAACCTCCTCGGAAAACTTTGCACCACCATATGCATCCTTACCTTCAATCTCAAGTGAGTACCTGGAAGCCATATCTGAAGACAAAGCCTCTTTTGCATCCATACTCAGGAAATTCTCTGATACCTGCATATTCAGGCACGATTTCCTGAATTCGTTATGCTTTCTCACAATTTCAAGAATTTCAGACAAATCCGGGGGCACCCCCTTTGAATTCTATTACAGTAAATTTCATAGAGCCTGTGAATCATCCAATTGGAATATATAATGTTTCCAAGTGGCATTTTTTCCAGAGTATTTTAGACAAAAGGTCATCTTTTATATCCTTTCTATATTAGAGAACCATGGAGATCAGAATGCGGATCCTTGTTGCCTCGTACAGGAGCAAGGATGTTGCAGTTGAACTGTTTGGAAGAACTGATGATGGAAGATCAGTTACCGCACTCTATTTTGGATTCAGACCATATTTTGATCTTGTTGAACCTTCTGATGCATGCCTCCAGATATACCGTGCTGACGAGGAATATGTGGATGAAGAGAGTATGAAACTCTGGGTAGAAGGGGAGGACAGACAGGTTACAAGGATATATGTCTCATCACCCTGGAAGGTCCCGAAATTAAGGGAAAAATGCGGTAGCAAATTCAAGGTTCTTGCAGCCGACATACCATTCCACCACAGATTCATATATGATATGGATCTGAATCCTTGCGTCACAATAACTGGAGAAGAGATGCCTGAGGAGAGGGGCAACTTTACCACTGATCTCGTTGTGAGGATAGAAAAGCTCGATAAATGCGAGGATTTTGTTCCTCCTGTCAAGATCCTGAGCTTTGACATTGAAAATGCGGTAACCCCTGCTAAAGGGGAAGAATATGGGCATATCCTTATGATTGGATATGCTGTCCATGATGGCAGGGAACTACACAAGGGATATTTGGACGGTGATGAGAAAAAAATACTCTTGGACTTCGTTTCTTTAATAAGGAAAGAGGATCCGGATATCCTCACTGGATACAACATTGATGGGTACGATCTTCCGGTTATTCAGTCAAGGATGCAGAAGTTTGGCGTCAGGTTCAACATTGGAAGAGACGGAGAGGCCCCGCACAGGATTCAGGGCCAGTACTGGCGCCTGCATGGCAGAACAATATCAGATACCTGGTGGGCTGTCAAGAAAATAATGCATCCAAAGCATGAAACGCTGAACTATGTAGCACAGGAGCTTCTTGGGGAAGGAAAGGATAACATAAACCGGCTTAAAATAGAGGAAGAATGGGCCAACAGGAGACAGGAGGTAATAGAGTACTGCATAAAGGATGCTTACCTTACACTTCAGATATTCCAGAAGCTCAGGGTTGTTGACAGGAATATGTTTATGTCAACAGTAACCAAACTACCTTATGATGATGTTTCTAATGGAGGAACAAGCAATTATGTGGATTCTTTACTGATTAGGAAGGCGGACAGAGAGAAGATAGGCGTCCCCATGACTTCCCATAACGGCAAGGATGCACCGATTGAGGGAGGGTATGTCCATTCAATTGGAGCCGGGATATATGATAATGTAATTGTCCTGGACTTCAAAAGCATGTATCCTTCAATGATTATGAAATACAACATTTGTTTCACTACGCTATCCCAGGATGGGGAAAACGTTGCCCCAAACGGAATAAAGTTTATTTCAGCCAACAGGAAACCTGGCCTCGTTCCTAGGCTTCTCAGAGACCTAATGGAGGAACGGGATCGGGTTAAGGCACGAATGAAAGCCGCAAAAGGAGATGAACGGGAATATCTGGACGGCATACAGGGGGCGCTTAAAATTCTCATGAATACATTCTATGGTGTCCTGGCCTCCTCATTCTACAGGTTCACAAACCTTGAAATCGGCAGTGCAGTCACAGGGTATGCCAGGGAAACCATAAAGGGGCTAATAGAGAAACTGAAATATGAAAATTTCCGTGTAATATACGGAGATACAGATTCTGTATTCATAGAGTCTGGCGCACAGTCTCCGGAGGAGGCCATAAAAATCGGCAGAGACCTCAGTGAACGCATTTCCAGGGAAGAGGGGGTAATTGTTGAATTTGAAAAGGTCATGGATCCGTTGTTCTCTCATGGAGCTAAGAAGAGATATGCAGGAAAAATAATCTATCCTGAATCGCAGAAGGGAGAGGTTCTGGTTAGGGGCTATGAGGTTAGAAGAACTGATTCATTCGATCTTCAGAGTGAAGCTCTGTCCAAGGTCTTTGAGCTTGTACTGGACAGAAACCTTCAGGGGGCGATAGATTACAGGAACGACATTATAGGAAAGATAAAGGCTGGAGACACTTCCTCAATAAATATCGATGATCTTGTAATTTCCCGCTCAGTCAGAGACTTCAGAAATTACAAGGAGCAGTCCCTTGCTAATATCAGGGTTGCCAAAAAGCTTATGGAAATGGGGGAAACATTCATCCCCGGCATGAAAGTTTCCTGGATCGTTACAAACAGCAAAAAATCTCCACAGGAGGTTGAGCCCTATATGGATGGTGTACCATTCAACGGAACCCCTGACTGGGATTACTATGCCAGAAGAGTTGACGAGACTCTTAACAGGGTACTGGAAGGCCTATCTGAAGACTACAGGGAATTGCAGGAAAATGGGCGGAATGATACCTCCGGTAAGATGAAGGATAATATGGAGGCGCAGCAGAAAAGCCTCTTCGAATTCTCGTGACCTCAGGTAGAATATTCCTTCCTGTCCACAATATGTTCGGGAATTTTCCCATCAATGAACTTCCTTACGTTCTGGCAAGCCCTGTAGACTGCAGTCACTTCAAGTGATCTGTTTATCCCGCCAACATGTGGAGTGAGGAGTACATTATCCGGAATGGGGAAATCCACTTGAGGTTCCCTCCACCACACATCTGTAAGATATTGTTTACCGGGATTATTTCTCAAATAGTCCAGCATGTCATTTTCCTTTACAACATCTGCTCTGGCAACATTTACGATTGTTTCTCCCCTGAATTTGGAGAGAAGATGTGAATCTATTATTCCCCTGGTCAAGTTCGTCAGTGGCATAGCCAGAGCCACAATATCCGACTCCATGAAAAGTTCCTCTGGTGAATTTACAAATCTGTCCAGGTTCTCGTCACCATGCCTGTTTCGTGAATACGCTGTGGTGACCATATTGAGTGCTTTTGCAATTCTCGCCATGCTGCGGCCAATCCCGCCATAACCGAAAATTCCAAGTTTCTTTCCAATCAAGCTGTTAACAGGCAGCTTCTCATAAACTCCACTCCTTGCCTGCTTTTCAAAGTCCATTATTCTTTTGTTGACTGAGAGAAGCATGGCAAAGGCATGTTCTGCAACTGGCTCTGAGAATGCTCCTGCGTTGCTGCATATGGTTACTCTTTCAGGTACGGATTTAAAGTCCAGGTGGTCAACCCCAGCGTAGATTGTCTGGATCATCTTCAGGTCCTTTGTAACTGAGTATTTCCTGTAAATAACCTGAACATCAGCGCCCTCAGGGTCCATGACCCTTACATCTGCCCCTGTAATCTCTCTGCATTTCTCGAGGACATCCTCACTGATCTCCCTCATTATGGAAACTATCATGCTGGTTTAATGTTTCTCTGGAGATAAGTGTTTTCAGAATACTTCATTTTTCCAGGAGTTTTCTGAGAAGGGATTCCGATTTGATTGCCTCCATCTCATTCCTTTCCGGCCTCCTGAAATTAATATCCTCTAATGAATCTAAGTAGATCTTGTGATAGGTGGTTGATCTGCCTTCATATGGATAAACCAGGATATAATCACGGTGAAAGTCCAGCCTCTTTCCCGCAAGTAAACTTTTCTTTCCTGATGACCTATATGCAATAACTGCTGGTTCCCCAAGGGAAATATCCAGGAATGACATGTTGTTGAAATTATACCTGTACTTTTCTCTCTCCACGGAAAAACCATATCGGTCATTATCCATAATTGAATTCCCCCTCACCTGTAGAACTTCAATACCGGGGTTTTCCGATATAAACCAGTGAAATTTGTCCAGAACTTCCCAGACCTGCAGGGTTCCTGTCATTCTGTGGCACCTGATTCAATTAACTCTGAAGGAATTCTTTCGCTGCTTAAATCCCATTTGATATTATCCCCCCATGGGAGGTCCTTTTCTGTAGTTATCCAGTAGGTTCTGAATTCATCTGGTTCCCTTTCCGGAATTGTGGCCTTTCCGTCAGTGAGAACAATTAGAGGGTCTCTGTTCTCTTCATCTTCAAGGTGACGGAACAGATCTAGGAAATCCGTCCCGCCTTCTCCCTTTCTCACCATGACTGAATGTGGAATATCTCTGCCATCAACTGTTATCACATTTCTGATCCCTGCATCCGTCTGAAATATTCTTATTGCCTCTATTCCGAAGTTCCCTGTCAGAATAT
>DAHWLW010000069.1:0-22351 GCA_027343465.1 Thermoplasmatales archaeon | reverse complement strand
TTCAAGACAGAGGTGATTTCATGAAAACAGATATTACAGCCTATCTTAGGGAGTATCTGGGAACTGAAATCGAAGTGCTTCAGCATTCAAACAAGAATAATGAAGGCAAATCAGGTATTGTCTTCCATGAATCACGAAGGATGTTTACCATAGTGGGAAAATCCCGAACCGAGATTCCAAAACATACCGGAATATTCAGGATCAAGTTGGATTCATCCACATTCATAATTGAAGGGGATGCAATTCTGATGAGACCAGAGGACAGAATAAAAAACCAGAGAAAAATATTAAAAACACTTAGCAGGGGGTGCAATTAGTAATGCCACAGAACATCGGATTAAATGTCAGAGCTCCAGAGGGAGAGTGCAATGATAAGAAATGCCCCTTCCATGGTGAAGTCAAAGTTAGAGGGCAGATCATAAGCGGAAAGGTCGAATCCACTTCCATGAAAGGCAGTATAACTGTCGTTCAGGAAAGGAAAAGAAAGGTCAAGAAGTACGAGAGGAAGGAGACAAGGTTCTCCAGGTACCATGCTCATCTTCCGTCATGCCTGAATGTTCAGGCAGGCGATGTTGTGAAGATAGCAGAAACCCGGAAACTTGCGAAGTCAATCTCATTCGTAGTCATTGAAAAGGTGAACCAATGAAGGGAATAGCAGGCAGGCAGATCAGGGGATTGCCCCTTGGAGCAACAATGCCCTGTGCAGATAACAGTGGTGCAAAGATCGTCAGCCTCATTGATGTGAAGGCATGGCATGGGGTTGCAAGGAGAATTCCTGCAGCAGGCGTCGGAGATATGTTCATAGCAAGTGTGAAAAAGGGTACGCCTGAAATGAGGAGTCAGGTCGTATATGCTGTGGTAATAAGGCAGAGACGCCCATACAGGCGTGCCGATGGGACAATGGTTCAGTTCGAGGAGAATGCAGCTGTCCTTGTAACTCCTGAGGGAGAGGTAAGAGGTTCTGAGATAAAGGGACCTGTGGCCAGAGAAGCCGCAGAGAGATGGCCAAGAATTGCAGCCATATCATCAACCATTGTGTAGTGAGGGAAAATGTATAGTAAAGTAAGGGTAAATCTCGATTCTGATCTGAGAAAGAAGTTTGGCGTGAGATCTTATCCAGTCACTGTAGGAGACATAGTTAAGGTCAAGAGCGGAAAAAGGAAGGGAGAAGGGGGTAAAATTATCGCAGTTGACCATAGTTCAGCATTGGTGTCCATAGAAGGAATTTCAGTATCCAAAGAAGATGGAAAGCAGAAGGAATTATTCCTGAGGCCAGCAGATCTTGTAATTACAAGGCTGGACTTTTCAAGACACCAGAGATATGATCATCTTAGATCAATTGCAGCCATGAAGAATATCGCACTTTCAGAGGAACCACCAGAACAGCCTGCACCAGAACCAGCAGAAGCAGAAGAATCAAACGTAGTGGAATCTGAGCAGTCCGATGTAAATGAGGGTGAAGAAGAAACCTCAGAGGATAGTGAGGTCGAAGAGAATGAGCCCTCTGGAGAACCTGAAATTGAAGATGAAGAGGAATCTGAAGACGAGCCTGAAGATGAAGATACAGAGGGGGGAGTAGAAGATGATCAATAAGACAAAGAGACTGGTTGTTTCGCGCTCAGTGAAGCTACCCAGGAAGACACATTTCTGGGGTGTAAGTCCACTTCCGGGAAAACACAATTCAACAGATAGTGTTCCTGCATTGAATGTCCTTAGGGACTACCTTAATCTTGGAGACAAAGAAAGGGAAGTTACCAGAATGATCAATAGCGGAGCCGTCAGTGTTGATGGTAAGAGACTGAAGGAGAGAAGGCAAGGGGTAGGTTTCATGGATTCCCTATCTGTTTTGCCTATTGATAAGCATTACAGAGTGCTGTATGACAGGAAAGGGCGGCTTGTAGTCAAGGAACAGACTTCTGATAAGGCAGTTGAGAAACCACTTAAAGTTATGGATAAGGTCTCTGTAGGGCATGACAAATTCATGCTGGTATTTCACGATGGAACCAATATGATTACAGACAGAAAGGATATTTCTACTGGTGATGTGGTCATTTCAGGACTTCCAAAAAAGAGTATTAACCATGTTCTGAAAATGCAGCCTGGAAACAGGGCATTCCTCACAGGTGGAGAGCATGTTGGAACTATTGGCACTATAAAATCAGTGGAGGTTAAAGAGTCTTCTGGAAAGAATCTTGTCCACTTCGAGGAGGGTTTCTCTACAATTTCAGATTATGCATTTGTCATTTCAAGTTCAAAGTATTCGTTTGACATTCAGGGAGGTGTTAGCAATTGAGCAATCAGAACCAAATGTCAGAAATTACCATTGACAAGGTTGTTGTTAACATCGGAGCGGGTCAGGCTGGAGATAGACTGAACAAGGCCGCAAAGGTTCTTGAGATGATCACAAACCACAAACCCGTCCTTACAACATCGAAGAGAACAGTAAGGGATTTTAACATAAGAAAAGGTCTCCAGATAGGTGCAAAAGTAACACTGAGAAAAGAGGACGCGGAAAAGTTTCTCAACAAGGCCCTTGATGCCAGGGAATACAAGATACAGCACTATTCTTTCGACAGCCAGGGAAATGCTTACTTCGGTATTGCAGATTACACAGACTTTGAGGGAATGAAGTACGATCCTGATATTGGTATATTCGGCTTTGACGTGGCTGTGGTTCTTAAGAGAAAGGGAGGATACAGGCTTTCTAGAAGAAAAGTAGGTTCTGCACCCGTATCCAAAAGAATTCGTATCCCGAGGGAAGATGCTATGAAATTCATGGAGTCAAAGTTCAAGGTAACAGTCCTGAGGTAATTCAAATGGCACAAATTAAATTGGAACCTAAAAGAAAATTCGGGCACAAAGAGGGGTGCCTCAGGTGCGGAAGAAAAAGAGGAATGGTCAGAAGGTATGGGATAAGGCTGTGCAGGCAGTGCTTCAGGGAGACTGCTCCAAGCATAGGGTTCAAGAAATACAGCTGAGGTGAATTACAAATGAGACATGATCCATTAAATGACATAATAAACTCAATAAAAAGTGCGTCTAGAACGGGAAGAAAGTTCATTGAGGCCGAACCGGCCGCTTTGCTGCTTGGCAGGGTACTTAAAGTAATGCAGGAGTACAACTATCTGAAGAGCTTCGAAGTTGTGGACGAGAACAGGGGAGGTAAATTCAGGATTGAACTCAGTGATACAATAAATAACTGCGGTATTATCAAGCCAAGACTCCCAGTGAAGAGTGCAAGCCTCGGAAAATATGAGGCACGGTATCTTCCCGCCCAGGATTTCGGCATTCTTATACTCACCACTACAAAGGGAGTTATGAGTCACATCGAAGCAAGGAAGCAGGGACTTGGTGGAAAACTTCTGGCTTACGTTTACTGAATGGTGAAGGGAATGATTAACTGGAAAGAAGAATGGAGCTTTGAAGCACCCCAGGGCACTGATGTAACAGAAGTCAGAGGCCTTGTTAAGGTGAAGGGAAAACTTGGTGAAGTGACCAGAAATATGTTAGACAACTATGTCCGTGTTTCTGTGCAGGGCCGTAAGATAACAATACTCAGCAGCAAGAATAACAAGAGGACGAAAGGTATAGTTGGAACATGGGCTTCCGAAATCAGGAATATGTTCCAGGGAGTCCAGTCTGGATTCGAATACGAGATGAAGATTGACTACACACATTTCCCAATGAGAGTTTCCGTAAGGGGAAACAACGTTGTGATAGAAAACTTCCTTGGGGAGCGTTCAGCGAGGATAGCATCTATCATAGGGAATTCAAAGGTCTCTGTAAAGGGAGACAGGGTATTCATATCTGGAATAGATAAGAGAGAACTTGGCGAAACGGCCGCCAATGTTGAGAGGGCCACAAAGATCAAGGGATTCGACCTGAGAGTATTTCAGGATGGGATTTACCTTCTCTGACGGTGAATATAATGGTACTTAGAAAACCGGTATTAGACAATAACGAAAAGAGATTACTGAAAATAAAAAACGAACGGGCCAGAAGAAGGGTTGAATTCAGAAGGCAGGAGTGGTTCAGGTACAAGAAGCTTGGTGACTCATGGAGAAAACCAAGGGGAAAGCACTCCAAGATGAGGGAGCAGCTTGCAAGGAGACCACCCATAGTAGATGCAGGATACGGTGGGCCAGCTAAGGTAAGAGGAATGCATCCATCTGGATTCAGGGAAGTAATGGTGTTCAATGCTGAAGACCTGTCTTCACTAAACCCAGACAGAGAGGCAGCAAGGATAGGCCATTCTGTTGGAGCGAGAAAGCGGGAACAGATAATCTCGCGTGCTGAGGAACTCGGCGTAAGAGTTCTAAACCCGGGTGTTGTAAAATGAAAGTAGTTTCGGCAAAAAAAATTGCTGCGGAAGAATTCAAATCAGGAATTTCGAGAGTCTGGATAGATACAAACAGTATTGAGCAGGTCCTGGAAGCTGCTTCCCGTGAAGACATAAGAGAACTTATTGAAAGACATGTGATACAGCTGAAGCAGAAAAAAGGTAATTCGAACAGCAGGCTTAAGAAGAGGATAGTGCAGCTCTCAAAGGAAAGGAGGAGAGGGCCAGGGTCCCTCAGAGGTACAAAGTATGCTAGATTCCCCAGGAAAGACAGGTGGATCAGCACGATCAGGGCACTCAGAAGTGAATTGAGGACTATGAAAGCCAGCAATCAGATAGATAGCAAAACTTTCAGGAAATACTACCTCCAGATCAAGGGAGGTTCATTTAAATCAAGGGCTCAGCTTGCATCTCATATCAAGGCCAGTGGAGAGATGAGGGGTGATAAATAATGCAGAGGCTTGTTCAGAGGAGGAGAAAGCTTGGACTAACAAATTACCCTAAAAGATTGAAACTCCTTAAATCAGGCCTTCCAAGGCTCATAGTAAGGCCCACAAACAGGGGCATTGTAATCGAAATTGCAGAGTTCGATCCAGTCGGTGACAAAATACTTCTCACTGTGACAGAAAAGAACCTTGCGAAGATTGATCCCGCTCTGGATAGAAATACAGTGCCTGTCTGTTACCTTACAGGTTACCTTGCAGGTCTGAAGGCAAAGAAGCTCAAGTTGAAGGAGGCAGTTCTGGACACAGGACGCTATAATATAATAAAGGGTGGAAGAATAGCGGCTGCATTGAAAGGATTCACGGATAGCGGAGTAAAGGTTCCGCATGATAAATCAATATTCCCTGACAAAAAGAGGCTCGATGGAACTCACCTGAAGAAGAAACTTCCTGACACGCTGCAGAATCTCAAAACAAAATTGGAGGCGAACTGATGGCAGATGAAACATGGGTACCTAAGACGCAACTGGGTAAGATGGTTGCATCTGGGGAAATTAAGACAATATCAGAGGCTCTTCGTGCAAAACTTCCTCTGAAGGAGTACCAGATAGTGGATTATCTGGTTCCTAACCTGAAGGACGAGGTTATCGATATAGAGAGAGCCCAGAGAATGACGGACTCAGGTAGAAGAATGAGTTACTCAGTTACTGCAGTTGTCGGCAACGAAGATGGATACCTAGGATTGGGCAGAGGAAAGGCTAAAGAGGCAGCACCGGCCATCAGAAAGGCAATCAACAATGCAAAACTTAATCTCATTGAAGTGAAGAGAGGCTGTGGTTCCTGGGAATGTGGGTGTGGACGAGCCCATACGTTGCCATTTCTTGTGACTGGCAAATCTGGGTCTGTGGAAGTAACACTGAAACCGGCACCTCAGGGTGTTGGAAGGGCTGTTGGCGACATCCCAAAGATTATACTGAGAATGGCAGGTATTGAGGATGCCTGGGGGGTTTCTTCAGGTCACACAAAGACAACAGTGAATTATGCTCTTGCATCGTTTGACTGCATGAAGAGGACCGCTAAAATGAAGATCAATGCGTCACTGAAGATCAGTACGCCTATATATTCGGGGAGTGTAGCAAATGCTAGCAGTAATCAGGATTAGGGGAGAAACAGGGATCAGACCTCAGGCCCAGAAGACAACAGAGCTTCTGAGGCTTCACAAGATAAATCATCTAGTACTTGTTGAAGACAATGATAACTTCAGGGCTATGCTTCAGACAGCCAAGGATTATCTAACCTGGGGAGAAGTTGATGAACATACAGTTGAGGCTTTGCTGGAGAACAGGGCTCTTCTCAAGGGAAGAAAGCCACTGGCAGAGGAAAATTTGTCTGAAATCTCGGGATATAAGACATACAAGACACTTGCGAAGGCCCTTGTAACAGGCAAAAAGAAATTTTCAGACATAGAGAACATAGTTCCTGTTATTCGCCTGAGTCCACCCAAAGGAGGATACGAGGCAATACGGAAGAATTTCCAGCAGGGCGGTTCAGCCGGCTATAGAGGAAAGGAGATCAATACTCTCATTTTGAGGATGATCAAGCCTGGAGTTGATATGAATGGTAAGGACCAGAACTAAGAAGTTAAGAGGAGGGCACTATGGCCGTGGCATGAAGGCCGGTCGTGGAAAGGGAAAGAAAGGTGGAAGCGGAATGGCAGGTCTTGGAAAACACCACTCTGTCTGGCTTCTGAAATATGACCGTAATCATTTCGGTGTTCACGGGTTCACAAGCCATCATCCGTCAAAACCCGTTGTTCCCATAACACTTGGTGAACTATCAAATCTTATGGATTCCCTTGTAAAAAGTGGATTTGCAAAAGAGGAGAATGGAACTTTCAGCATCGACCTCAAAGGGGCCGGTTATGACAAGCTTCTTGGTTCAGGAGATTTTAGGGAGAAGTCAGTGATAAAAGTTTCGAAGGTGACCGAAAAAGCATTAAACAAGCTTAATGCTCAGGGTATTACGGTAGAAACTGATGAGGGAGATTCAGCGGCGTAAGGGAGTAGCCATTCCGCTCGTAATTATTTACGGGCTTTTGGTTGCTGCCTTCTGGTACATCAGCCATTATCCAATCCTGCAGGTATTAGTTGCAGCAGTGCTATTGGCACCAGTTTTTGTTATAGGCTATCTTGTTTTCAGCTATAATGGGCCAAAAAATAGCAAACTTTATGGGCTGGAATATCTCACATCCAAATTACCGGCTGTCAAAAAGGCAAAGGGGCACGTCAAATTCAAATACAAATTGATGTGGACTGCTCTTGTCGTAGTTCTCTATTTTGCCCTAACAAACGTTTACGTCTACGGTCTGAACGCTTCACAGACAATTGATGTATTTGCATCATTCAGGGCCATATTTGCTGGTGCCAGCGGTTCTCTTATGGATCTTGGAATAGGTCCTATCGTTACAGCAAGTATAGTTATGCAGTTATTCGCAGGAGCAAAGATATTCAACATTGACCTTCAGAATTCAGAAGACAGGGCTATTTATCAGGGCGTTCAGAAACTCCTGGTAATAATTATGATATTCGTTGAGGCCATACCCCAGGCTTTTGGATATATAGTTCCAGATGCCAGCCTTGTTTCAAGCCTGAATGCTGTTGCACCCGGATTTGGCCATTTCCTTGCTGAATCAATAATTGTGCTCCAGCTGTTCTTTGGTTCTTATTTAGTGTTCCTAATGGATGAAGTGGTGTCCAAGTATGGAATTGGTTCCGGTATATCACTGTTCATTGCAGCAGGAGTTTCACAACAACTTGTGACTGGAACATTCAGCTGGATCCCAACCACAATAGGGGCACCGCTTTCATTAAGCAATCCTCCGGCAGGTGCTCTTCCAAAGATGCTTTTCATAATCACTCATTCATCTGGCAGTTCACTTCTATCGAATGGTGTGCTCAGCGTGCTTTTCCAGCAGCCGAACCCCATGATAGCACTTATTGGAACGATTCTGATATTCTTTATAGTCGCATATTTCCAGAGCAGCAAAATTGAGCTCCCAATCGCTCATGAGCGTGTGAGGGGTGCAAGAGGAAGATACCCGTTGCAGCTGCTTTACGCATCGAATATACCGGTCATACTCGCAACAGCATTGCTCGCCAATGTGTCAATGTGGACACTGCTCTTCTGGAGCTCCCCGGTTCTGAGTAAAATTCCTGTTCTGGGGCATAATCCCCTTTTAGGCTCTTATCCGACAGCGGCACAGGTGAGTTCGGTCACAGGAATATCATCCACAACACCAATGGGTGGTTTAGCATACTACCTGTATTCTCCAAACGGTTTATCAGACTGGCTGTTTCCCATATTGCAGCCATCTTCCTATCAGAATGTGCTGTTTGGTCATGCAGGTTGGGAGGAAGCTATACACATACTGGTTTTCCTTGCATTCATGATAATTGCATCAGTGATATTCGCGAAGTTCTGGATCGAAACCACAAATATGGGGCCATCTGCGGTAGCAAAGCAGATAATGTCAAGTGGTATGCAGATCCCTGGATTCAGGCGCGATCCAAAGGTTATTGAGAAGGTTCTGAAGAAATACATTCCTGCCATAACGGTATTCAGTGGTGCCATTGTCGGTTTACTCGCGGCGGGGGCCAACCTCATTGGGACGGTGGGGGACACAAGTGGGACAGGCCTCTTACTGGCCGTAGGAATTGTGATACAGTTCTATGAGGCAATGGGAAAAGAGCAGATGATGGAGATGCACCCTGTAATCAGGCAGTTCTTTGCAGGTGCTTAGATGCGTGTAGTCGTCTCTGGCATTCCGGGGGTGGGTAAATCCACTGTCCTTGAAATGCTGAAAAAGAAGACAGATTATGAAATAATAAATTTCGGAACCCTGATGTACGAAATGGCACGGGATATAGGCCTGGTCAAAACCAGAGATGAACTTCGCAAACTCCCCATAGACACGCAGATAAATCTCCAGAAAAAAGCCTCAGCTGCAATAGGTAGGATGGAAAATGTAGTTATTGATACACACATGACCATCAAGACACCAGACGGATATATGCCAGGGTTGCCTGAATGGGTTATTCGTGAGCTCAAATGTTCCGCTTATTTCGTTATTGAAGCGGATCCACATTCCATCCTTAAAAGAAGGACATCTGATGGGACCAGATCAAGAGATTCTGAAATGCTTGATGACATAATTGAACATCAGTTAATCAACAGGTCCTTTGTTGCTTCCTGTTCAATATACACAGGCGCTACAGTTTCTCTGATAAAAAATGAGGATGGAAAAGCTGAATTAGCAGCACAGAATATAGTACGCAGGTTGATGAAGAATGCCTAACAATCAGCGCACATCCACACGGCCACAAATGTCCCCTGAACAGGCTCAGGCACAGAAGTCTCAGCTGACATTCACGATGATTTATATGCTGATACTTCTGGTAAACATAACAATCATTTCCAACGCTACTCTGAGGAACGACGTTGGAGGAGCTCTTTCGGTAGTGCTGATTCCCCTTATAGGCTTTAACTATCAGTATCCTCTGCTGACAATTGTTCTTGTTGGTGTGCTGATAGGTTTGGTTACTTCTATACCCAGGTATTTCTTCACAGACTGGATCAAGATGGGACGTCTACAGCAGAGACAACAGGCTTTCAATAAGGTTTTCAGAGAAGCATACAGGAAAAACGAAAAGGACAAGATTCAGAAGCTTCAGAAGATGAGGATGCAGATGAGTACGGAGCAGATGCAGCAGAGCATGAACACCACCAAGCCTCTAATGGTTCTGTCATTCTTCACACTGCTTCTGTTTGCATGGGTATACTACTTCATAGACAAGCTTCACTACAAGATTGTTGCATATCCATGGAATTTCAACATTAACGTTGTGTCATCTCATATTTCCATTGCGGAATACTGGATGATAACCTATGCTTTTACATCTCTTGTTATAGGATACCTCGCCACCATGCTTATCAAATACTTCGACTTCACCTATAAACTCAAGAAACTTGAGAAGAAAGAGTTAACTTTCAATGAGAATTACAATTAGTGGCCCCATTGGAAGTGGGAAATCTACAGTTGGGAAGATCATAGCCAAAAAGCTGGATCTATCTTTTTTTTCCGGGGGAAGCATATTCCGTGAACAGGCTAAAAAACATGGAATGACGGTGGAGGAATTCAATATATACAGCGAAAGCCACAGGGAGATAGATCTGGATCTTGACAATATGCAGTTGAGCTATCTCAGGGAACATGAAAACATTGTTTTCGAGTCAAGGCTTGCCGGGTGGCTGTGCAGCCAGAATGGCATAGAAGCCCTCAAGATATTCCTGGACGCCTCTGAAAATGTTAGATTTAAGAGGGTGAGAAACAGAGAAACACCAGCGGATGATGATTCACTGAGAGAGCTAATTCGGGCAAGGGAGAAGTCTGAGCATGCGAGGTATCTTCAGCTTTATGGATTAGATTATTATGATCATTCCTTCTATGATCTATATATAAACACTGACGATATGCTTGCGGACGAGGTAGCTGAAATTGCCATCAGACATTGCAACAAAATTCAATGACTCTTTTATTGTCATAGACAAGCCCAAGGGCCCTACAAGCCATCAGGTTGATTATTGGGTCAGGGAGATCACGGGAATCCAGAGGGTGGGGCACGTAGGCACTCTGGATCCTGGTGTAACCGGTGTACTTGTAATGGCCACAGGCAAGGCTGTCAAGCTCATAGACATAATTCATGAGCAGGCAAAAGAATATGTCTGTGTAATGCGCCTATATCATGAAGTTTCGGATGAGAGACTCGCTGAGGTTTTTGAGGAATTCACAGGAAAAATATATCAGATCCCTCCGATGCGATCCGCTGTGGCGCGAACCCTCAGGGAGAGGGAGATATATGAACTGGAGATCATGGAAAGGGCTGAAAAGCTGGTGCTTTTCAGAGTGAGATGTCAGTCTGGAACATATATACGGACACTGTGCACTGACATAGGTTATGCTCTTGGTGTGGGAGCGCAGATGGCAGAACTTAGACGCACATCTACAGGAATTTTCACAGAGGATATGGGGATGCTCACACTTCAGGATCTTAAGGACTGTGTGCAGCTGATGAAGGAAGGACGAGAACCACAGGCTATCAAGGGATTATTTCCGATGGATTATCCCATGAAGAATCTTCCAAAAATCGTTGTAAAAACAAGTTCCCTGAAGAATATATCAATGGGGTCTGATCTTTTTCCCGGAGGAATTAGAGCTGTGCTTGGCAATCCACGCAAGGGAGAAAGAGTTGGTGTATACTCAGACAGAAACGAACTTGTGGGAACCGGAATCATGCTTGTGGACTACGACAAAATATCAGACCTGAAGGTGGTGGATTTTGATAGGATTATGATCCCTGCCCCTGAAAACCAAGTAAAGCGCCATCGGGAGGAAAAAACAAACAGGACAGCCGATTCCAGGGCCAAACCCAATTCTGAAAGTGTAAGGGAAAAGAGGGCATTTGATCAGGGACCCAGGAAAAGAAAGCAGTTCAATCAAAGAGATAAAGGAAGTTACGGTACCAGGCCAGATGTGGAAAGGAGGGAGAAATGGAAGAAAAGGCCTCAAAGGAAGAGGTGAAGTGGTACGGTCTCCTGAAGGATGGCCGGAAAATAGTGTTTAAAGACCTCGAAAGCAGATACATCGAAATTTTTGGCTCTCTTCGGAATGGCGAGATCCCAGAGAGCTCTGGGAAAGAGGGGATTATTCCGGATCTTAGGCCTCTTCTGATAGAATATGGGAAAGAAAGGATCAAGGAGGAGTTCACCCGTGACCAGTACCTGAGGAGGGTCTACTACCTAATTCCCGAGCTTAACAAGTCTATCAACCTGATCTTCGAGAAGATGACGGTTATGACTCCTTTTATTGAAGGCAAGAACAATGCCAATGACCCATGTGGCTTTTTCAGAAGCCTTTCAGGGGCAGATTTCCCAGAGTATTCGAGAAAAATAATATCTGAAATATCAGAGACTGCCATAAGACTCTGTTCCTTAAAATCACAGATTACTGATTTCCTGAGGGGTGAGATAGCTGGTATAATGCCCAACACATCTGCTCTTGCAGGAGTGGATCTTGCAATAGAACTTCTTTCAAAAGGAGGAAGCCTGGAGAATCTATCTAAAATGTCTGGGAGTTCCATACAGGTACTTGGTGCAGAGAAGGCATTGTTCAAGCACATAGTCAGTGGAACTTTGCCCCCGAAACATGGTGTTATCTTCAGATTCCCCGGCTTATCCTCTTTGAAGCCAAAGGATAGAGGGAGAGTTGCAAGAGTTGCTGCTAATCAGATAGCCCTCACTATAAGGGCGGATATGGCGGGTGCAGTTCTGGATCTTCAGCCTCTAAGGGAGAAGATTGCCAGGTCTATGAAAAAAAAGTAGTATCATTGTTCTTCCTGAATAAATCTCTCCAGTTCACTCTGCCCAGCCTGGGGGACACCATGTACATTAATGGGGTAATCTCCAGTAACACAGGCAAGACATAGGTCCTTCTTCTCCTTCTGAATGCTCCTTACAAGACCGTCTGTAGAAATGTACCCTAAAGAATCAACCTCAAGCTCTTTGGCAATCTCATCAACAGTTTTCCCAGCGGCTATGAACTGATCCTTCGTTTTCATGTCTACTCCAAAGTAGCATGGAGAGATGATCTGGGGGCACCCTATTCTGACATGAATTTCCCGTGCGCCTGCCTTTCTGAGAAGATCCACTATTCTCTTCATGGTGTTTCCCCTCACGATACTGTCATCAACAAGAACCACTCTTTTCCCCTTCACTTCCGAGGAGATAACATTAAGCTTCAGTTTCAGGGCACTGTTCCTCAGTTCCTGGGTTGGCATTATGAAAGTCCTTTCTGAAAATCTGTTCTTTATAAGCCCCTCACTGTATTCAATTCCCGACTCCATGGAAAACCCAAGGGCCTGTGCCCTTCCAGAATCAGGGACAGCAAATACAACATCCGCGTCACATGGATATTCTCTGGCCAGCTCTTTTCCCAGGGCTACCCTGGCACTGTAAACCTCCCTACCGTCAATGACACTGTCTGGCCTTGCAAAATAGACGTACTCAAACATGCAGTGGGCAAGCTTTCTGGAGGGTACAGTCAGTAAAGAGCGAATTTCATCAGCAGTCATCTCAACAATTTCGCCGGGCTTCACATCCCTGAGGAATTCTGCTCCAATAGTGTCGAGCGCACAGCTTTCTGAGGCGGCTGCAAAACCTCCCTGAAACTTTCCAAGGCAGAGGGGCCGGAATCCCATTGGATCTCGAATTGCAAACAGGCGGTCATTTATCATAAGTGTTATGGAATATGCTCCTTTTAGCCTCTCCATGGATAATTTCAGCCCTGGAACTATTCCATGGTTGACAATATTTCTGGAAATCTCCATGAGCATTACCTCTGTGTCTGAAGTGCTTCTGAATGTCATGCCGGACTTCAGAAGTTCAGATCGGAGGCGCTCAGCATTCGTTATCTCGCCGTTATGGGATATTGCAAGATGGCCAACGGAGTTTGAAACTATAAAAGGGCCAGAATTCTCCATAGATTTAGAACCCGCAGTGGAGTATCTGGTATGTCCAATCCCAACCTTTCCCTCCAGAGCGATGTCGCTGTAATCGCCTCTATTGCTGAATACTTCACTTACAAGCCCCATACCTTTTTTAAGATGAATAAGTCCGTCAGAATAGGTAGCAATACCTGCGCTCTCCTGACCCCTGTGCTGAAGCGTTTTAAGCGAAGTTAAAATGTAAGGAAAACTTTCATCTGTGCCGCATATACCAACTACGGCACAGTGATCATTTGGCTTTTGCCCATCTGTAGGATCTGAGTCTTGCAGCTGGGAATCCACAGTGAGAGCACCTCTTCTGTCTGACATGATAAGTGTGATGTCCACATCTTCTGCAGGTGACGTGAACCTTCTTATTATTCATCTTTCCCATTACTGCTGTTCCATTACTCATTGCATATCACCTTTTGATGGAGATACGAATATTACATTATCTCCCCTAACCAGGATTCTGTCATACACACCACTGACGTTCCCGTTTATGGTTTCACCTGCGTTCCTGAGAACCAGGTTCATATAAATATCATAACCTTCCAGTATCCCTGAATATCCCCTGTTTCCCTTCACATCCACAAGGACGTTTCTGTCAATGGCTCCCCTGAGGACATCCATAGGCTTTGGGGCATTGGTCTGTGGCTTTGGCATTTTAATTCGGAACTTGATTGGAAGTGAATATATAACACTATTGCGTATTGATAGTTTGCCCTTATCAGGCAGGAAATGCTTATCTATGCAGGTCTGCATAATCCAAGAGAGGTGTTTAGATTGAAGGTGACTGATAACATAGATCTGATAGATGGGACGATGGCAAATTGCTACTCTGTGAAATCAGATTCTGGTGAAATTCTGATAGATGCAGGCACAAAAGGTTCAGCAAAAAAGATAATATCATATTACGAAGGGAAGGGGGTGAAACCGGTAGCTGTGCTGATAACCCACTATCATCCTGATCATGTTGGAGGCCTAAAAGAGGTTAGTGATGCATTTCATCCAGAGATATATGTTCCTGACGCAGAGATAGAGGTTATATCCGGTAAGGAGAAAATGACACCGGCTCCTTCCATGCTCAGCAAACTCGTTGCAGGAATCATGAAGAGCTCTCCAGTGAATGGTTTGAAAAAAGCCTCAGAAATGAGCATCAATGGAGTGGCAGTAGTGGAAACTCCGGGCCACACCCCTGGAAGCACATCATATTACTTTGAGCGAGACTCCGCATTATTTGTCGGTGACGCCGTTGTCATAAAAAATGGCCAAACCGGGTTGAATAAAGCGTTCACTCTGGATATGGCCAGAGCCAGCGAATCAAAGAAAAAAATAGAATCCCACCCTGCCTCTTTAGTACTTTCAGGGCATGGACAGCCTTTGAAGAAGTAACTGCTATTGTGTTAGATTCAACATTAATTTAAAAGATCCTAGATGTCATTCCACTAAATGAATGCCGTCCAGACATCGAGGTATCTCACCTTCTGATACTATTGGCATGGATAAGCTTAAGAAACCTTATAAGAAAAGAATCAATGCAGCAAGACAAATCATTCCAAAGAATGATTCCGAATGTACATTTAAGGTGGATCTATTGAAAATGCCTAAGGTAATTATGAGTTACTGCCCGAAATGCAAGAAGCATACAAAACATGAGGTAGAAAGGGTAAGGAAGAAGAAAGCAAGCGAGTTCAGGGCAGGACAGAGAAGATTCAGAAGGGCAACCTCAGGATTTGGAGGTTTCCCGAGGCCAAAATATGAAGGTCGAGAGAAGCCTACAAAGAGAGTAGCTCTGCGTTTGAGATGCACAACCTGCAAAAAGGCAGTTACACCACAGGGAATAAGAGCTAAGAAGTTTGAGCTTGTGGAGGCATAAAAATGTCAGAGGAAACAACAAAGAAATTTGTTAAGCCGAAAGGAATAGGAAACCGTTTTGTAAAGATCAAATGCAAGGATTGCGGCAATGTCCAGCCAACATATACAAGAACATCATCTACAGTCGTATGCAATATATGCGGGGCAACTCTTTCAAGGCCAACGGGTGGAATTTCAGAATTGTCCGCTGAACTTGTTGGAGAAACAGAATGAAGAAGGGACTTCCTGAACCTGGTGACCTCGTAGTTGTCACAATAAAGGGTGTCAAGAACTTCGGCGCAAATGCCAAGCTTGAGGAGTATCCTAACTGCGAAGGTTTTGTTCACATCGCTGAAGTTGCCACTGGTTGGGTCAGGCACATTAAAGATTATCTGAGGGAAGGCCAGAAGACAGTCTGCAAAGTGCTCAGTGTTGATCCTTCAAGGAATTATGCAGAGCTTTCCCTTAAGAGAGTTAATGAACACCAGAAGAGGGAGAAAGTTTCAGAGTGGAAGAATGACCAGAGGGCTGACAAGCTTCTTGAGATTGTATCCAAGTCGCTGAAAAAATCTGTTGAAACCAGCAGAAAGGAGTTTGCCGATGATCTCGTAAAGAGGTTCGGTTCTTTATACGAAGCCTTTGAAGACGCATCTGCCAGTGCAGATGAATGGCTTCCGGATGTCCAGGGGAAGTGGAAGGAGACATTTGTAAAGGTTGCAAAGGAAAACGTTGTACTGCCCTATCTGAAGATTGGAGGGGTTGTAGAGGCATACTCCCTTGAGCGTGACGGTGTTGAGAGGATCAAGAATACTTTCAAGGAATCTGTTGAGGAAAATGTCAGGATACAGTATGCCGGAGCTCCCAGATACAATATTGTTGTAACAGAGAAAGATTATAAGTCGGCAGAAGATGTATTGAAAAGAGTGGTACAGAAGATCACAGATAACTCAAAAAAATACAACGTGGTTACTGAATTCACCAGGAAATAGTGGTTTAATTGCGTTCATTGATTTACAGATGCACCATGTGTGGCGCTTACACCATGCTGGATAAGTGCCCCAAATGTGGTGGCATGGCTGTTTACGCAATGCCTCCGAGATTTTCCACGAATGACAGATTTCAGAAATACAGATTAATGGAAAGAGGGGGTAGTGATGGAGAAAATAATAATAAGGCAGTATAAGAAACCGAAACTGAGCAACCCTGTTCTAATAGGGGGGCTTCCGGGAATAGGCAACGTAGGAAAGATAGCGGCAGATTATCTTATAGACAAGTTCAAGATGGAAAAGCTGGCTGACATGTTCTCACAGTATTTTCCTCCTCAGGTCTTTATTGACGAGGAAGGTGTTGCAAGACTGGTAAGAAACAGCATATATTACAAGAAATTCCGTGGGAAGCAGGATTTGCTTGTGCTTGTGGGAGATTTTCAGGGGACAACACAGGAGGGCCAGTATGAAGTATCTTACGCTATACTGGAAATGCTCAAGCAATTTGGCCTGTCTAGAGTATATACTCTTGGTGGTTACAGCACTGGAAAAATAGTGGATGAACCCAGGGTTCTTGGCGCAGTTACTGATCCCGGAATGATTGAAAGATTGAAGGAGAGCGGAGTTGTTTTTCCAAATGGAGAACCGGGCGGAGGCATAGTGGGATCCGCTGGCGTCATACTTGGCATGTCCAGCGAGATGTTCTCTATTTACGGTGCATGCCTCATGGGAGAAACCTCTGGCTATTTTGCAGACCCCAAGGGAGCAAGAGAGGTTGTAAAGGTTCTGAAGAACCTACTTGACCTTGATATTAATCTTGATGACCTCGACGAAAGGACCAAGCAGATAGAACAGATTACTGGCCGTATGCAGGAAGAAGCTCAGACAAGGGCCCAGCCAAAGGAAGATCTCGGATACTTCGGATAAAGCCGCAAAACAATTTATCTGTATCTGCCTTTTCAGTCCAATGAGCACCAGAAAGAGTGATGCCCCTTCAGAGTTCAGGGAGACATCAATCTCCGAATTTTTTGAGAAGAACAGGCACATACTTGGCTTTGACTCGCTGCAGAAATCCCTCTTTATGGTTATAAAGGAGGCAGTCGACAACTCCCTCGATGCATGCGAGGAGTACCAGATCCTCCCTGAAATATATGTTGAGATAAACAGAACTGGAGATGATTCCCTCAATGTTATAGTGGAGGACAATGGCCCAGGGATATCGAGGAAGGAAGTTCCAAACGTTTTCGGGCGGCTTCTCTATGGCTCAAGGTTCGGAACCCTGAGGCAATCCAGGGGACAGCAGGGCATAGGGATAACTGCATCCATACTTTATGGCCAGATCACAACTGCACTCCCTTCAAAAATCAGGACAAAACAGAAACAGGAAGACGTGGCCTACGCCTTCGAGCTTGGAATAAATGTAAAGGAGAACAAGGCAGACATAATCAGTGAGAAGCCGGTAATATGGGAAAGGGAGAGCGGAACAAGAATTGAGATACCTCTTAAGGGGAAATACCAGACAGGCAAACAGTCAGTATTTGAGTACCTTAAGGAATCCGCAATAGTGAATCCAAATGCACAGTTCACATTCATAGACCCGGATGGAAAGAAGGTTCGAATTGAGCGCGTCATCGAGAAAGCTTCCATCCCGGCAAGGTCCATCAAGCCACACCCTATGGGCCTGGAGCTGGGTGAACTTTACAGAATGGCCAGATCGGTTCCGAAAAGGACATTAGGTGAATTTTTGCTTCAGGACCTTAGCAGGTTGACGCCCAGGACACTGGATGAGATGTCATCCTTATCCGGAATTGATTTCTCAATACCAGTTGAGAATCTGGAAATACAGTATATGAAAAAGGTGCTGGATGCCTTTAATTCTGTTAAAATATTGCCTCCACCAACAGACTGTCTTTCTCCCCTTGGAAGCGACTTTATCAGGCGGGGGCTGAAAAACATATATGGAGAACTGCAGCCTCTGTACTTTGGTAAACCTGTTCAGCGTCCAGTTTCTGTACATAACGGCAACCCATTTTCGGTGGAGGTTGGAATAGTCTACGGTGGTAACCTTCCGGCAGATGAGCAGGTCAGAATAGTAAGATTCGCAAATAAGGTCCCCCTTCTGTATCAGCCGGGTGCATGTGCCATTACAAGGGCGATTTCGGAAATGGACTGGAGGGGATATGGTTTTGACCAGAGAGGAGGAAAGGGGGCCCCATTTGGACCTGCCATTATCCTTGTACATGTTTTCGGTATCAGACTCCCCTTTACATCTGAATCAAAAGAGGCGATTGCAGGGATTGACTCTATAATGGAGGAGATCACCGCCGCATTGAAAACAGCAGCCAGGGGAGTGAGAGGGTTCATAAACAAGAAAGAAAAGCGTTCGAAGATATATGAAAAGTTCACACTTGTTGAGAAGATAATCCCTGAAATTGGAGCTAAAAGTTCCTCTCTTCTGGGATTGCCTGAACCGGATATCTCAATGGTGCTCTCCAAGATAGCAAATGTTATCTTTGTGACAGAGACTTTTCAGAGAAATGAGGATCATTATGATATCAGGGCCGAAGTTGTCAACTTCACCAGAAAGAGTGCAACATTCAAGCTTTATGCTGAGCCACCCGGAACATCTTCCTCATCCGAGACACTCAGTTTCGAAGTCAATGGACTGGAGCCTTCCCGAAGAGTTATCTTCCAGTTTACAGTGAAAGGTACTTTCAATCAGTACCCTGGGACAGATTACTACTTCACCGGGATAGACCCGGTATGGATTCAGGGTGCTGAGCAGTTGCCTCCCGATTACTTCGAGGAGGAACTCAGGATAGAGGCTGATAGTAATGAATGATTCACCGGCAGAGAAAAAATTCAAGGAAATAATAAGCTCAATTCACTCTTCTATTTCCAGCGGGGATGTTCCTGAGATACAGATGTCTTCAAGGAACAAGGACAATATTGTGCTTGATTACCTTTCATCTGTATGGAAGTACGGTGAGTCAACGGTAACAAGAAGTGCCAAAAGTCTGGATGGGGCCCAGTATATTCTGAAACTTCTTTATATGGTGGAATTTATAGAAAGCATGATACAGACCAACAAATCATCAACTCTCAGAGAAATGTATTATATTTCCGAAGGTTGGAATCTGGCTAAATTCGGGGCTCAGGACGAATCAAACATGATGGCTGAAGATCTTGAGGTACTTTCCTCCCTTCTAAGGGAGGATTTCAAGTTAAGGCCAGAGGAAAATGGAGCCAGCATAATTGGAAACATCACTGTAGAGGAAAAGACAAGAAAAGGAGAATTCAAAAGGATAAACTGCAAAGATGATGTTGGGGACAGTGGATATCCTATTCCATATAATGTGGAAGAGGAGAAACTGAGAATAAAGGACGTGGATGCTGACTTCATCCTGGCAATAGAGACAGGAGGAATGTTTGACAGGCTCGTTGAAAATGGATTTGATGAAGAGAGCCGTGCGTTGCTTGTACATCTGAAAGGCCAGCCTGCCAGAAGTACCAGGAGATTGCTGAAGAGGCTGAATTCAGAAAAAAAACTCCCCATATATGTATTTACAGATGGTGATCCATGGTCTTTCAGAATATTCGGTTCAATCGCTTACGGTGCAATAAAGACCGCACACATCTCAGAATACCTTGCAGTTCCAACAGCAGAATTTATAGGTATAACGGCATCAGATATATTGAATTACGATCTTCCCACAGATAAACTGAGCGACCGGGATGTTGCTGCCCTGAATTCCGAGCTGAAGGATCCAAGATTCAATTCGGAATTCTGGGTCCAGGAGATAGAGACAATGCTCAGGATCGGCAAAAAGGCTGAACAACAGGCTCTTGCCAAATATGGGCTGGATTACGTGACAAAAACTTACCTGCCGGAAAAACTATCTGAGATAGAAGGATTCAGAGGATGATTGCATGAAGATTTCATTGATACAATTTCAGTCGGGTTCAGATAAGGCGGAAAATCTGGAAAGATCCATTGGTTTTCTGAAGGATGCCCTGAGTGGGAAACCTGATCTTGTTATATTTCCAGAATACCATATGCATGTGCCAGACTATTCTTCCCCTGAAAAGACTGCAGAAGAAGCGGAACCTGTTGATGGGCCATTCGTTCAGCAGCTATCTTCAGTATTAAAAGGGTCAGGCTCATACCTTCTCACGAATATTTCGGAGAAGAATTCCTATGCACTCAGGCCATTCAACACATCTGTGCTTGTGGACAGCATGGGTATAATATGCGGAAAATACAGGAAGACCCATCTTTTTGATGCCTACTCGATGAAGGAAAGCAGCGTGTTTGAGCCCGGAAGGATGCAGGTTAAGCCTTTTGGAATAGGCAAATCCAACATCGGCTCACTGATCTGCTATGATCTGAGGTTCCCTGAACCATCGAGGATATTGAGAATCACCGGGGCGAGCATCCTCTCTTACCAGGCTGGATGGTTCACCGGAAAGAGAAAACTTGACACATGGAGAAATCTGCTCGTTACAAGGGCCACGGAGAACGGTGCCTTTGTGCTTGGTACAGCCCAGTGTGGTGAAAAGTTTACTGGCCACTCAATGGTCGTGAGCCCCTATGGGGATATAATCAAGGAACTGGACAACAAGGAGGGGATACTCACAGTGGAAATTGATATGGGAATGGTCAATAAGTATCTGGAAGAAGTCCCTGTCTTGAAGGAACGGCGCCTTGACCTTTACGATGTGTCAGGTTTCTGACTTGCAATTATTTTAAGCAGGTCCCTTACGGAACGGTAATCCTTAATGCGGAAACGCGCAGCAGATTCCCCTTCCCCAACCTTCACCGTGATTGCGTCCTGATTCAGGGAAAAAGCATCCTCATCCGTAATGTCATCACCAATTATCAGTGCGGGCATTTGCCCCCTGATTTCACGTATTGCCTTTCCCTTGTTAATGCCGGGTATGCGGAGTTCATAGATCCTTTTTCCCGGATAGAATTCCAGTTCAATGTTCGTGGCTTCTTTTCGCAGAAAATCCTCCAGATCTTCAATGTCTGAATCTCCCATTTCCCAAAGTGAAAAGCTAATGGCCCCACCCTTGTCCTTTATCACTACTCCCGGGAATCTCTTCCGGATCTCTTGCTCGCCTTCCATGAGTTTCCTGAATATTGGCCTGTATTTTTCAAGCATAGGGCTGACGGTTTTGATTCCACTCTTTCTGCTCATGACAAGTCCGTGTAGGCCTATTATGTTTAATCCAGTGCCAATGAACTTCGTTATGGATTCAAGGGTTCTTCCCGTGACTATCCAGAGCAAGTACCGGGTATCCAGAATTTGGAGCAGATCCAGAAGTTCACTGTCTGCAGTGGCTGCCTCTGCATCAGGTTGAATTGGAACAAGAGTGCCATCATAGTCAAGAAATATTGCTGGATCCTCACTCAGGAGAGTTGTGAATGCTTTCTCTATTTCTGATATCCCGGTCTCCATGCTCATGAATCCTTATTGCCTCGTTCTTAATGCTATTTAGCCACCATTCAAGATCATATTTCTGTATTGTCCTCTTAAGGGACCAGAGTCTTTTTGTTATCTCATGGGGCTCCATGAACATTGCCTCATGAATTTTCTGAGCCACCTCATCAGGGTCGTTTGGATTAACCAGTATGGCATCCTTAAGATTGAAAGCAGCACCAGCGAACTCGGAAAGGATAAGTATCCCATTCTGGGATGCTGCAACGAATTCCTTGCTAACAAGATTGAGGCCATCTATTAGAGGAGTGATGAGTGCGATATCCGCCTTCCTGTAATAGCTCATCAGGAGTGTGTCAGATACCTTCCTGTATATGTAAACGATAGGCTGCCATGAAAGGTCTGAATAAAGGCCATTTACTCTGCCAATTGTCATTTCCAGTTCGCGCTTCAGTTCCTCATACTGTGTAACAGAGGTTCTGCTTGGCGTCACAACCATAACGTAGATGAATTTCTCTCTGGACTTTGGAAATTTCTTTATCAGTGTTTCAATGGCCATTACCCTGCTTATCAGACCCTTTGTATAGTCAAGCCTGTCCACAGAGAATATCAGTTTTTTTCCCTTAAGTGCCTTTGAAGGAAGCCCGGTAAAATTGTTTGATGAATAGTACTTCACGTCTATGCCAAG
>DAHWLW010000050.1:0-3637 GCA_027343465.1 Thermoplasmatales archaeon | reverse complement strand
ATATCAATGGGCGAAGAGAAACTGAAAGAACAGAAAGAGAAGGTTTTCGGCAGCTATCAGGTTAACTCGGCACTGGTCGAAAAGGCAAGCAAGGATTACATTTTCATGCACTGCCTTCCCGCGCATCGCGGGCTCGAGGTCGCGGACGACGTCATTGAGAGCCTGCACAGCGTGGTGTTCCAGGAAGCAGAGAACAGGCTGCACACTGCCAAGGGCATACTGCACACCCTTCTCTCTTAATTTTTCAATAAAATTTCATATTGATCTACCTACACAACCTTTATCTCTAACCTGATCATTTATCGGTAATGGCTCTTCCTCTTAAACCGAATAAAGAGAACAACCTGAACAAGATAATAGAGGGGCGCAGGGAATCTGCTAATCTAAGGGAAATCCCGCACGTTCTTATTCCCGTCTGGCAGATTAAGATCAGGGAAAGATTCGGGATCAATGTGGACAGGGAAATTGCCGAATATATTGTGCTGGCCGCCCACGAAAGGGGCACATGGAGAAGGCAGCGTGCCATAAGGAAGATAGAGAAGATATTTTTGAGCAGAGGGGAGACCCAGGAAGCGTCAGCCAGGAAGGCCAGAGAAGTTGTTGACCTGGCAGTTGGTTCACCAGAACATTAGATGAGCTTCCGTATAAGATCGCAGAAAGACCTTGAGATTAAGCTTCAGGGGCTTGATAAGCCGGATAGTTTTAATAATTCACTGGAACAGTATCCAACTGATTCGGCACTTGCTGCCCACGTTGCTGTGACGGCCTATCTGGATGGCAATATATCCGGGAAGAGTATCGCAGACTTGGGCTGCGGTTTTGGCGTTCTTGCCTGCGCGGCAGCAATGCTTGGGGCAAGCCATGTGGTTGCCATTGAGATAGACCCAGTGCAGGCTTCAAAGGCTGTCCGCAACTGCCGGGAATATCCTGTATCAGTCATAAACTCTGACGTTTATGAAATGAAGGAAAAAGTTGATACAACATTGATGAACCCCCCGTTCGGGTCTGTAAACCCTCATTCAGATCAGATATTCCTTTCCAGGGCTGTGGAATTTTCCAATCATGTATATTCCATCCACAATGAAAAATCGTCAGATTTTGTCAGAGAATTTCTGTCAGCAAAAGGCAAAATCAAGCGCGAGGAAAAGGTCAGCATCCTTGTCCCCAGGATGTATTCCCATCATACCAGGGAATACATGAAGATCCCTGCTGTGTTCTTCTCAACAGATGTAATGTAATGAGCTTCTGCCCGTTCCTGCATGAAAACAATAATTAAGATGCTTAAAATCAGGAGAAGTGCCATGGCCGGGGTGGGGTAGTGGGCATCCTTGGGGACTGTGGATCCCCGGACCCGGGTTCAATTCCCGGTCCCGGCCCCTTCTTAAAAGTTCAGTGCCATACGGCTTCTGCAATTATTATCCTACCATTCTTATGCATCTTTCTGTCACTGAAGCTGTTCTTAATGCGTTCGTTTGAAAACTGAATAAACGTGGATGATCTTCTGAGGCCTGCCACGAGTTTACTATTCAAGAGTTTTAAAAATGCCTGTTGATTATGATTCCGCTGTCATCGAATTTTAGAATCAGCTGAGCACTCCAAGTGGCTTATCCTAAATTGTTTCAGCATGCCCTTGACTGAAGGTTAATCAGAAAGAATTGTAATGCCACGAAGGTGAATTGTGACATTTGACTGTGATGATTTGTCATCCAACTGCATGGTTCCTTCTCCATCTTTCAATTGCATTTCGGACAGCACTGTTTATGAACTCTTCAGCAGAACTATAAGATTTATCCTTCCCTATGATTTCTTCAATGTCCCTAAGCAGGCCTTCCGGTATATAGACCAGGTATCTGTCTATTCTCTGTAGGTTCCTAACTACCTGTTTGCCCTTTTCAGTTAGACTTATTATGTTCACTGGAGGGTACACACTGTTATTGATCTCACTTAGAATGAGATCTTGCTTTCTTAGAACTTCAAGAGTTTCCCAAGAATTGGCATAAGCAGTTATGATTTCACCAACTGTTGATGTGCCATTTTTTTCAAGAAATTTCATTATTTCAAAACTCTGAGAGTATGGAATTACATCCGTTTGTGGCTCTTCAACATTCTTCAGCTGCTTTGCTACCCTCTTTCCTTTTTCTGTAAGTGATATTTCCTGAATGTTCTTACCAAAGGGCTTTTTCTCTACATTCACCAGGCCATCATCCTTGAGAGAGTCCAGGAGACGGTCAAGAGAATATAGATTCTTTACAATACTCTGCAAGTTAGTTTTGAGGCAGCTGCCTTCCTCGTACAATTTGAGCAGGACAGATTTTGCGTATTTCTGATCCAGTGAGTTCAAGCTATATTGCATATGGTAAGTGTAATTAACTCATAGCATATATTATATATACATCTTATACCTTACATATTGCATATGTTAGATAAGACAACTGTGGCGATATCAAAAAGGTGTCTTAAAGAACTCAAGGAAATCAGATTCGATTTCCGTGTTGAAACTCTTGAAGAAGCCATCGAGCAGCTTATCAAAGAGCACAGGGAATACGTGATCGAACAATGAGCTGGGCCAGAGTTTTCGAGCTTTGGAAAGAACTTACCGGCGAGGATCTACTGTCAAAAGTTAAACAAGGGCCAATGAGCAAAGGTAAGACAAAATGAAAAAGGAAGGGAGAAAGACTAAAAATTCTAAGTCGCCCTCAGAATCTTACCCTAACGATGATCTTCCGTCATATAACAGTTACGATGAACTCAAGTCTGAGATCCTCACTTCTACAGGATCATATAGAAAAGCTATGATCTTGAAAAACAATCTAAATCTAATAGACACCGATGAACAGAAAAAAATCGCACTTGAATTCATTAATGACTGCCTTAGAAATGAGGATGGGTCTATCAGAAAGGAAATTCTTGCACTTCAAAAGCAGCTCAAAGAACTGAATACCATGAAGTCCGGTAACTGGACCATTTACTTCAATGACCCAAAGATAGTCAACCCTGCCCTCGACCTGCTTCCTGATGGAACACTGATTTCTACTGTACCATTCATTTCGGAGTGGATCGAAACAGATAGGGGGAGAAATACAAAGCTCCGTAAAGAACTGGCCAATTCTGTTATAACATCGAATCTTGAAGTTTTTCCCTGCACTGATTCTGAGTTTGCCAGGAGAGAAATTTTTGCAAAGATACCTGAAACTGTTCTCAGGTCACGGTGGCCTATGAAATCAAGGAAGGAACTTCTTTCCGGTAATTTCCACAGAGATCCATATGAGGTCTATAAGAAGATACAGGAACAATTTCAAAAGTACATAGATTTCGGAGATAACAGAGGGGCGGCTGTATTCTGCACTATTTATGCAATTCTGACTTACTTTTTTGTAATATTTGATTCCATCCCATACCTGAAATTTGAAGGTATGAAGGGTTCAGGCAAGTCGAAAGCAGGGACCATATTCTATTTCATTGGTTTTAACGCAGTTATGGCGGTGAGCATGACCCCGGCCTCCATTTTCAGGATAGTGCAGGAGGAAAGATCGACTCTCATAATGGATGAGACTGAAAATTTCAGGGGGAGCTCGGATAAGTTCCAGGAAATCATGCCTATACTTAATTCGGGATGGCAAAGAACAGGAAACGCACC
>DAHWLW010000048.1:0-5592 GCA_027343465.1 Thermoplasmatales archaeon | reverse complement strand
CACAGGGAACAGAATATGTTTACATATCTCCGTTCAGCATAGAATATCTGGAGAACGCAGTTACAAATGCCCTGACTAAATTTTGATTTTTATGAAAATATCTATTAAAACCACAATTATTTATTCTTTACCGGCTCTTTTCTTTGGGATAATACTTCTCTATTTCGTCTTCTGGAATTTTAACAATTCATTGATGAATTATTCTTTACTTCACTTTCATCCAAAATATGTTGGATTCCAAACCTACGCGCTAGTATTTGCAGACAGCAGTTTCGTCTCATCTCTCGGTAGAACATTAATTTGGAGTTTGGCTCTTGTCGCAGGAGGGAATGCTATCGGCGTCCTGCTTGCTACATTCATTTTCTTTGTTGACAGCGGAAGAATTAGAACCATATTCACTTCCATTTTCATATATCCACTAGCAATTTCAAGTGCAGCGGTTGCCGTAATTTGGACCTGGCTTTTCAATATACATACAGGTATAAACACTGTCCTTGGTCCACTCCATCTTCCTACGCCATTATGGCTGGATAGCCCCACTACAGCCTTTCCAAGCTTGATACTAGTTTCATTGTGGCTCTACTCCGGCATAGGATCAATATTCTATCTAGCTGCATTCCAGAATACCAATAAGAATATCATTGAATCTGCCAGGATAGATTCTGCTGGCCCATTAAGGGTTCTAGTAAAGGTATTGTTGCCTAACGCAAAAAATGCATTTATCGTTTCTACTGCAATATTATTCCTTTTCGCGCTTAGAATTTTCTCACTTGCCTACGTGGCCCTAGGATTGAATCCTTTTGTTGAAACATCCGTTCTGAAAATGTACTTCTATTACGAAACAGAATATTTTTCGCAGGCATCGGTTGTGAGCATAATTCTTGTAATTATAGCAACTGTTGTTGTTATTCCGTATGCACTGTTCGGTTTGAAGAGGTGGATGAAAAGTGATTAAACGTTCAACTATAAAATCTGCACGCCGTGTAATCAAATACTTGGTGTTAACTATTGTAGCAATACTCTGGCTTATACCTGTTTATGCTCTAGTAGTGGATGGCTTAAAGACAACTATAGGCGTTTTAACTACACCAGTCCTTGTTCCGGCTACTTTCACTTTTTCAGCCATGGAAACCGTTGGAGCTGCACTGGCACGGCCTATATTGAATAGCATTTTATACGTGCTTCCAGTTGCAATAATAGCCACCTTTGTGGGCTCAATGGCTGCATACTATTTTTACAAAGTCAGTTCATATCTCAATACAACAATTTTCACCATAATATCTATTGCAACTTTCGTTCCCTATGAAATTACTCTTGTGCCGTTGATCAGGTTTATCAGTTCAATAGGTCTCTTTAATTCAACTTATGGCCTGATCGTGGCATTTCTGGTGTTTTATCTTCCCACTGGTGCATTACTAATGTCAATATTTATCGCAGTTCTTCCAAAGACTACTATGGAATCAGCAAGGGTCGATGGATCAGGTGACTTTACAATATTTAGAAGGATAGTTGTTCCTTTGACTTTTCCTGGAATGATTTCTACTTTCATTTTCATATTGATTGAAACTTGGAACAACTTCTTTATACCGCTGGTTCTTATTTCGAGCCCAAGTCGGAGGACTGCTGCTGTAGCACTATTGAGCTTTACTGGGGGCTATGGAACGCTTTATAACGATAGTTTCGCTGCTGCTTTCCTGGCCTCCATAATTCCCCTCGCAATATTCATACTGTTAGGCAGGTACTTTATCAGAGGATTGATGGCTTTTGGCACTGGAGCAAAAGGATGAGTGATAGAAATGGTCAAAATTACACTTGAGAACATAACGAAGATATTTGGGAAGGGAGAAAAGTCTTTTAGAGCTATAGATAGCGTCTCGTTTGAAATAAAGAGTTCATCTTTCTTTGGGATACTAGGTGCCAGTGGAGCAGGTAAGACGACTCTAATGAGAATTATAGCCGGACTTGACATCCCAACAAAAGGTGCAATACGCTTCGATTCTACAGAGGTCGCTAAAGATGGCAGAGACCTCGTTCCAGTCGAGGATAGGAACGTAGGTATGGTATTCCAGAATTGGGCCCTATACCCTCATCTTTCAAACTACGAGAACATTGCATTTCCTTTGAAAGTGAAGCATTGGAGTGATGATAAAATTCGTGCCAGAGTTAAGGAACTGTCTGAAACACTGGGAATTAGTGAAGTTGTGACAAAGAGACCTGGGCAGGTTAGCGGTGGGCAACAGCAGAGAGTTGCTCTCGCAAGGGCTCTTGCAAAGAATCCATCTCTTCTGTTGCTAGACGAACCCTTCAGCAATCTAGATGCTAACACAAAGGATGATGCAAGAAGCCTGGTTAGGAAGATACAGCAGGATTTTGGAGTTACCGCCATCATAGTTTCGCATGATCCTTCGGATATATTTTCCTTAGCTCAGGAAGTGGCAGTTATTGCGAAAGGTGAACTTATTCAAGTTGCCACTCCCAAAGAACTGTATGATCGTCCGAAAAATCTCAAAGTTGCAGGGTCACTGGGTGATATGAATATTCTTGACGGTAGATCGATTCGCCATGGAGAAAAATACGATATTGAAATTACCGGGCTAGTAACACTCAAAGATCTTTTTGCCAGCAATGAAAGGCTTCCTGAATCTATCAAGGTAGGAATTAGACCAGAAGATTTGATGTTGGTCCCCGCAAAGCGCACTTTCTCTGAATTCACTGAGAACGAAAACACTGAGGATGCTTTTGAAAAACTGGGAGACCTGGTTGTAGATGCTTCTAACTATTCTCAGGGCTCATTTCTCATTTCTCTACTTTACAACAATAAAACGGCTAGAATAAATGGAATTAGTAGAGAGGCTTTACTTCCCGGGGAACCCCTATCTATTTACGCAAAGAAGAATAAGATTAAGCTATTCAATGCTGAAAGCGGAGATTATATCGAAATCGCCCCAACAATTGTTGAGAATTAGTGGAAATTATCCTACATTTTTTTAATGTAATAGATTCAGATTTATTTTCTTAAGAATATAGAACATGAGTAGGGCTAAAGTGCAAGAGAATCGAACAAACCAAAACAGGAAAAAATTCAACAACTATAATTCGAATGATATCTTAAAATATCATCATCTGAACCCTCTTCTTTCCCACCCTTCTGAGAACAGGTTAAAGTCTTTGTTTTGCTCGTTTGCAAGATAATCTTTAACCTTTTCCTTGATGTTGATGCCTATGCCTGGTTTGTCGCCAATAATCTCATACCCGCCCTCTATTCTTGGTTTGTTGTCAACGATATCCCATGTCCAGTCCGGATAGGCAAATTCATCGAACATCTCCTGAATTTTCAGGTTTGGTACTGTGGCATCAAGTTGTGCAGTTATGAAAGTGTTTACAGGTCCCTCAGCCTGATGCGGTGCGATTCCTATGTTATATGCCTCTGCCATTGCAGCAATTTTCTTGGTTTCAAGAATGCCACCTGTGTTAATTACATCAGGCTGAGCTATGCTAATGGCTCCAAGCTCAAAAGGCCTCATGAAATCGAATCTTGTTATGAATCTCTCACCGGCTGCTATTGGAATTTTTGTTGACTTCGAAATAACTGCCATTCCCTCAATGTCTTCCGGAATGACCGGTTCTTCAAACCAGCCAATGTTCTCGTATCTTTCCAGATATTTAGCTATCTTCATAGCCGTTGATCTGTTGAATCTTCCATGCCCTTCAATCAGAAGTTCAACCCTTTCACCAACAGCATTTTGAACTGATTCAACGATGGCCATCGCCTTCGTGTATTCTTCATTGTCAAGAAATCCAGATCCGGCTCCAAATGGATCAAACTTGAGAGATCTGTATCCTTTTTTCACAGCTTGCTTTGCAAGTTTCCCCCAGTCTTCGATGGAATTTGCTGAAGTATACCAGCCATTTGCATATACGGGAATCCGATCACGGAATTTCCCGCCAAGAAACGTATAAACTGGAGCTCCGTATGATTTACCAAAGAGATCCCAAGCTGCGCACTCGATACCGCTCATCAGGGAAATACTCACCATATCCTTGCTTCTGCTGAATGTTCTGAGCATCCACCTGTTCAAAAAACTCTCAATATGAAATGGATTGCTGCCAATGATCAAATCACCGAGGACTTTCAGCCTTTCCTGCACCGAAAATTGTCCGCTGAATACGGTTGCTTCACCGGTTCCAATTGAGCCGTCTGCGGTGACTAATTCCAGAAAGACCCATTTTTTCCAGGGGTTCCGAACAATATATGTCCTTACATCTGTGACTTTCTGCTCGTACATGATTAAGGATTCGTTCAATGCTTAAATGAATGCTGAAATGGAAAATGGATTCAATAGATTCACACCTTTCATTTACCAGTCCACACAGCAGTTAAATATTGGAATCCCGATTATTGAACAATTAGCCCGAGGGAATCCCGAAGTATGCTGGGATTCTTTTTCATTACGGACTCCTGCAGAGAATTTATTGCCTGATCCCTTTCTGCCCCGGTGAATGAGAAGCCCATATCCATTGAAGCAAGAACTATCCCGCCAATGCATACATGAAAACCCGGAAAAAATCTCACATTACATTTCACGGATGACTGTATATTGTCTTGAAGCAATTTACCTGATAAAGTTGTTCCCCCCACCACGGAAACTGCAGGGCATGACTGAAATTGCCCCAGCATTGAATTCAGTATTGAACCCGTATATTTAGCCGCTTCCTGGATTATTGAAATGGCGGCATGGTCTCCTGCCATTGCCAGCTTGGTAACATATGGCGCCATCATCGCTATTTTCCTTTTATCCCTGTTTTTCTCTATTGAGCCTATAACATTCCTGAAGTTATCACCAAAGTACTGCTCTACAAGTTCCACCATGCTTGAGCCCGGAAGAATCCCATCGCTTTGCCTCTCTGCGTAGGTTATTGCTGTTTTGGAAATCCATGAGGCTGATCCTTCATCCCCTGCAAACCATCCCCATCCTCCTACCCTCTGTATGACCCGATCCTTCTGATAATATCCAACACTCCCTGTACCGGGGGCGAACATAACTCCATCATCGAAAAGATTACTCATGCGATATGCTACAAAGCCATCGTTTTCAAGTCTGTATTTTCCTGACCCAAAGATCTTGCTGACAATATTATTCCCGGTTTCAGTTGATCTGGATGAATCACCAATTCCTGCCAGGCCCAGTACAATGTAATTCAGTTCACTTGTAGCGACATCAGCATCCTGCAATGCCGAATCTACGGCTATCTGTATATTTTCCAGGGAAACTTGCTCCGATACCGACATGAAGTTTGATGCGGCGGAAATACCCGAAGCCATGAATTTGTGAGATTTCTCGTCGTATATTATGGCACATGTCTTTGTCGCACCACCATCAACGGATAGGATCATTTAGTAGTATTTTTCGAAAGTATATAACTCTGCGAGTTGCCCCGCTTTACGTTGCAAATAAAATTGAAAAAGGATCGCCTATGGAAAACGAGCTTCAAGTTCCCATCATCTTTTCGTCTGTATCGGTGTCCTCTTCTTCAAATCTCTTTTTCACTGCAAATGGACTGAAATTCGAAATTATTCTCCTGATTTCATCG
>DAHWLW010000033.1:0-6453 GCA_027343465.1 Thermoplasmatales archaeon | reverse complement strand
AACTATAAATACGATGTGGGTCATGCATAGGAGCCATACCATGACCTTAGACCTTGATCAATTAAGGACATTCTGTAACGTGTGCCTGACCCGTAATTTCACTAAAACCGCTTCAAATTTGGGAATAACTGAATCTACTGTCAGTTACAGAATAAAAGAGATGGAGAAATATTTTGGGAAAAAACTATTCAACAGGAGGACGGACAAGACAGTAGAATGTACGGATTTTGGAAATGCCTTTTTTGCCGATGCACAGGAAATTCTTTCCACAGTTGACAAATACAAAAACGTGGGAAGCGAAGGAGAACTGATAGGTACAATCACAATTTCAGCGGGCGAAATCGGAGGAGTGTTTTTCCTTCCACCGCTCATAAGGGCGTTTGATAGTAAGTTCAGTCATACGAGGGTGAAGACTGAGATCAACAATTCTCTCAAAACCCTGAAAAAATTGAATGAGGGGGAATGTGATCTGGGCGTAACAGCTAGCGTTGATTTTCAGCCTAACCCATATTTAAAAAATATCCAGGTGCATAAAATGTTGCGGTTGAACTATGGCATAATAACTCCGGTCGGGCACTCACTGGCAAGAAAAAAAACAGTATGCGTTACTGAATTGATAGGATTGCCGTATATATCCAGAGATGAGGGTTCAGGCTCACAGAGAGAAATTATAAAGATCTTCGATGAGAGTGGATTAAAGGAGTCTGATCTCGATGTAGTGTGGAGATTCGACAATTCATCTTCAGTTATAAATGCAGTTTCTGAAGGTTTGGGACTTTCTATAGTAAGCAAGATACAGGCATCCAAGTACGTTCAGGGAGGACTTATAAGTTTCATTCCCATCGAGACAAAAGTCGAATCATATCTAAACATTCTCGATATGTGGAGGGGCACAAATGAACTTGTGAATGCATTCATCAATTTTGCCCACTATTACGTTGAGACTTCAGTATTGATGTTTTAGAACTACACGAGTAGATTTTAAAAAACCTTCAAAAGCTAATTCGTGACAATCACTCACATAACTGAAGTTAGCAATATTAATTTCCTGGACTAAAGTACAGTTTGATATATGCACGAAACTTGAGTTTATCAAAACCACCAAACGGAATTCTACATCTTTCCCGGTTCTATTCTGAACGAATCGACACTCCCCCATAAACCAACATTTCACTTTGATTTACGATGTCATCAGGCTCTGCTATTGAGTTCTTCAAAACCAATTCGATTGAAAAATTAAATCGTTATGTATCTTGCAGAAAATTCTTATATTGATACTTTATAGTAGTACCAATGGAAAATTCACAAAATCAAAATAGAATGGGTGTTGGTGCCAGACTGGATCGTTTACCGTCAAGCAATCTGCAGCGTTTGTTCATCAGTCAACTCGGAATCGGTGTATGGTTTGATCTTTTTATACTGTTCACTGGAGGTCCACTTGCCCTCCCAATAGCGAAAAGTCTCAATGTAAGCCCATCCACAGCAACGTTCTATGTGGCCGCATTTCCGTTCATCGGTGCTTTCCTTGGTTCGATAATCTATGGCGTTCTTGGTGACAGATACGGAAGAAGGATAACCTTCCTTACCAGTCTTCTCGGTTTCGGGGTGTTCTCCATAATAAGTGCATTTTCAACCTCTATAATCGAGCTTGGTCTGCTCAGGTTCATATCGTACCTGAGCGTGGGCGGAGAGATTGCCATTGTTGACACATACGTAAGTGAATTCATCACAAGAGCCAAAAGAGGGAACTGGCTTTCATGGATGTATACACTTGCATGGACTTCTTCACCTGTCGGAGCCCTTCTAGTCTATCTCTTTGCTCCAACCAGTTATCTTATGCCTGGTTGGAGATGGGTGCTCCTGATAAGTGGAATTGGCGGAATAGCTGCCTGGCTGTACAGATTCAGACTTTATGAATCTCCAAGATGGCTTGAAAGTCATGGAAAGATCAAAGAAGCCGATGAAACCATGGATAAGATCGAAAGCAGGATAATGAAGATGAACCATGTAACAACACTTCCTGCGGCTGAATTTGTGCCCTATACCACGCAGGAAGACAAGATGCCTCTTGGTGATCTTTTTAAGGGAGAATATAAGGCAAGAACAGTTATGATATGGATCTTGCAGTTCCTTCAGGGAGGCATGAGTTTTATAATAGGCTCACTTGCACCCCTTGTTCTGGTAGCTGCAGGTTTCACGATTATACACAGTCTTCTCTTTACAGTGGTAATAGACACGGGATATGTTGCTGGCTCACTTGTAGCCTCTTTCGTCCTTGACAGGTATGACAGAAAGGCAGAAATAATTGTTTTCGCAATCCTTCTCGGTATTGACGGATTTGCATTTTCTCTGATACATATAGTGGGGTTGATACTCTTTTTCGGGACTGCTTATACTTTCCTTGACAATTTCTTCAATAACTCCTGGCACATATATCAGGCGGAAATATATCCAACAAGGGCAAGATCAACAGGCACAGGAGCTGCATTTTCTCTCAGCAGGATTGGAACTTTCATTTTCCTGTCAACCTTTGTCGTTCTACTGCATGCATATGGGGCTGTACCTGTTTTCTCAATAAACTTCCTCTTTGGGATAATTGTGGCTGCAGTAGTTCTAGCACTGGGACCCAAGACCACAGGTAAGATTCTCGAGGTGATTTCAAAATAGTTCAAATTTTTATTCTATTCCAAAATTTTTTTAGTTCTTTAGACGATATTGTGACATAAAGAACGTATTGACCTTCTGTGACTGGAGTAAAGTTTTCCCGGATCATATGATAGTTTCACCTTTCTTTTGGTTTGATGTTTCTCATATGAAGTTCAACTTGATGCCGATAAGATTCAACGGACTGCTGTAACATCGATTTTTCTGTTT
Source organism: Thermoplasmatales archaeon (assembly GCA_027343465.1). GTDB lineage: Archaea > Thermoplasmatota > Thermoplasmata > Thermoplasmatales > Thermoplasmataceae > UBA447. The sequence continues at coordinate 3,579 of DAHWLW010000033.1, read as the reverse complement.
AACACACTAAAACGAGGACTTCAACTGTTGCCATATAAGACAATCTCCCCCGACATCAGTGATCTTAGAATGACCAGTAAAGTTGAGTGATCAAAGTTTATCAGGTTCCAGGGGGCAGTAGTATCAGGGATTGCGTTGTTGATTTGGTACATTATTATTGGACCTCATACATTCTCAGAAGAACCAATTTTTCCTGTGAAAAATACGTTGGAAATAAAATAATGGAAAAGGGTTAGTTGAAAAGTTCCTTAATTTCTGAAATATCATTTTTGGATTCCAGGTTTGAAAAATAATTCCAGATCTCATTTGACTTTTCAGGACCAAGTACTGGGTCCACCAAATGGGAGAATTTTGAGCGGACATCCTTTTCATTCAATATTCGCGATGGTGTCTCTGATCCTCTGTTTATATCCACTGTCTCCTTTCTTCCGTTCTTATATTTCACTTCTATCACGGTTTGACCCCTGTTAACATCTTCTTCCTGGAACACCTTTATTTTCTTTCTTATCTCCAAAATGAGGGGGTCATTTACTGCTTTGTTTGAAAAATGTTCTGGAAAAAGTTCGCCGTTAACTAAAGCGGCTGCAATAGTATGGGTTACACTGAATTTGGATTCAAGTCCAGACTTCGGTTCAAGAATTGCTGTTAATACCATCACCACTGGATTCACATGAACATCGATACTGGCGACATCGTCATTTGAAAAACCTTCTTCCCTCAATTTAATTGCCGCATCTATTCCCGGATGGAGGACCACTCCGCACGGGTAGGGTTTCAGGAAGTTATTAAGCACATGCCATTTTTTTCCAAGATCAACTGTCAATGCATCAGTTTCGTTATGTCCAGTCAAGGAAAGAGAAAAAGTTCTTAGTATATTGCTCGAAACGGTAACACCATTCCTTGCAGCAATAGAGCTAACAATACCTTCTGCCGAAGACCTTCCGACCTGGAAGCTCTTAGTAGCAGTTCCCCTGTTGGAGAGAAAGCCGGTAGCAACAGTAAGGCCCTGAAGAATAGAAGAAGATATCTCCTCTGCGGTTGAGTGAAACATTATGGATGATCCTAATGCAGAGGCTGATGTGCCGTATAGAGAGGTGTTATGCCAGTCAGAATATCTCTCATCCAGTCCTACAGAGAGGGCAAGTCTTATGGCAAGCTCCATTCCCATTGCTGATGAAAAGATGGCTTCCTTTCCACTTCCTTCTTTCTCAGCACCAATGGCAAGTACACCGGGTATAACCGGGGCACTTGGATGTACTATGGACTCGAGGTGAGTATCATCGAAGTCCAAAAGATGAGATAGGCTCGAATTGGCCCACGCCGAAGAAATGAGTCCGGATCCTGTCCCAGAGCCATATATTGGTAGATCTCCGCTCTGTATCCCCCTGCAGGTATTGATCAGGTCTTTCGATTGGGGATAATGGTTTGCACCTATAGAGACAGCCATGAGATTCAATATTGCCAGTCTGGTCCTCTCCCTAACCTCTAAAGGAAGAGTCGAGAAACTATTGTTTGTTGTAAACTCTCCTATAATATCAGTTTGCATAGTTTAGAATATTACTTCAATATTTAATTCTTAGTCTGATGTTAATTTATATTTTCGATTGAAGTTTCTGCACTTAAACACACGTGAATAAGTCATATGACGCAGGAAAATTCCCGGTGGGCGTTAACAAGGTTCATCCACTCAAACATGAAAATGTTAATAGAACGGTATGGAATCACGCACAATGGACATAATGGTCATGGAAGGAGACGGTATTGGGCCAGAGATCATGAAAAGTTCCCTTAAGATACTTGAAACTCTTCAGGAAAGCTTCGGCCTGAAGGTAAATCCTGTCTCCTACGATATTGGAGCCAGGTCTGTAAATGACGGGAAATGGGACCTTCAGAAGATACTGGATGAGGCCCAGCACTACAAAGCCATTCTTAAGGCACCAATGGGCGATCCGAAGCTGGTTGGAGAATCAGGAACGGAAAAGGCCCTGGACATAATTCTTGGACTCAGGTTTAGTTTTGATATGTTTGCAAACGTAAGGCCTGTACGTCTACTACCCGGCATAACCTCAATACTTAGGGATATAAAGGGTGAAAATAGCATTGATTATACAATCGTCAGGGAAAACAGTGAAGGTCTCTATTCCAGTCATTTCGGGGGTATGGTGCTTAGAAATTCAGTTGCCGTCGACAACCAGTTAATAACAAGGGAGGGAACGGAGAGAATATCCAAGATGGCATTTGAACTTGCAAAAAATAGCAAGGGGGCACCTTCCAATGGAAAGCGATCTGTAATCTGTGTTGACAAAAGCAATGTTCTGAAATCATTCGCTTTCTTCAGGAAAGTCTTTGACGAAGTTGCCGGGAACTATTCTGATATAGATACCAGGCACATTTATGGAGATGCCATGACGCAGTATATGCTGTTTCATCCAGGAGATCTGAACGTAATGGTTACAGAAAACATGTTCGGAGATATCCTCTCTGACCTTGGAGCTGCAACGGTTGGAGGTTTAGGGTTCGCATACAGTGCAAATCTTTCAAACGAGATGGGGATGTTTGAACCGGTTCACGGCAGTGCAGTGGATATCGCTGGAAAAAGTATAGCGAATCCCATTGCCATGATTCTGTCAATGCTCATGATGCTCGAATGGTCTGGATTTAAAAAATACAGGGACACTGTTGAAAGAGCAATGTTTTCAGCAATAAGAAACGGCGCAAGAACACCGGATATGGGAGGAAGTATGAAAACTGAAGAGTTCACGGAAGCAATACTTAAAGAGCTTCTGAAGGGTCAGTAGATCTATTTCTTAACTTTTCAGCCAATATGTAGTTAAACCTTCACGCCTATATTTTCTCCCTTGAAACACTACTAATTTAAGACAACAAGATGTTTTAGAGAATTTTAAAACAATAATGTGTACTTGAATTGTAACGATATCATAACGACTTATGCGTTTCTTCAATCTTTAAGTAAGACTTGAAGATCATTCCATATAAATTTAGGGCGAAGATATAAGTTGTCAACCCCAGATACACGGCATTTCCAAAGGCAAACATGAAAGATGAATAATTTATTTCCCCACGAGGTACATTTAGAAATAGGGATCAATAACTCACTCTCTGCTCCAAAGTGTTACAAATATGCTGTTTACATTAAAAATTTTTCATGAAAATACGTTCTTAGAACGTCGAAGACTCTTTCCATTTGAACCTTTTGGGGGACTTGTTGAAAAAGATAAGAGTAGGGGCAATTTAATATAAAAAAGTAACAATCATGGTTTCATGTCCATAATAAAATTCACGGAATCTCAGAATTTCAACCTTCCACCAGGGTACAGGCAGATCAGGAAAAATGATGTGAACAAACCATTTTCAAGCCATGATACCAAGATGAAAGGATATAATCTTGGTTATTTCTACGAGTGGAGTCGTGAGCCTGACACTATAGTTATAGTGAAGGATGGAACACACGGCTATCTGGACGGTGTAATATTGTTAAGGTTTGTACCAGGAAAATCCAGGCCAGATAAAATGCTGGTTGAAATGCTATCAAGAAATTTTCAGGCAGGAAGCTCAAGT
>DAHWLW010000024.1:0-4148 GCA_027343465.1 Thermoplasmatales archaeon | reverse complement strand
GTATGGCATATGCCTTCTCATCAATATAGATAAAGTCTGCCAATGGGTTGTAAGTGATATAATTCCCTATTTCCTGGAAGTTGTCAACATCGTACTCTGATTCTGAACCCTGAGGAAGGGGATCAGTGTTTTGCTTTGTGTCTGGATCTTCCACATCCTTCTCAGGTTCCTTTGTCTTTGGCATTATAGCATCACCGCCACAGTCAAAATCGCACTTTTAAGAATGATCAAGGTTCTCTTATTGGACATTTCCAATAAAATATCGTACATGCCACATTCTTTCAAAATGCCAGCTTCATTTTTCCCTCCAAGTATGGAAATAACAACAGATTTCCCAATGAGATCCTTAGTCAGAGAATCTTTTGAATATCTCAAAGGTTTTCCAGAAGGAATTTGCTTATCCTTAAATACTCCGGATGGATTGTTATCTTGAATTCTTTTATCACCCCCTTTTATCATTTCTGCACCATCTCCTCTGTTGTTATAAGTTCTAAAACTGTCCTTTTTTGACCTGAAATAAGTGCCTTTTTATCATTCAAAAAAGGCTCTTTTTTTGGCAGTGGTTCCGATTCGTTTCCAACTCCGGTCCAACCTGGGTGAACATAACGGGCAAACAATTCAATACGGCTTGCGTCTGGATACATATTTTCGATCATTTCATACGATCTTGCAGGTTTCCTTGAGTGGTCGGTTTGTAATGCCATAAAGGTGGAGGAAAATTTGACTTTAGGCATCGGAAAGTCTCCGATTTTGCCGATCAGGATGTCTTCAGATGTGTTGCGTACATTGTTGCCCAACCCTATCCTGGGCTGTCCGTTCCTTGCAGTTTTAATCCACGTCAGCTTGGTCACGTATCGGAATCCCCAAGATTGCAGAACCTTGAGGGCGTCATCTTTTTTTGCATTAGGGCACCACATAAACAGGATGGATGGAACCTTTGCGATATTTTGAACTGGGAGATTGCATAATTCATCTGTTGACATTGTGTCATAATGGTTTTCAACCTGTCTGTTTTGCGGCAAGGAATTTATGGTATAATGCCAGGGAGGATCGGCCAGTATCAGGTTGTAGGTTTTCTTATGGGACGTCAGAAAATCACGGATATCCTGCCTGTGGATAATCGTATCAAGGCGTTCTATGGGATCGATGATCTTATTGCAGTTTTCACAGTAATATGCCACAAATTCCCTGATATTCTGTGTTTTGCGGAATAGGGAAATTGATTTTTTACGGCATGTTGGGCAGATGGGCTTAATGCCAGTCATTTTTCACGCCTCTTTTTCTTTATCTTTGAAATACGCTTCAATTTCGTCTGAAAAGTGACTGCGAAACTCTTCGTAGTCACCCTCTGCTAAGATGCCATCACACATTGCTTCATAAGGAACTTCCAGCATTGTATCAACATTAGCATCCTTTTGAAAAATGAAATCGATGTATTCTTCTAAGAACATGAAGCCTATCCACATCGTATTCGGAGGATAAAACCCAGAAATTTTATTTCCCAGTTTGATGGCCGCGGTCATCTGTTCATAAAGACGGTCATTTCGGTTCATTTTACCACCTCCTTCTTTAACTGTTTCTCAACTACTTTGACCATTGCTAGAAATTCCTCTACATCCATTTTCGATTTTTCCTCTGAGATTAGTTCCCTGACACTATCTGGAAGGTTCGCGGCGGCTTTTTTTACAGGTGTGATATCGATCATTTCACTCTCACCTCAGGGTCCGTCGTACAGATAGTGATCGTTCCATCAGAGTTTAAGTTGAAAAATAGAAGGTCATCTCGGTCGATTTTATGAGCTTTAACATAATCAGACGGCAATGCAATATAAAAGGTCCCGCCGACTTTTCTAACATAGCTCTCCCATTTCATTAATAGCTGTTCCATAAACATCTAATGTGGAAATTAACCTGAACTTTCCTGTCATTTTATAGTTCGCAATTCGATAAATATAATAAGAGTTAAACAATTATGTAATAATGGGAAGGGGGAAAGAATTAGAGACGGTGCAAGCCATAGTCAGTTACCTGCTTTTTTTTCGTCATCGGGCTGGCAATTCCCCAAAACGAATCACCGATAACGTATCTGGGAATCTAGAAAAACAGGGGCACAAGGTAGGCACAAGGTCGATCCAGAAAGGAATCGCCATGCTCAGGGATGCCGGAATACTGGATGCTTCCAATGAGTCATATTTTCTCTTTGACAGGAAGGGCCTACACGCAAGGACCATGCTGGATATCAACATGGGAAGGGTCCGGGAAAAGATGAACGAGCTATGGATAGAGGAATACAGAAAGGGGATGCGGAGCCTGCCTGAAGACATACAAAAAAAACTGGTAGAATCCAGCAAAGCGGATTTACTTCGTTATTCCCTGTCTGAGCTTTCGGATGAGAAATACCTTGTCGATGAGATGACAAAACGTTTCCCTGGAGAGGAATTTGATGCGATATTGGATTACCTGCATAACGAGGAGGTCAATCAGGTAATGCAATTCCTAAAGCTCTGGAATAGATGAAGCTTCAACGACCCGGCAACCTGATAACTGCCTTATCTCCCTTTGGATATATCTGCACCAATTCCCATCCTTTATTCAGGTATGTTTCCAATTTCGGTTCAGGTATGGTTTTGTGACTGTTGCCATTATTCATTGCATTAGCCTGAGACTTCTTTGCGATCTCCCTCAGTCTTTCGTTGAACTCATCCGTATTCAATGCCATAAGCTCATTCCTCTGATCCTCAGAAAGCTTCACATTGGCATAGATTTCAATGGCGTTAATCGTGCTTTCCCTGAGAATCTTCACTGAATCTGATTCCGCGATCCCATGATATTCAGTCTCAATGAATTTCAGGCATTTGGCGTATGATTCCCTCATTGCTTCTATCGTATCCGGAAGCAGTGTTTTGTTCAGCAAATAAACCCTTTCAATATCTCCTGCATGTCCCATGAAGAACTGCCTGAACTCATGCGTTATCAATCCCTTGGATTCACATAACGTCATGGCAGTTGCGAAATATGGTCTCAGAAGATATGGTCTCCAATTGAATCCTGCCGATCTCATTGCATCTCTTATATCAGAGCTGATAAGCAACGTTCTCATGAATTTGTGTTTCTTTTCTCCTCTCTTATCCAATGCGAATAAAGGACTATCCGCATTGAGGATCTGTCCATCATTGATTCTTTCCTCTAAATATTCCTTCAGGTATTTGATTCCTTCATTCCCAAGAAATGTTTTGTATGTCTTTTTTATTTTTGACAACTCCGCTCTGACCGTTATCATTGCAGGCACTCTTTCAAATTCTATCTTATCCCCAATCTTAAGACCCTCAATGTCTCCTATCCTAAGACCGTCATCTCCCAGATAATTTCCCATGACCTCTAACCTGATTCCTGAGAATGCAATCATTCCGATCATTGCCCTTGATCTCTTTGTTGCACTCCTGAGAACTTTTGAAAGCTCTTCCTGAGTAGGTACAGATTCGGATTGGCTTCTTTCATTCTGCCCCTCCCCTTTTATGTTTATTCCTGACAGATCATAGGTTATTTCATTGTATTTCAACCATGAAACCAAAACATGCCGGAATATTGGCAGATAGGATCCCTTCTTTCCCTCAGCTTCTTTTTTCCTGATATATTTCTCATAATTCTTCCTCAAGCTCTTATCCTTAGCCTGTTGTATGATCTCCATTGGAGTGGTATTATTCTCCTCACAATAGTATGCTAAAGCCCTGTATCTCACATCTGCACTCTGTACAGATTTAGCCTTCATATTCTCATACCACATTCTTACGCTTTCATTCTCCTTCCATTTTCCATGCTTATCCTGAAATCCCATGATCTAAGATATCATAGAAGTATATAAGAAATTCTGATTGAAATTATAATCGAATTGGGATGCGTGCATAGGGATCACACATACCCCTAAAGAAGCAACGTTGAAATCGGCAGCGACCTTAGAACTCGGTAATGGGTTCTCGCAAAACCGTCCAGACCGTGAGGAATGAAGGTGAAAGCGAAGCAAAAGTGAGAACCTCCAATGCTTTCGCTGAGGAGAGTATGTCAGGCAGTCCAAGGTTCTATCCCTCTTCTGTTTCTGCATTGTCATTTATCCACATGGTCATGATTTTACAAGGGGCTATGCTGTAAAAC
>DAHWLW010000011.1:0-4601 GCA_027343465.1 Thermoplasmatales archaeon | reverse complement strand
GATAAACCCTATTGACCACATCATGGTTGCAAATATCATGTAATTCAAGGTTGAAAAGTTAACCAGCAGAAAGAGCGAGGCGATATACAGACCGTAAGCTATCCCGCGGACGGAAGCGATGCCTCTGCCGCGCCATCCGGTGTCGAAAAGTTCAGGCTGCAGGAGTTCCCGGGAAGCCCAGCCCAGTTCACTGAAGAACGAATTGATAAGTACCAGCACAACAAAAAGTATCAGGGAGGATGAGAAGAACAGGTAGGGTATGAAGAGCGTCATAGACAAGAATCCTCCTGTGTATGCAAAAAGTGCAAGAAGTTTCCTAGATACCATATCAATTAAGAAAATTGCGAGAATACCTGTTGCTGACGTCCCCAGGCCTGATGAAAATGCTATCAAGCTAACGTACATAGGAAATCTGTATGGTCCCATGACAAAAGTCACCAGTGCGAAAGTGAGAACGATTGTTATGGCGAACGAGAGCAGGACAAGGAATTTCAGTATCCCACTTGAATCGATTTTTGGTATGGCTGCAACTGACCGAGAAACATACTTCCATCTGATGCTCTCCGGTATCCTCACTCTGGCGTAAATGGCTATGAGAAGCCCAGCAACCGCCATTATCCCGAAAAGAAGCTTCTGGAGGTAAATATTGGCAGGAGGCAAGAGAAATACCCCCGAAAGGACTGCCACACCGATGTTGGCAGAGTTTGACACAAGGATCAGTACCTTTCCGCGATACCTTGCAGGGAAGAGTTCTGACATGAATACTAGTGACACGGTTTCTTCACCGCCGAATCCCATTTCGGCCAGAATAATTGATATGATGATCTGGACAGCGTTAGCGGAGAAGATGATCCCGGATATTCCAATAGCCCCAATCAGCATGGTTGCCATGAAGATATTCCTCCTGCCAAACCTATCTGCAAGGAATCCCATAAGTAAGTTCCCAATCAGGAGGCCAGCTGGAGATGCCAGAAGAATGTAACTTGTGTAATCCCGGGGAACTACTGGCCACTCAGTTATTAGTGGGGCAACTACAAGTAAAATACCCCAGACAAAGAAGCTCGTGACCATTGTAACCAGCATAAGTGAATGAGTTCTGGTCCAAGCCATCCCATCAAGGGCCTTCCTGAGATCGCCGTAATTATGGAACAGAGCTGGGTCGACGGAATTAAGATCGTTTATCACCGCAAAGTCCCCTCACAGAACATCCAAGAACAAAAAACATTTCCATAGCTTGCAAAGCTGCTATATAAAGCGATTTCAAGTCCCAAATATAAGATACACATCAACATCCCTCCGCCAGCATTACCTGGATCAGGTTCCAAGGGTCGACCGCAAGGTCCTCTCAGCTTCAGCAGAAGCTCCCCTAGTATCCTTTTATTTAAATTCAATATTTAAAGATTATTGAAAGGATGCCTTTTAAGTTCCACGAACTTTGATGGGCCTTGGAGCTTGAAAATGGCCTGACAAAAAAACAAAGATATTGTGTAATACCTCTGAACCGGTATTCGGGTCGACACTGGTTCATCCTTTCATAAAAGGACTGCAAGTGAGCCAATGGCAGAACATGTTTTGACAATTTGCGCCATTCAGGATTCAGTATAACTCAGGTATTTTGAAAGGATATTGCAAAAAATCTCGCTGGATTCAAGTGTTCCGGAACGTCGGTGGTCTTCAGGAAACCTTGTCATGTTCCATTTCTCGTGAGGAAAGGCCTGCATGAGAGTTACCTGAGATCGTGGAGCGTTCCATGGGACTTCGTGAAGCAGATCTGTAGCACTCTCTGTTAAATATCATTTCCGAAACACATTTCGAGACACAATAAGATGACGCAGGACATCATCTACGCTACCCTGTAACTTAATAAATCTCGATGTCGGAAAGCGTTTTGGTTCAACATTGAAACCGGGAAACAGGTTTCATTCAAGGTCAAAGAGACAGGGCCGATGATGACATCAGCACTATGATCTGGAAGCCTTCAGCATACTTGACACAATGAACATAGAGAGCGGAGTGGTAATAAAATGCTTAAATACCCTTCGAACAGCCGTATGAGCGAGATGGCGAATTGAACAGCGTTGTGAACCTTGTTCGTGAATTTCATTCCACCATCCCTTATGACGAACGTCCAATCATTTAATCAACGTGTCTTTGCCTGCATTCTTTCCACTCCTCCAGAGAAGTTTCTGTTCAGACTTTACGATCCTTACACATCATTTCCATTAACATGTCTCCTTTCTGTCCAGATTCCGGGTGTCTTCCAATTACGGGATTTACGCCAGCAAAACCCCATACACAGGAACAAGCGGTTTCTCTATCCCATAAACCCCGTAATCCGATCTGATGTATGGAGCTTCATGGTTAGAACCTTTTCTGATATTAGCCCTATTTTCATCAAGCTGTTTCCATATGAACGTTCCACAGTTTCATTTCCTTACATGATACTAATGGCCTTTCACGGAAAAGCTAGATGGTTCTCGCTTATCTTCCATATATCTGAGAAAGCGACTTAGGGATATGGGGGCGGAGAGTCCCCAAAACAGCGAATAATCATATATCACTACGGCTGCTCAATGAGGATGAGATAAAGCACATCCTGAAGGTTATTCCTCGTTCTGCGCGCCAACTTAAGTTTCTTCACAGGGCTTCTGTACTCACTGAAAAACTTGGCTTCTCCATGGACATAAATGACTCCAGTGTAAGCATACTTAAACTGGGAAAAGGTGCCCATTCAGTGCTTGAAAACATCAAGGTTAAGATGTCAAGGATCAGCAGGATTGTCTGATCCCGGCTAACCAACCTCTGGGATAATGGTTTATAGCTTTCTGTCCAGTACTTCCCTTAGTTCAGCTCCCTTCATGTCGATTATCTCCTGGAACCGATCCAGAAGCCTCAGTGAATATGGAAGATTTGTCTTGGTCAGCTGTTCTATGTTCACGCCGACTTGAACGGAATTATCCAGACCTTCAAGTGAATCTGCCACGTCAGAATAGATTGAAACTGCATTGAGGATAGACCTTTCCGGTGCTTCCGATGGAATACCCGAATCAAGGATATATTCCCTGGGTCCTGTGGGGAGATCAACTCCCAGGAAATCCAAAAAATTAAGATCTGATACGCTTCTCAATGGGGCGAAACTCAGTAGAACTGTTGCGGGTTCTACTCCAGCCTCACTGCAGAGCATAGTGTATTCCCGCAGAAGCTCAATTATTCTCTGGCTGTCAAAAAGCATCTGCGTGGTAAAGAACCTCGCACCAGTCATGGTCTTGTAGAGCATTGTTCTCGCCTCGTTTCTCCGTTCAGGAAGGCAGATATTTCCAATGGTAAGGTCATCCAGACCGCTGATTGTTGCAACGTGCTTCGCTGCAACATTGGCCTCCGACACAGCGGGACCAGGGTATCTGTGATGCCTTGTGTTCCCCCCAACCAGTACCATGTTCTTGATTCCAAGGGAATATGTCTCCTGGATCCACCCTGAGAGTTCGGAATAGCTTTCAAGATGCACAACAACCTTGTTGACAATTGCATCTATGTCTAGGCTACTGGCAATTCCACTGGAAAGTTTCCTTGTATAAACGCTGTTGTATCTGGGACGCCCTTCATGGTTTTCCTCAACAAGTTCTGGGACGCTCACAGCGTTCAGACGCTTCTTTCCTTTCAACGCATCAGAAAATTCCTTGATCCTTGCATCGAGATTTCTCAATATCCGCTCATCATGTGCCTTCTCTCCAGTCCTTGTATCCCTCAGTGGAACAACGGAAAAGATAAGAGGCTTCTTATTCAGTGCATTTACAAACGGGATCATTGCTTCGCTTCTTTCCTCGGATACTGCAGGGAATATAAACCCTTCTGGTAATTCTGGGTCAGGGCAATCTGGTGGATTTCTGTACGTCCGCACATTCCATTGGCAGAATATGTTTCCATCATAATACTCAACTCAATCCTGCAAAAATAAATAATCATCCTAGGATATAACAATGACGGTGAAAAGATACATTGCCGTGACTGTCGCGATTGCCATTGTGGTTGTTATGTTCATGCCGGTGGTTTCTGCTCAGGCTGCATCACAATCATCAGGAACTAGGACTCCCATACAGCATGTCATAAACATTTTCCTAGAAAACCACAGTTTTGACAACCTCTTCGGGATATATCCATATGACCGGTATTCCTCTAATTCTAGCCTTTCCGCAAACCTGAGCACTCCGGTAAATCTGCTGGACAACAGTACACTCCTCGGCAGGCTCAGTGAAATCCCTGCAGGGGTATTTACAACAAAGGATCCAAACGAAGGCTATGTGCAGTATCACATAGACTGGAATCACGGAAAAATGAACGGTTTCCTTAATGGCAGCGGTCCCCAGGCGCTGACCTATTACAGTGCAGCGCAGATGGCACCTGAATGGGATTTTGCAGAACAATATGGCGTTGCCGATAACTATTATGCACCGCAAATTTCGGAAAGTTCGCCAAATCACCTGTATTACCTTGCTGGATACTCGCCGGTTTTCAATGATTACGGCCCACCACCATATGTGCCAATATCCCAGTCCATATTTGGAGAACTGTCTGCGTACAATGTATCATGGGGATTCTATATC
>DAHWLW010000009.1:0-28905 GCA_027343465.1 Thermoplasmatales archaeon | reverse complement strand
CTTTGAGTGGTCTATAATTATGCATACCTTTCGGCTATTCACTGCGACAATCTTTTCCCTGGTTAAGGCACCACCGCCACCCTTTATCAGATTGCCATATGAATCAGCCTCATCAGCTCCGTCTATATCAAGATCCAGTTTTCTGCCCGGATTTTCAACTATTTCAATCCCCTTCTCTCTAGCAAGCTTTTCTGATGACCTGGAGGTAGGAACACAGGAAATGTGCCAACCCTTTTCCTTGATAATATTTCCAAGTTCCTCTATTAGAAATTTAACAGTGGAGCCTGTACCCAATCCGAGGAGCATTCCATCTCTTACAAATTTGATAGAAGCAAGGGCCGCACTTTTTTTCTCAGACTCCAGCGTTTCCAAATTCATCACTTTCCTTATGCATAAGACTATAAAGCATATTTCCAAAGAGAAGTTTATTTGATGATACTTCCAATATCCATATATGGATGCAAAACACTGGAAGGAATCCCAGACAGAACTGCAGCGCCTGGTGCTGCCACCAGACACCAACATTTACAATGATCTCTATGGAGGGAGGCTGGTTGAATGGATTGATAATGTGGCAGCCATAGTGGCAGCAAAGCATTGTAGAAGAAGAACTGTCACTGGCAGCATCGACAGGCTGTTTTTCCTTTCACCGATACATCTGGGAGACATAGTTTCTCTTTACGGCAGAATAAATTATGTAACCAATAAGACAATGGAGATCGAAGTTGATGTTTATTCAGAAAATGCCATTACAGGAGACAGGAGCTTTACCACAACCTGTTTTCTGACCTACGTGGCAATAAACCAGGATGGAAAAGCAATTGAAGTGCCTCAACTTAAACTCGAGACTGACGAAGAACGAGAGCGCTTCAAACAGGGCGAGCAAAGAAGTCAGCAGAGACTGAAAGCACTTGAGGAAGTTAAAAGCAGGGTTCACCCACAAATATAATTTATACAACTATGCTATTTTATGCATGAATGCTAAAACATGTATTAATGACGCATACGGGCATATTGTCAATATCAACTCAAATCCAACAGATCACAGGAAGGATAGATGATATCCTTATCTCGGTGTCGGCTGTTTTGATGCTTGTCCTTTGGATTCCTGTGGCCCTCAGTTTTTTTGGGAACGATGAGAGCAGAAGGGTGGAGGCCCATGTGAGATTGAGGAATGCAATTATAGGCACTTTCATCTATGCCCTTGCACTTAGCGGTGTTGTTTACACAATATTCAAATACATTGCCTTTGGAAGCTGATAATTCTGTCTGTTTCTGGATATCTGCTTGGTTCGCTTTCGGAGATTCTGAAAGCTGTTTTGCTCCCATACTCTGAACTTGTTCAGTTTCTTTGGACTTACACCCTGAGGATCGGTCTTGCTCCTGATTATGCTTATGTCACTTCATTTACCTCTTCCGGCAGCTATAATGCAATAATAGTTGCTGCCAACACGATTTCTCCTTACCTGATCAGCCTTTCCATAGCTGTCTCTGCTCTTGCATTTCTATTCAAAAACAGCCTTGAGCCGGATCTGCGACCGGTAGCTTGGTTTATCAAGTGCGCAATACTCATTCTGGTATCTCTCACATCAGTATACATCTCCCTCTCATTCCTGAATGGAATGCAGCATCTTTATGCCATAATGTGGAACCATCTCAATGTGGATAAGCAGCGCCTTATTCCCCTTCCAGGAACAGGGATCACAGGAATTGATTCAGGTGTAAACAGCATTTTTCAATTCATCATGTTAAGTGCTTATTTCGGTTCATGCGCAGTTCTCCTTGCCACACTTATGGTAAGGGAAGGGATGATTCTGCTCATAATCCCGCTGCTCCCGGTATTCACGGTACTCTCAGGCATAGGTTATCTGAGGAGATACGCAAAAGTGCTCTGGGAAATATTCATTGAATTTTCCATCTTTCCATTCCTAGCACTTCTTTCTATATACCTTTCTGAGTTATTCAGCTATGTAGCGCCTTTGCAGATAGCACTGATACTCATTCCATCCCTGCTTCCAGGCTACCTATTTTTCAGTGGGAGAGGACCGGGCACAACTCCTCTTCTCAATATGCTTGGAGGATTTTCTGCAGGTGCAATTGCAGGAAGCATTACCGGATATGCCAGATCAGCAGTTGAACTTGGATCCGGGAATCTGCAGGATGGCCTCCTTAGAATGATTCAGGTCCCATCGGGCAATTCAGGATACAGGCAAGCAAGTCAGGTCCCATCCAGGAAAGACCCTTACAGTGAAGCAATCCAGGATGAGTTGAAATGGAGAAGATATCCTGATTGAAATGCGATATAGAAAGGTCCCACCTAATATAGATATCTTCACCCCCACAATGTTCGGCCTCAGGTACAGGACGTTGCTTCTCATAATCTCCTTATCTTTGATAACAGTCTTTACACTGGAGATTAACACACTGTTCTCAGTATTCATCGCAGCAATCAGTGTTGCGGGAATATTTATAGAGATTACTGGAAAGACCAGAATAGTCAAGTTGTTCACAAAGCTGATGCCTCCTGCTGGAGGGCGGAAATTTGTTCCAGAGTTCAGTTTAACCCGCGAGGAATCAGACCCTGAAGGCATATTCAGAGTATCTGGGAAATTAAGATTCATCGCATTCCTGGAGCCGAGAATGCTCCCTGAGGCAAGGGAAAGTGAACAGAGAAACATCCTTAACGGCCTCAGGAGGCTTCTCTCGGACATTTCAGTTAACTTTGATTTTTTTGCTTACACCGGAATCGAAGAAGAGGGGTATGGAGAAACCCATATTCTTGCTGTATTTTCATCAGCAACTGGATCTCAACAGAAAACAGCAGCAAATCTGGCAGAAGGTTCAGTAAAATTCCTTGAAGGCCTTTCATCTCTGAATTTTAATTTTACCATTCCGCAAATATCAGATTTGGAGAATCTGTATAATAGTGTTTTCTATTCCAGCTCATCCAAAAATTCAAAAATCGATCCTGTAATGCATCTGAGAAGGAATTTCATCAGCGGAGACAGAAATTTCATAATGCTTGAACTAAGAGACTCTGATTATGACGGGGGACCACTTTTATATGCATTTCTAGAAGGTTCCGGTATAGGCACTATCACAAGGTTTTCAGTCCACAGAATACAGGATGAATCAGCTTTGAGATTGTTAAAATCTGCCAGAGCAGACAGAAAGGCTCAGATACGCATTTCGGGAGATTCCATAAAAGAGCATGGGACAGGCATCAGCCAGCAAATAGAAACCATCAACTCAATGGAGGAGGGCCTCAAGAAGGATAGGGATTCAATTCTCAGAACATCCCTTAATCTTACCCTTATAGGCTCCCATCCCGTTCATCTTACTGATTATGAGAGAACATATCGGAGATCCCTGAACTATCTTGGCCTGGACTTCTCAATTGTAAAGCCAACAGCCGCATCTCTTGGAAATATCTTTCCATTCTCTGAACATTTAAAGCCAAAATACATGATGAGTGCATCATCAGCCTCCACCATTATGCCACTTTCTTTCAGCTCTCAAACATATGGGGACATTGAGATCGGAATAGATGATCTCAATGGCAGAACTGTTTTCCTCCCTATTGTTTACGGAGCAGCGAATAATTTCATGGTTATCGGGGAAACCGGGTCAGGCAAATCATTCTTCACTGGAATCATTATAAGAAGAATGATAAAGAATAGTCTAATTGACTGCCTCTATGTATATGATCCTCTGGAAGAGTATGATTTCAGCAACATTAATTCAATCTCCCCGGCTGACATTTTAATATTGCGTAATAGAGGTATGTCAGCCAGAGCTTTTGCAAGAGAGAGCATGATGAAACTCTACAGCCTCATGACATCTGATCTCAGGAGAAAGGCCATTATAATTGAAGAGGGGCACACCGCGATCTTCGATGACGAATCCAGGAAATACCTGGAGAGCATGGTGAGGCATAGCCGCCACTACAATACTATACTTTTCAACATTACGCAGAATGCTGATGACATGACAAAGTATGAGAATGCTTCCCTGGCATTGAACAGCACACATATATTCATATTCAGAACCAGAAAAATATCCACAAGAGACTATATCGCTCTCAAGATAGATGGATTCACTGCGGTGGAGCCTCAGAATCTCCTGGGAGGCAAAGGTTACCCATACTCAGAGTGTTATTATTCCGATGGAAAATATTGCAGAAGGCTCAGGATATTTAAAGAATAAAGGCTTACGCCCTCTTAGATCTCTCAATTTCCCTGATCTCATCTTTAATTTTGGATTGAACCAATGCAAGTTCGAGAAGGCCAAAAATAACTACAACCACAACGAATGAGTAAAGCCCCACATCTGCCCATGTTCCATAAAGAACCGACCAGACGAAATAGAACCCAACGCCCACGATGAGGAGACCTAGCCCCATAACTCTGCCCCAGAAGTATTTTCTGAACCCGTAGGCATTCTCCAGACTTTCACTGCTGACAGTCATTAACTCCGGATCATAACTTTCCTGTATTTCAGATTATCGGAAACCGGTGGTGCAAGGGATATTATTTCCCCTCTGAAAACTGGACAGGATTTATTCCCCAAACATTCTTCATCTGAAGATAATAATTAACAGGGAAAGCTATCCCTGATCCAATTAAATTCCCGATAAGAGGGGAGATATTGAAGAAAAACAGTAATGCATACTGAACAGAAAGAGTAACAATATTGCCCAGCAGATTCAGGAGCTCAAATGTAAATAGCCTTATGAGGAACCCCTTCAACGCACCTCCATGATTTCCCTCGTTTCTTGTTGTCCAGTGTTCATTAATAATATACTCTACAAGCACTGCAGTGAAAAAAGAATATGCGTCTATGAGGAATATCAATGAAACTCCGATAAACTCAATTCCAATAAATGTTAGAATTTCAAGCATGATAAATCCTGCGAATCCTGAAATTGAATATTTGAAAGAGCGGAATAAATTGTTCCTTATCAGGTTCCTTATGAAGTCACTTAGAGAATAATCCCCCTTTACGGACATTTATTTCCTGTCCTACACTACAAGATGAAGTGCCCCTGAGGCATAGGTAACAAGAAGATAGGATATAACCCCGAAAAGACCGAAGTAGAAAGTTGCTCTTGCAGTAAGCATATCCAGCATTGACCTTTTTATGTTCTTCCTGTTTGCAGCAATTCTTGAAAGCTGTATTGCCAGAGGAACTGTAAGCATTACGGCAAACAACGGGTATAGGTGCCTCTCAAGGAAATATGCCAGGACAACAAGGGCATATGGAGACCAAATGAGTGCATAATAATAGATCTTTGATCCCTCTTCTCCAAGAACATTTGCAACTGTTCTGACCCCGACTTTCCTGTCGTCGTCCATGTCTCTCCAGTTATTTCCATGCAGGATATTCACCGTTAGAAGGGCAACTGAAAATGATATCAGAAGTATTGGAAGGTTTATTATTCCTCCCTGAAGTACATAAGCGCCAAGGAATATTCCGGGTGACCATGCAACAAAGACAGCAACATCTCCCAGAGCATATTTTTTAAACCCTATTTTTGGGGCACTATATAGAGCACCTGCTACAACGCCTATCAGGATAAATGGCCAAATCTGTGGCCTGGAAATAGCCAGGTATACCCCATCTACGAGAGCAAGCGCCAGCAGTAGATAGGATACTCCAAGGGCCTTCCTCGGATGTACAAGGTTGTCAACAAAAACTCTTGAACTGGTCAGGGATCTGGGCGTATCGTTCCCTGTCCTGAAATCAAAGTATCCGCTTATGGCATTGAAAGCGCCATGGGCGGCCATAATACCGAGAACTGAAAGAACCAGAAATACTAAATTCAGCCTGACAGCAAGTATGGAACCAATAATCAATGCAATTATGCTCTGCTGAAATGACCATACCCTGAAAAGGCTAAAGATCGGTTGGAAATGCTCTGTCATTTCATCGAGATTTACGTCGGCACTGTATCTCTTCATTTCAACACGCATATCCATTACCCGTATTTCATCAGGGACAAGCCTGGCAAGAAATACGTGCCCGCTATGAGAGAATGCAGCATCTGCAGGAACCTTGTGAAGTAATATCCCCCTCTCTCTCTGCAGATCATCCGGTTCGCCCAAAATTTCAACTCTCCCGGAGCCCTGAACAAAAAGATTCAGTTTATTCTCGTCTATTGCAAAACTTATGTTCGGATTCTCTGTAATGTTCTTTAAAGTGAGACCGCCTTTTTCAATATAGAATAGAAAACCGTGATCCATAGCATAGAAAGTCTTGGTTGTCCATGTTTTGACTCCAGTAGTGGATAAGGTCATGGTTCTGGCTTTCCTGAGCAGCTTGATTACGGCTCTGTCCATATGTTATCTATACTGTATTGGAAAATGATATATAAGAGTGAAGGAAAATTAAATTGACGAGAAATTAATTAGCTTTTCACAATCACGAATGCATGAATATAGCAAAGGGCCTCAAACTTCCACTTTACTTCACCTCCTTTTCTCCGGTTCTGGTCGTATGGTCTTATAACAGATTTCGAGACCCGGTTATGTTCGTACTTCTGGTGGCAGTCGTTATGCTGATGCAGGCTGCTCTCAACCTTTCCATGGATTTTTTTGATCACAAGTCAGGGAGAATCCTCAGAAATGATGATACCACATTTCCAATTGGATCTTATCTTATTGAGCGTTCAGGAGTTAAACCGGAGACAGTAAGAATATATTTTGTTGTCTGTGCACTTCTTTCCATCACAGTTGGGCTTTTCATCGTTTTTTATTACCATAAGTATACCTTACTCATCATAGGATTTCTTGCAGTTGCAGTATCACTCATGTACGTTTTGCCTCCATTCCGATTCAATTCCAGGGGATTTGGTGAGGTTTCAACGTTTATGTCCTTTGGAATATTTTCAGTGATCGGATCGGCAATAGCTTTTGATGCCACTGTTACACTGCAGATGATCCTGATATCTATACTACTTGGCCTTCTTGCTTCAGCAATTCGTTATCTGCATCATCTTCCTGAAGACAGACAGGACGGAGTACGTGTAAGAAAATTCAGGCCCATATATGCTGCTGTACTTTTTCCAGGATTCATTATCCAGGCACTTTTCCCCAGGGAGTTCCTTCTGCTTCTTATTCCCCTTGCGGTATCAGTATTTCATTTCCTTACTCTAAAAAAGGATACAATCGGAATAAGCAGGATGACTAATCAGATAGTCCTGATTCAGGTTCTGACAGCAGTTCTCCTTTCTGCTTATTTTCCGCTGTTTCACTAATATATATCAGATTTTCGGTACCTCTCCCCTTTTCTTTACATCAGTAACATAGACGTCCCTGAACGGCTTTATTCTGGGTAAAGGTATCATGTATCGACCCTCCTTGTCCAGTGGAAAATCAGAATACCTTTCTGGGCCGGAAGGTTTTACAAGAACACTTTTAATGGACCCGGTAACAGTGTCAACAACAAAATTTACTATCATTCCAATGGTCTCACCATCATTGTTGACAAGGGCCTTCTTGATCATGTCAGAGGCAAACTTCTTTCGGGTCATTACGATTTGATTAATACATATATTATAGTTAAATTTTCCCCATCTTTATCATTTGCTTTATGCAATGGGTCAGGAGTGGGGATTTGATATCCCCTCCCATGTCCTGAATCTCGCAAGGAAGAGAGGAAGGGAAGCGAATGAAGCAACAGCTATGAACAGCATGTAGTATTCGGCCGCAGTAATCATGTTAACATGCGATGATAGAATAATAACAGACGCTGAAGATGAGGAGGAGAAAAAGTCCATGAAAACCGGGAGCAGTGATATTCCCAGAGCTAGGGATAGATTGCGTATGGTGTAAAGAGTTCCACTTGCCATAGCCCTGAATTCCCTGCCTGTTGCATCCACACCCAGTGTGGTTGAGACTGCCCAGTATATGGACCCACCAAACCCGGCAATAAAAAGAGGGACCGTCAATATGTACCTGTGAGGGAGTATAAAGGCTGCAACCATTATGCCTATTCCCTGAAGCACCAGCCCTATTACGAGCAGTGATGAACCCCTTCCGCTGCGGTCAAGTAGTGATCCACCAAGTGGATTTGCTATAATTGAAGCCACAGGATATCCAGCAACAAGGATCCCGGCAACGATCGGTGATACCCCCAGGTCGGATTGAAAATAGACACTTAGAACATATATTGTTCCAAAAAACCCTATGCCCTGTAGCCCGGATGCCATTACTATAGGATAATATGAACGGTTCCTGAGCAGTTTTGGTGGAATTAGCGGGTCTCTTCTCTCCGCAAGATAGAAGGGCAGGAACATAAAAGCCCCGGCTATGAGGAAGTAGTAATTGAGAAGTGAAATGCCCATCACAACCAGTATTATGAATACTAAGAATGTGAGAAAATTTGCAGGCCTGAACTTTACGCTTCTGTCCCCTTTGTCTGCGGGGATCCGGCTGATTCCAAGTATAAGCCCTATAATCCCGATTGGCACATTGATCAGGAAAATGTATCGCCAGTCATATGTTACAAGGAAACCTCCAAGTAGTGGCCCAATCAGTGCTCCTACCGACCAGGAAACTGAATTTATTCCTATTGCCTTTCCCCTCTCCTCAAATGGAAATGATTTTAAAAGAATTGGAAAACCCAGTGTACCTAGTATTCCAGCACCAATACCCTCTACTCCCCTGAAGAATATGGCAAATGATATTTCCGGCGAGAGAGCTATTATGAGAGAGGATACAGCAAATATGCCAAAACCACTGAGATATATCTTCTTCATTCCAAGGCGGTTCCCGATGGTGCCACTTGGAATCATCATAGCAGTCTGGGTTACAATATACATCACAATTACAAGGGTAAGGAGAGATACTCCTGTTTTGAAGTATTTTGCCATGGCAGGAACTGCCAGGAACACAATTGTTGAGTCTACTGCCGCCATCAGAGACCCGAGTGTGGTAACTGAAAGGACAGAATACTTGTTAGATCCTGAATCCACAGGAATCAACGCCTTCAGTCCTCATATAAAAAATAGAAATGGAAAGTGTGGATATTCACTGGTAAAGGCCCAGTTCCTCCACTACTTTTCTCTTTTCTGATACAGATTTGCTCAGAGACTCAGAAAGGCCCCTGTAGAACTTCAGAACCTCCTCATCTACTGACGGCCTTATGGATTTCATGGCATCAAGGAAATTCTTCTGGCTTATTTCTGTTGCCTCCGGGTCATCCCTGTATGCCATCATTCCTGCCTCTCTGCATAGGTTCTCCAGATCGGCACCAACATAGCCCTCTGTTTTCTTGGATATATCATTAAGATTAACATCCTTTTTAAGGGGCATATTCTTTGTATGGACCTGCAGTATCTTGAGCCTATTGGCCTCATCAGGCGGAGGTATATAGATCATCTTATCAAATCTCCCAGCCCTTAAGAGGCCGGGGTCAATAATATCTGGCCTGTTTGTGGCAGCAAGGACCACCACTCCCTGCAGTACCTCCACACCATCAAGCGATGTCAGAAGCTGATTGACTATTCTTTCCGTTACACCTGTGTCCCCATACTGGCCTCTTCTTGGAGCTATGGAATCAATCTCATCAAAGAAGACAATGGTCGGTGCAACCTGTTTTGCCTTTTTGAATATCTCCCTCACAGCCTTCTCGCTTTCTCCAACCCACTTGCTCAGGACTTCTGGTCCTTTTACAGAAATGAAATTGGCATTGCTCTCATTGGCAACTGCTTTTGCGAGAAGTGTCTTACCAACACCTGGAGGCCCGTAGAGAAGGAATCCTTTTGCAGCCCTTATTCCAAGCCTCTTGAATACATCAGGCTTAAGGAGCGGCAGCTCAACAGTCTCCCTAAGTTCGCCTTTAACTGATTCCAGGCCACCTATATCTTCCCACGTGATTGTTGGGACTTCAACGGTCACCTCTCTGAGGCTGCTAGGTTCTATGGCCTTCAATGCTTCCCTGAAGTCCTCGTCCGTGACCTGCATTTTTTCAAGTACTTCGGTAGGTATAGGTTTATCCAGATCGATTTCAGGAAGGTACCTTCTCAGTGCATTCATTGCCGATTCCCTGGCCAGGGCAGCCAGATCGGCTCCTACAAATCCATATGTGAGGCTGGCTATTTCATCCAGAAATTCTATCTTTTTATCCTCGTCCATACCGAATGGCATTCCTCTGGTGTGTATTGCAAGGATCTCCTTCCTGCCCTTCTTGTCGGGGACACCTATATTTATCTCCCTGTCGAATCTTCCTGGTCTCCTCAGCGCAGGGTCCACAGCATCAATACGATTTGTTGCACCAATAACTATGACATGCCCTCTCTCTTTCAGGCCATCCATGAGTGTTAGAAGCTGAGCAACAACTCTTCTCTCAACCTCCCCCTGTACATCTTCTCTCTTTGGAGCTATAGAGTCTATTTCATCAATGAATATGATCGAAGGTTCGGATTCCTCAGCCTTCAGGAATATCTCTCTTAGTTTCTGTTCGCTCTGTCCGTAGTACTTGCTCATTATTTCCGGTCCGTTTATGGAGAAGAAATTGGCACCGGATTCATTTGCAACAGCCCTTGCTATTAGTGTTTTCCCCGTTCCTGGAGGGCCATGAAGGAGGACACCCTTGGGTGGATGAATACCAAGCCTTTCGAATAGTTCTGGATGCTTCAGAGGAAGTTCAATAATTTCCCTTACCCTGCCAAGCTGGTCAGAAAGACCCCCTATATCTTCATAACTGATGCGTGACACATCTTCCAGAACCTCTGATGCAGGTTCCTCCCTGATCTCTATTTTTGTCTCCTCTCCCACTTCAATTGGAACTTTTGGGGGTTGTGACTTCACAACCTTGAAAAGCAGTCCAGAATGTCCAGCCAGGGTAAGGCCAGGAACGCTGATATTGTCACCCTCAAGCATAGGCCTCCTTATCAGTGCTTTCTGGACGAACTCATTAATACCGTCACCGAATTTGAGTCTCTGGTCTTTTCTTATTATAGGAGCCAGGGTTACCCTCTTGGCCTCCTCTGTTCTTACTTTTCTTACCCTTACCTTGTCACCGATAGACGCACTGCAGTTGTTACGCATGACACTGTCGATTCTCACAATACCTTTGTTTTCATCTTCAGGTCTTGCCCTGTAGACTCGCCCGACTGTCTTTCTCTCCTTCTCTATCTCCACGACATCTCCGATTTCGCAATTCAGAGCTATTCTGGATTCTTCATCAAGCCTGACTCTTGACATACCGGGATCTGTGGAGTTAGCCTCCGCAACTCTCAGTAAGATGCCGTCACTGTAAGCCATATTACCGTATTTCTTGATCAGTATTTTAAATTAATTTAATCACGATGTTGGATAAACAGCGAAGCATCGGATTTATCATGAAAAATGGTAAAATTCAAGCTTTGTTGAAATCCAGGCTTATTTCTCAACGGGATTTTCCGGGTAAGAAATCCAGTCACTCCAGCTTCCACAATAAACCCGGGGGTCCTTCCCAGCCACCCTCATTGCTACAAAATTAACGCATGCAGTAACGCCGGATCCGCAGTAAAGTATCGGATCTTCTGGCAGATCACTGAATTTCTTTTCAAGGAGGCTTTTATCAAGATAACCTCTATCCCCTATAGATTCCATGAATGGATGGTTTACCGCCCCAGGAATATGGCCGGCGACAGGATCTATGGTTTCGTTTTCTCCTGCATATCTGTCACTGGACCTGCAATCAACAAGTTTTACAGAATCTATATCCTTCTTTATATGATCGACTTCTATTCTTATATGTTTGTCAGGCCTTATCCGAAGTTCCCCTTTTCGTTTTTTCGGCTCAGTCTTATCGGTTGGATAGCCTAAATTTTCCCAGTTCTGATAGAGTCCATTCAGAACATATGAATTTTCAAAACCTATGCACTGCATCAGGAAATAGAATCTTGCAGCCCCAGACCAGTTATCATCATAAGCCACAACGGTTGAAGTTTCGTTTATACCGAAGCTTTCAAGCTTTTTTGCAAAAAGGTGAATATCAGGCAAGGGGTGCCTCCCGCCGTTCTTTGATATCTGACCTGTCATATCCCTAAGAAGATCAACAAAATACGCCCCTGGGATGTGTCCATTGGAGTATGCACGCTGCCCATAATGCGCATCAAAAAGATTGTATCTGCAGTCAACTATTATCAGTTGAGGGTCTTTCAGGTGATCCTTGAGCCACACCAGTTCCTTCAGTGGTCCGCTACTTGAATTCACATTCTAGTATTTTACCTTGGTTTTTAAGCCTTATCCGCCATATTAAAAAATGACGGCTATATTCCCTTATATGAATACGGAGAACTACTACTCTGATATCACTGAACTCATAGGTTCAACTCCCCTCCTTAAAATTAACAGAATGGCGCCTGCTGGAGGAGCGGAGATTCTTGCCAAACTTGAATGGTACAATATAGGGGGTTCAGTTAAGGACCGGGTAGCCCTTTATATGATTGAGTTTGCCGAGGCTTCCGGAACACTGACTAGAGAGAAGACCATTATAGAGGCCACATCAGGAAATACTGGTATTGCCCTGGCCATGATTGGGGCCCATAAAGGTTATCATGTAACCATAGTTATGTCGGAATCGGCCAGCCAGGAGAGAAAAAAGATAATCAGCGCTTATGGGGCAGACCTTATACTTACCCCAGCAAACAAAGGTACTGCAGGAGCAATAGAACTTAAAAACAGGCTTATAGATGAAAACCCTGAAAAGTATGTTTCAATGGATCAATTCAGGAACCCTGCCAATGTGTTTGCCCATTACCATGGAACAGCCTCGGAAATACTCAGGCAGACTGGGGGGAAAATCGATATGGTGGTCTGTACTGTCGGCACAGGGGGCACATCTAACGGCATTGGGAAAAAGCTTAAGGAGTCTGTTCCAGGAATAAAACTGGTTGGGGTCACTCCTGCACTTGGTGTTGCAATTCAGGGAATAAGAAACCCCAAGGAGCCGAATCCTTCTCAGTGGGTAGACATGTCGCTGTTTGATGAGTTCATAGAGCTCAGCGAAAGCGATAGAGATGAAGCATTCAGGACAGGGATGGAAGCTGCAAGAAGGGAAGGTTTGCTTCTTGGAATGAGTTCTTCCTGCGCACTAAATGTGGCAATAAAGAAATCAATAAAAATGGGTTCTGGAAAAAGAATTGTGGTTATACTTCCAGATAACGGGATGAAGTATCTTTCTGGTAACTATTTTACCGAAAAATCAAGAAAAATCGCCTAAATTTATATCCGGATATTTACTTTACCATAATGGCAGGGAACAGATTTGACGTTATCATAGTTGGAGCTGGAATAGTTGGGCTCAGTTCAGCGTATCACATTAAGAAGAACAACCCGGATATGGAAGTTCTGGTAATAGACCGGGCCAACACATATGCGCAGGGAAATACTGCCAAAAGTGCAGCTTCAATAAGAGACCTGTTCTCGGAAGAAGTAAATTTTAAGCTTTCACATTCCACCATTGAATTCTACAAATACCTTAACAGCCATGGTAATGACATTGGATTGAGCATGGTCGGCTACCTCTTCCTTCTGAGGTCTGGCGATAGAAGAACCCATATACTGAGAAAACTTGCCTCTAAGACAAAAATAAGGTTCTTCGAGGATGATGAGATCGCTACATTTCCTGGACTGAGGGCACATCCTGATAGCGAACTTGTAAATCTGATGGGCCTCAGCAATGTTGATGAAGCGGTTCTTGGAGAAAACTGCGGAACTGTTGAACCTGAGCTCATATCCCAGTATTACTTTGAGGAGTCAAAGAAACTAGGAGTAGAATTTATGTTCCGCACTGAACTGAGTGAGTTCACTCTGGCGCCTGTCAAAAAAATTGATTTCCCCGGAGAGCCTTTCCTCTGGCAGGATAAGATAATAGGGGACCTGCAGACAAATAGAGGCACCTTGCATGCAGATACTTATGTCTGCGCAACAGATGTATGGGCTACAAAACTTCTGGACAACACGGGAATTGACAGCCACATAAGGCCAAAGAAGAGACAGATTTTCCAGCTCTCTGGCCCTGCTGTGGAAAAGATATTATACGGTTGGAAATACAATGAACAGCATGTTATTCCCTTCACGATTCTTCCATTCAGGGCGGCATATCTCAGGCCAGCGCCAAAGTTCAAATCAATCTGGGTAGGGGTTGCAGATGACTTCAACCGAAATTTCGATCTCGAGGAAGACCCTCAACCTGAAAGGGATTTTTTCGAAAAAAGCCTTATGCAGATCATTTCCGCATATTATCCTGACCTTTCTGATGCTAAACTAACGGGCAGCTGGGCGGGTTATTATTCATATAATACAATAGACAAATCCCCATATATTTTCAGGGATCTGAATCTAATTGTTGCAACCGGGACAAGCGGGAGCGGTATACTGAAAGGGGATGGAATTGGAAGAAATGTGGAAGCAATACTTTCAGGAAAAAATGAGGTTAAACTTTTTGATGGTACCTCCTATATAACAGAACAGACGGGACTTTACAAAAGAACTACGCTTAATGAGGAAATAGTGCTTTAAGCCAGCAGATTTCCAGACTTATCCTTAAGGAAGCGAATTTTCATCTTTCCGGCCTGTGAATTTACAATATATGTGACATAATCTCCGATATGCACAATTGGATCGGCATACCGGACAAACTGCCGGTAATCTTCAAGCGAGAATTCCGAAAATAAAATCTGTATTCCGGTACCTTCAAATGGAATTATTTCTCCCCTTTCAGACCTCTGGTGATTTGGGAGAATGGCTTTCATAATTCTCATATCGCTGTCAATCAGGTCTGAAGGCACGGCCAGATTTATGATTCTCTCATATCTATAGAGGCTGGCGTCATCCGGTATAATAGGAACACCGGAATAGCCATTAGAAAATGTTCGATGGTGGCAGTCCTCGCAGAGCGTTATCAGATTCTGGAAACTGTCACTTCCTCCGTCTTTTCTCGGTATTATGTGGTGAACTTCCAGCCCGAAATGTACCTTGTGGTATCCTGTTGAACTATTTACAGGTTCAATGCTGCTTTTGCCGCAAACTCTGCATGAATATCCGTCCCTTGTAAGGACAGAGGCTGAGATTGTTTTCCACGGAATGCTTCTGGACTTGCTGTCCCCTTCCGGATCAAAGTCGGCGACACCCTGAATTCCAAATGTCTCCCTTACTTTTCTTATTACAACGGGATCAAGGGCAGGGATGTCCTTGAACAGACTTTCTTTCAGTGCAGGAATATCAGACAGAAGAATCACCCGGAAAGGATTGCACCTGAGCTCTCTTTTTTGAATTCTTCTGAACATTCAGGTACGCTTGCGTATGATTTCCCATCAATATGATTCTCAATAGAATTTTCCTCAAGAAACTGCCTTATAAGCGATGAGGACTTTGACATTAGCACCAGGGTTGGACCTGTATCTGAGGTGTAGTAAAGACCCTCATTCTTTGCAGTGAATTTCTTGAGCATGGATATTATTGAAAGGCTCGAAGGAGTATGTATAAAATTACCGCTTGAAAGTATTATGGAATTGAGCATGTACATATCCTCAGTGGACCTTCTGAGGATTTCCTGCAGATTGAACCCATTCTCAAGTTCTGAAAAGATATGGTTGAATTTATCCGAAGCCCACTCATCATAAAATATAGATGATCTTGCCAGTTTATGTGCGCTATCCGTTACCCATACTGATTTAATGGGGATGGCTGAAAACCATAGTGAAGACAGGTCTTGACGTATTGGAAATCCGTAGCAGTATTCCTCTCTCATGTACGGATATGAAAGCCACATCGAAAGGCCCCCAGCGACCGATCTTGTTCCTGACCCGGAAACAAGTCTGGCAAGCCTTGACACAAGCGAAATATTTTGAAGCGCTCCTTTGCCAAAAGTTGATGCAACCAGAGACCTTGACACTGCCGAGGCAACTGCTGCTGACTCTCCAAGCCCTTTGGCCTCCTTATACCTTCGGTACCTTTTGATGTAAAAAGTATACGAACCAGTTATTCCATAACGGGCTTTGAATATCTCAAGGGCTTTTGATGCCTTCCTCAGGAACGTCCCTTCATTCTTGCCATCAAAGATAACTTTATCTTTTCCTGGTTGTTCCTCGTACCTGCAGGCAGCCATTGCTAAAGAAAAATCAGTTGTTACTGAAATAGATGGAAAGTTGGCAATATTGAGAACATCATCAAAATATCCAAGGAATTTCTCAAGACCTGTTATCGGGTAACCTGCTCCATAGGATATAGTATCAACTGGTTCCGCAATGAAGTCTGTAATGATCTCATCCATAAGGCCCATTGAAAATAACCTTTCCTGGAGTTTTATTCCTCTTTCCCTTAGATCAGCCATCTCATTCACCACTGCAGTAATTCAGTATTTCATCTCTGGTCTGAGTGAAATCAAGATTGTCAAACACCTTTATAGAATGTTTTCTGCACTGATCCACTGAATAATCTCTTATAATTCCGTATACTGGAAGCTGTTCGGCAAGCCGGTCTCCAGATGAATGGAAATGAGTATATTGAGTTCTCTGAAGTAACCTTTTGGCATTCACCGACTGGTCTGAAATCTGAATGTATAGTGGAATTATTTTCTTTAGAATATCACTATTGATATACTCTGGTAAGAAATAGAGAGTTTCAAGTATCAGAGGTTCCCCATTATTTATAGCCCTCCGAAGTACCGCCTCTATACCTCTGTTTATTATTCGTCCCTGTTCCTGGAAACCTTTCAGCACATTCTCCCTGCTAAACTCCCCAAATTGTTTCCAGGTCTCGTAAACGCTGTAATTGAGTATCCTCCCCTCCTCTCCATGCAACAGAGGTCTGGCAAACTCCCTTAGATAATCGCCAGACAATACAATATTAACTCCCAACTTAAAAGCAATGTACCCTGAAATGCTTGACTTTCCTACCCCTGGAATACCTCCAATGAGTATTATTCTGGCCTTTCTATCTATCCCCATTTTTTCATCAAATCCCTGGTGTCGATAACCTCCGCTATCTGAGAAAGTAAATCAAGAGAGCCATAAAATACTCTCTCTGAGTAAGTGGAAACAGCGTCAGATATCACAAATGGAAAAAACCCATTGTCCAGACATGTAATCACGTTGTGATATATTTCTCTCTCAACAAAATAACCGCATAGGAATATATAATCTCGTCCAGATTTCCTAAGTTTTTCTGCAAGTTCTTCCGATCCAAAAATATCTGAAATTTCGCTAACAAATATTGGAGAGTTCTGTTCGGGAAGATAATTAGAAAACTCACTTATGAATCTGGCGTCCATCTTAGACTGTGGAGCCATATTTCTTCTCCTTCGCTCATTCTTGCGCTCCAGATAATTTACTATAGATTTATTGCCGCCCATTCCACCGGCCCTGGTAAAAACGTATTGCGATTCAATTCCTGATTCCTCAATCTTTGGTATTAGGTAGTCCATTGCAGTAACGTTCTCCATTTTACTGAAACTGTCTGCGAAATTCTCAATTGTGTAGTTGATAAAAATTACAGATACCTCATCAGGATCAGGAATTGGATCTAACCTTGATCTTTCAAGTTCATCCATAATATCAGTATCTTAGAAGATTAATATTACCTTTTCATGGATAGTATTGAGATTCAATTACGTCCAGCAACAGGAATCATTAATTGCTAATTCAATTGAAATTTTACTTATTATATGGGGTGTTTCAACTTTCATTGAATCATCGGTTTGCCAAATCTTACCAACTATTTCACATTAGTGGACTATACCAGGCAATCGCTTACAGGTACAGAACAATTGAATAAATATGGCAATAGGCGTGAATATCATTACATACAATCCATGCCCTTATTCATCAAATAATTGGAAAATAGGTAAAGGAGGACAGTGAAAACCGTCGTTTGCTAAAACATGAGATGCCCTGTTATTATAGAAGACAGTTTATACTATATAAATGAAACGGACAGAACTATCTGTCAGACAATGTAAAACAATTTATGTATTTTATATCTAACAACTATTAAATAAATAATTATTATATCGGATTGTGAAAAAACAATTTGTCATAGTTGGAGTTCTGGCTCTGGCTCTTATGCTTCCTGTGGTTACAACAGCTGCAGTTATAGTTAACAATGGAATCAGTGTTGAGCTTCATACCACAAATTCCAATGCGGTTTACCTTGCGAAAGGCCCCGGATATGCATCAGCAAATACATCCAATTTCTTCGGAATTACTGGCAACAATTCAAGGTACACAAACATGTCCATCTATCTTAACACCATACCAGGCTCTGGAAATGTTACTGTTACTAATGTGCTGGAAGTAGTTAACAATACCTCATCCAACGCGCCAGTTATGATTTACATTAATGGAACGCTGCCCTCAGGTGTTACTCTTTATTTCTCAACATCTCCGATTAGTTATAGCAATTATCAACCAAGCGGAACGGTCATTCTTCAAAACTCGGGAAGCACACAGATAACCACTTCATCTATACATCTGACAAGCTCTGGTGTTGCAGGCTACTTTGCCTTTGTTATGTCGGGGCAGATGTCAGCAGGGCAGGCTAGCCTCCATTTCCAGTATAATGTGATAGGTTAATCCAGTTAGAATGAGGTTAAGATGGCTGAAAGAGTGAGGAAATACGGAAAAATAATCTCCATATCCCTCATAATTCTGGCAATTTTCCTCATCCCGGCTTCCTTTGGGCAGGTATACATTAACAACGGAATTCACCTTAATTTTTCTGATACAAAGGGGCCCGTTTATTTCAACAATACATCCGAAACATCTGTCTCGAATGTAGGTGTTAACAAGTACGGCTCCATACTCAATTTTACTGGAACTGTTCCATATTACAAGTCTGGTAGCACAGCAAACTTTACCAGTGCTGGTCAGGTTGCGAGCGCCGGTGTTAATGAGTTCATTATTGAAGTGAGTGAAATATCTGAGAAAAACCTCAATAATTTCAAAACACTGTCAATTTATTCAAACCAGAATGGAAACTTCTCCCGGTTGTATTATTATGCAAATAGTCAGATGACTGGAAGTGACCTTCAATTCAGGACAAATTCTACCAGTCCATTGAAACTTGATATCTCTGCTGTAACTGGAAGTCTCAGCGGTTCCAATGTATACCACTCCGATATAGTTCTCCTTTTTGATATTCAAATGCAACATCAGGGTAAAGTCTATGCTGTTATGAGCTACTATGCTAACTTTTCTTTCACGATTGAAGCAGTATGATATTGAGATGCGAGGTTTCTAATGATTGTATTCCACATCCAGAACCTTGAGCTATTTGTTAAGCAATATCTTGCAGCAACTATTCTTGCAATACTAATCTATCTCTTACTGACTCACCTTTTCAACCGAAGTGAGAGACCAAAATTCTTATGGCATAAGGCTTTTTTTAAAACTGGGCCATCTACTCCACTTAAGTGGAGGCAGATATTCATTGAACCGAGAATTATTAATAATTCTACAGATTATTCAACAACTCTATCCAGAACAGGATCGGGTAATCTTTTCTTTTCGCTTCTCTTTCATTTTGTTGAATCAGGTTTTCCTGCAGAAATATATTGGTCCCTGACGACTCAAAGGACCGGTTTCCAGGTTTACGAAAATGACATACTGAAAGCATTTTTCAAGATTTTCCTTACTGTATCAGCCTGGGAGGGATTACTTTTCATTTTCACACCCTACAAGTTTCTTGGAGCTTTTATTCCTCATTTTTCCACAGACCTCAATATAGTAGTTGCGCTCATAATGGGTATATCTATTTTTGAAAGCAGTGTCTCAACGGTCTTTTTCTTCCTTGGAGTAAACCTTAAAAACCTTCTCTATGTTGAACTCATTGTTGCAGTAGTTTTTTCTGCATCTTTCCTGACACCTGCAATGTCCTGGTTTTCTGCCTATACATTCACTGGGAAAGTTATAGTGTTTCTTATTTTATTATTTCTTGTATTGGTTATAACATTTTTAATATCGCAACTCAGAACAAAGAAAAACCTTTTCAACAGCGCTTTTTCTTTTTCAATATTGTCATATGTTTTCTTCGTACTGATAATTATATTCAATTTGGTCAAGATCTAATGAGCCATTAAATTTCTTAATCCTATTCCACTTATAAATTGGGCGATTAATAGCCAACTTTCAAGTTGAGCTCCTCATTTTCTATAGAATAAAGATTGTATGAAATTCTGAAATGGACTTTTGCACATATTGATATATCCTCAAGAATTTAGTTGTAAAGGACAACTTATTTTCATGATTAAAGGCTAAGGATAGCCCCATTGTGAGAATTCCCCTCAGGAGCACGAGTACATTTCCTTTCAACCGATACTTTCACCTACGGGTAGCTGTAGTTTTGCTGTCTCACAGATGTTTGGGAAACAAAATAGTTGTATAATGTATAGAGACAATCTGGAATATTCTGCCTAAATGCCCCATATAATGTCCGCTGGCTTGAATTCCAGTAAGAAGTTAATGATGATCAACCGTCAAAGAAATAAATTGGTGGTTCCGCAATATAATGAGCCATTGAGTCAAATCTACCTAGTGCCTTCCTACTGTCCATACAACAGGCCCATTTCCAGGAAATTGGTTAGGCCCAGTTGGCCCTGGGAATGGTCCAGGCCCTGGGGGGAGTGGCGGAGGGAGAACAGGGACTGTAAATGAGAGAACTATCTGACCCTGGACAAACAGGAGGAAGACAAACTCATTTGTTCCGTTTACAGAGAACTGCAATGTTTGGGAATATGTTTTCTGAACCCCAACAGGAATTGGAACTGAGGGAACATGATGGAACTGTAATGGTGGTAAGGGCGGACCTGGCGGAAATGTATAATTTACAGTTACATTATATGTTCCGTTTGCAAGGTAAAATTCAGCCGGAGAGATGCCGGAGGAAGAAAGAGTGACTTTACCCACTGTGAGTTGAAGAGATAGTCCAGGCGGTAACCCTATTTGGATGAACGTGACATTATAGAGAACAGGTAAAGGATCATATTCAACAATTGCAGTTTCATTAGAACCATCAATTGTAATTGCTAAGGGAATTATTGGTTCATAACCGCCAATCATCACTGGATATAAGGTATAAGTCCCATTGGTAACCCTTTCACTTAGGGTTGACGAGTTACCTGATACTGAAATACCGGAAAGATTGAATCCCCATTCGCTTCCAGGAGGCAAACCTATCTCCTGTACTGAAAGATAGTAGAACTGCTCTTTCGCATTCAGAATAATTTTCAAATTGGAATCAGAAATATGTGCAATGCCACTGATATTTTTCCATACATTTCCCGGGAAAATTATACTGTACATGTAAGAACCATTTGGTACCATTTCTGAGAAATTAGTAGTATTTTCGTAAATGACTGCTGAACCTATTTGAAAGACTAAAGGAAATTTTCCGCTGTAATTTAATATTTCGAAGCTAAGATTGAATTTTGTTTCCTGGAATTTCAAAGGAATATAAACATTACCTCCTGAGATATTGAATTCGGGAGAATAATGTTCGCTGAAATATCCGGGAACTAAACCCAATGAAAATGTATAGGTACCATTTGAAAGGTTGAGACTTATTTGGGACCTATCCGTACTGTACTTTATTCCAGATATGTATATTGACCACGGAGTACCAGCAGGAAGCCCAACTTCATTGATTGAGACTGAATATGTTACCTTTGACCAGGTAAGGTTGACAGTCCTGTTATAACCATTTATTACTATTGTGCCGTTATTTGGGGTTATAAAAAAGCCATCTGATGTACTGGCTGAATAGTTATAAGTTCCATTTACAAGATAAATCGTATAGCGGTTAAGAGAGGTATTCACCTGAGTGTTGCCAATGGATATTTTCAGATATGAGCCAGATGGCATTCCAACAGAGTTCAACACCACAGAATAGAGCTTCTTGAATGTTAGACTTACATTTTCTGGCCCGCTTAACTTCACGCTTAAGCTTTTGTTATAGGAATAGAGAGATGTGGTGTTTAAATTGACAGTGTATGACCCTATGGTTTCATAAAATGTAACATATCTATTACTGGATTTTTCTGTAAAATTATTAAGCGTAACAGACCATGCTGTCCCCCCAGATAGCCCTTTTTCAATGAAAGTCAGATTGTAAACTTTTCCACCGAGCCCTGTGTATGTAACAACACCATTAAGTGTTGAGATCATGGAGAAAGTTCCGTTAACTCCGTTTATTAATATATTAGGAATAGAACTGCTGTTCATTACCTTTACAAGAGTACTGTTCAGAGGGTTGACAAGATAGATATTGCCTGCTTGATTGATATAATAGACAGAATTCAAGTCTCCCAGATAACCTATAGAGTAAGACTCTCCTGTACCATAGACAGGTTTCAAAGTTCCATTTTCAAGGTAGTAAAGAGTATTTTGCTCCTGGGAAACAGTTGAAACATAGACACGGTTGAATTCAGGGTAAAATGCAATCTCTCCTGCAAAAGAACCAAGGCTGTACTCGGCTATAATTTTATAATTACCGGATATTATAATAAGACGATTCTGAGAAAAATTTGACGATACATTAAGTGCAAATACTGAACCGTTGTCCCTGTCAAGAGCCAATTGTCCCGGAATCTGAATGTTAATCCCTGCTATTTCGTGGAGAGTGGAAAGAGTTGTTGCATTTAGCACATCTATCCCAGAATCTGTACCAAGCCAGAGAGTGTTGGAGAAATTGTCATAAATAATGGCGTTGGTCTGATAGGGCACATTTATGGAATTAATTTCTGTGCCTTTAGGGCTATAAACAAAAACCGAGGAATTCTCTGCAATAGCAAGATTTCCTGTTGTCTTCATAAGTGTAATATCTTCAGGTTCACCCAACGTCTTTATAAAAGTAACAGAGGAATTTCCTGTGATATAGAATCCCTGCGGGAAAGAGGAAATAGTATATGTCAAACCATTTAAACTATCATAAACAGAATCGAGAGGGGTAGCGTTGTTAGAATCAGCTGATGAATAGATGGAGAATTGGGAGCCATTATTAAGAGCCAATCCTGCACTCTGAAAAGGAATTCCTGTGTAGTTAACCGGGATTATCAAATCTGTGGAGTGGAGATTGAAGGTTCCAGTCCAGTTAGGAGAAACATACCCATTAGTGTTCATGGCAGCATAAGAATAATTGCCATAGGGAAGTGTCATTTTCAGTTTTCCTGTATTTGTGACTGCTGAAAGTCCATCTACATTTAAAGATATAGTAGAATTGGAGGGAAGCCCATTAAAACTAAATGAGACTGAACCCATCTGAGAAACATTTCCCAGCGAATCATATTCAGGATTTGCACTTCCCTTCGTGTCATTTACTGATTTAATATCATGGTTAATACCATACGGTAAAAGAGCCCCTACAGATGAGATTATCAAGATGGATGAAATAATAACAACTGTCAATGAGGCATGCTTCACTTAACGGAATCGTTAATATTAATATAAATTATCCCATTTAATTTATGAACCATATAATTTCGCAATTTAGGCTAATATGCATTTCTAGCGTGAGTAAAGTCACTTTGTTTCCCGTTATGCCGGCCCGAATTAAAGATCGGCCAAACTTGCCCATTAAGGTGAATGATACTATTCTAATATATGCCCAATTTTTGCATTAAATCCACTGAAATTTAATGAATTTGAAAATCAATTTATATATGCCTAAAGATACTTAACTGCCAATGAATCAGAATGACCCAGGAAATGACGAAGACTTGAGTCCTCAGGAACTTGCAGTTCTAAGATACCTTGCTGATAATGGAAATGGAAAAATGATCCCTGAAGACGAGATTGCTTTATCAGGTTATAGCCCCCAGATTACTAGAAGTGCGGTTTCATGGGTCATTAAAAAGGGATTTGTCGATCAGGAATCGTCAGAAGTTTTAATATACAATCTTGGAGAAGAAGGGATACGTAGCTTGAAGGATGGTTTGCCTGAAGCTCTGGTATACGATTATGCTAAAAAAAAGGGGCAGGTTTCACTCAGCGAACTCAATACTGCAATTCCTTCTGATCTTGTAAAAATAGGAATAACTCAGCTGGCAAAACTTGGATTGAGACCCTCTGAAGGAGTTTTGAAGATTGACAATAAGACAGATTTAGAAGATGAAATGCGGAGAAGATTGCAATGTCTTCAATCCATAATGGACGGAAAACCCCCTAATCGTTATTGCCTTGAGGTATTCAAAAAGAGAGGGGATATGATTGTTGAGCGGAAGACACTAAAGAGAAAATTGAGAATAAACAATAGAGGAGTTTTAATTCTCGAGAAAAGTACTCAGGGTGCAGTAGGGCAGCTTACCCCTGAAATGATATCAAGCGGAGCCTGGAAAAGTGCAAGATTCCGAAAGTACGATCTCAATCTAGCTACAGAAAGTGTAACTGGTAGCTTTCTGCATCCTCTAAGCTATCTTAGGGAAGAAGTAGCAAGGATATTCCTTGATATGGGTTTTTCAGAAATGAGAGGACACTTTATTGAGTATTCCGGATGGAACATGGATGCCCTTTTCATTCCACAGGATCATCCGGCAAGGGATATGCAAGATACATTTTACATAGAATCTGATTCACCACCTGAATTCGAGGATCAGGAGATACTTCCTATTCTAAAGAAAGTACATGAAAAGGGAATCAGAGGATATACCGGATGGGGTTACAGATGGTCCGAGAGTGAAGCAAAAAAACTGCTTTTAAGGACACATACTACTGTGAGCACCATTAGGAACCTCTATCATATAGGCAAAGCTCCTGCTGCAATATTCTCCATCGACAGGGTCTTCAGGCATGAGAGCGTGGACTGGAAGCACCTGGCAGAGCTTCACCAGATTGAAGGCGCATATTATG
This sequence comes from Thermoplasmatales archaeon, assembly GCA_027343465.1. Classification (GTDB taxonomy): domain Archaea; phylum Thermoplasmatota; class Thermoplasmata; order Thermoplasmatales; family Thermoplasmataceae; genus UBA447. The sequence continues at coordinate 4,073 of DAHWLW010000009.1, read as the reverse complement.
CTGAAGATGCGAACCTTTCAACACTTAAGTGGCTGATGGAGGAGTTTTACAGCAGACTGGGATTTTCAAAGATCAGACTGATTCCGTCCTACTACCCATACACAGAGCCCAGCATGGACGTTGTTGTTGAAATTAATGGAAAGGAAGTGGAGCTTGGAGGATCTGGCATTTTCAGGCCTGAGGTCCTAAAACCTCTGGGACTTGATAAACCGGCAATTGCGTGGGGAATGGGCTTGGAGAGACTGGCCATGATATACTACGATCTGAACGACATAAGAGGGATTTACCAGAGCGATATTAACTGGCTTAAGAGCTTCAAGCTTCGAATCTAGAATACCTTCTTTACATTTTTATCAATATTTCTCCCTTTGAATTTTTCACGGCAAGAAACGCATATGTGGTTTTGACCCATATGCTCCCTGCAAACGAAGCCGTGGCAAGAGTCACATGAATATTCCGCAGGGTTTCCGCATACCTGGCAAAGTGATAACATCACAATAAAATATATGCTGAACTGTTTCATAAACTTTTGATTACATTGAGGATAATTGTTGCAGGGCCTGAAAACTGGAAAGAAATAAGCAACATATCGTTGGAATCTGGGTATATGGATTATATTAACAGGATTGGGCCTTCGTACCTTGAAGGGGGTACTGTACTGATTGGATATGTAGATCACAACGCGGCCGGGTTCCTGAAGATCGAGGAAATGGAGGACCATTCTGTATGGCTAAGTGGCATTAGGGTGCTGCCGAAGTTCAGGAGGATGCACATAGGGAGTGACCTCACCACAGGTGCCCTTGACGTTGCAAAGAGAAAGAATTTCAAAATGGCAAGGCTTCTGATACACAGAAATAATCGTAATTCAATATTGATGGTTGAGAAATCCGGCTTCTCAAAAGTATGTGAAATGGCATTCCTCAGAGGGGTTTCAGTTGAAAGAATGAAAATTGTGCATTCAGTAAGCAAACTGCCTAAATTGATCAATCTTGGATGGAAATTCTCAGAACCTCTTGATTCCCTGAATGACAGAGCTACAATCTATAAAAGTGAGATGGGTGCGGAAGTTCTTGAGATTGGAAATTCATTTCAGATAACTCAATGGGGTAAAGACCTTGAATTTACAGAAGAAGGCTTTTCCTGCATGGAGATGGATTCAAAATTCCCAGAAAGTGCGCATAAATATATGCTTGATGACTTTGATATTGGACAGATATTTGAAAAACCTATCGAATAAAAGCCACATGGCACCCTCATTGGAAGTTGACTTATTTTCAGCAAACTTAATATTGTATTGCAAGAAACTGCCTTCCAGCAGATAATCTGGCTTCGTTGAATATTCTGGACCTAGAGGAATGGCCTGGAAACATAACGGAAAAAAAGATGATACTATTTCATGGGAATCCACTTTAAATTAAATATGCGCATGATATCAAAAAAAAAAAATTAAAGCGCCCGAGCCGGGATTCGAACCCGAATCTAAGGCTCCGCAGGCCTGCAGGATATCCAGATTACCCCACTCGGGCTGTTAATCTAGGTAGCCCTATGAATCTAAAAATACTTGCGAAAACTGGATGCAATTGAAAGGACATTCATATGGCTTCGCTTGAAATAGTTGTACCTTCAGCAGGTAGCCCCAGAACCTTCCATTCTGATATTCCCCCCTCATAGGCTTTCACTTTGAACCCATTTCTCTGGAATATTTCTGCAGCCCGTTTCGAGGCGTTGCAGGTTGAGCTATGACAATATGTAATTACTGTTTTGCTTCTAGGAATCTTCTCCCAGCCCCCTCTTTCAAGTATATCAAATGGAATGGAAATTGAATTCTTGATATGGTACTGAGTATAAGATAGATTCCCAAGAACATCCACAATCACAAACTCAGGGTTATCTAGCAGTTCCAGCAATTCCTTCCCGGTTATTGTTTCTATTGACCCTTGCATAATAAGATAAATGTCTCTTTTCATATTAATGTGTATATAGCGATAATAGATGAAGCAATATTGCAATGAAATTAGAGCCTGTGAGCCGTTTCATGTTCATGAAGGGGACAAGCGGATTAAATAAAATATAATTGAATTGAAGAGATATCCTGATAAATTGCATAGATATTTGAACAGTCTTCTCAGGAATATTTCACTGGGAGGTTTTTCCTCTATAATGGCTTCTGGAATACTCTCAATATCCGCCTTTCACCATCATTTTTATGACCTTTCTCTGGTGCTATACATTGTTTCAATTTTTCTTCTTATAATCATTGGAATACCATCTTTCTGGATCACGAAGGATATCGTTTGGAAAAATAACGATTATCACTGGAAGTTCAATAGATATACCTTGATCTCTGGAGTAGCGGTTGTCATAACAAGGACTCTGATCCTGTCAGCAAACATCCTTATCTCATATGCATCCATACTTATTTTTTTGATTGCAGTTGCATCTTCACTTTCTTTCACTTTCCATGAAGTTGTTCATAAGAACCTTGCAATTAACAGTGCGCACTTTTCGCAGTTAAATGTTGGTGTCGCAGTAGCTTCAAGTGCTGTAGCTTTTATTTCTGGAATTACGTACTTCCCAGCTTTAACGGGATTATATCAAGTATATATTGCATCTTTTGGAGTTGCCTTATCTCTTCTCTTTTACTTTGTATTTGTAGCATTAAATATCTCGAAGCTGTTTAACGGAAAATACAATATCGGGAACATAGATGGAACATTATGGATATCAATGGGTCTTCCAGCTTTAATCTCTCTTGCGTTCTACTCTCTGAGTAAAATTATTCCGGAATCTATTGCTTTTCAAGTTACGTTATTGACTGATTTTTTTCTATGGCTTTGGCTCCTGGCCACCGTGATGCTCATTCCTGTAACAGCAATCTCATTTCTGAAAATATATAATGTGAGAAGAATAAGGTATCATCCCAGTCTCTGGGCTGTAGTCTTCCCTGCTGGTGTATACAGTTTTGACACTACTCTGATATCCGGCTACTTTTCCTCGAATTATCTTTACACCTATTCAGTCATTGTTGACATTCTGAGTTCCTCCCTGTTTTTCCTTTTTATCATATTACTGATCGTAAAATCAAAAAATTAGGGCAATTTTTTTAATTGCTATGAATATTACAGGCATACATGGCTTCAGTAAGAGGAGAGTTAGGAAAGGGTATTCTCACAATAGTTCTATCGGGAATCATACTATCTCTCCTTCACGAGTTCTTGCCAAAAATATCACAGTACTTTCCTCAGGTTTCAGGCTATACAGGATACATATACGATGCTTTTGCTATAATTATCTCGATTCTTGTTGCTCACCTTATAATAAGGATCATATCCCACTCAATTGAGTATTATTCTTCTAAATCAGGCAGCAGAAAAAATCTAAGGGGAATACTTATTCTGCTCCGGATAATAATATATTCAATAGCCATATTCGCTGCTCTTGCACTCAGTGGAGTTAACATAGAGGGGGCCCTTGTTGGTGGTGCAATAGGTGGTGTTGTTCTTGGTTTCGCTATTCAGAATGTGACTTCATATCTGCTATCTGGAGTGATGGTGTCCGCAGCGGGTGCGCTGAGGCCAAAGGATAAGGTATATGTCTATTCCTGGCTCTTTCCCAGTTATTTAGTAGGAGAAATAACCGATGTGAATATCCTCTTTACTGATATCAGGGATCAGAATGGACAGGTGACTAAGATGCCAAATTCGGCCCTTCTTGGATCAACCATTTTCAGAAACATAGAAGATGGAGAATATCTGAAGTTTTCCATTGACATTACTCTTCCGAATGATGTGAGGGTTGAATCTGTTAGGAAGCTCGCTGAGCAATCTCTTTTGGAGAATGCTGAAAAATATGGCTTGAAGCGCTTAGAGACATTTTTTAAAACTCTAAATCAGGCCAATAATGTTATTACTGCAATATTTTATTTTACGGATATCCGCCAGCTGAACGGTATCATTGACATTATAAACAACACTTTCCAGGAATCCTACCTTAATGTAAAAAACCAGAAAAATTGAATCATAATTCCCTGTTGAACTGATCTATCAGTTCAATCCCGCTTTTTATTGTTTCAT
>DAHWLW010000002.1:0-4495 GCA_027343465.1 Thermoplasmatales archaeon | reverse complement strand
ACTGGCAATATTCCAGAACATGGCAATACCGAAATACATGAAACTGATATTTGGGACTTCCAGTACAGCATCCAGGTTCGGAAGTTACCGGAAAGGATTGAGGAAGAATTCAATCCATTCAATACCAAGAAAGAGGATAGTTGAGCTTGTGGATAAGGGAAAGAAGGATCTGGTGTCTGGAAAGCTGAGGAATGAACCTTATTCGGATGAGATAATGGGAATAGCCTATAATGCAAGGGATACAGAACTGAAACAGGGATCATGAGATGATGAGAGATCTAACAGTCTTTTGCCGGCATAGCTGTAATAATAAACCTTAACTAACATACGGTCATTTATTACCAGTGAAACAGATGAGACAAAGTTATCAGACTATAGTGAACAAATATTTGCAAGGTTCCGGAGGTGTTTTGAAAGATAAGAATCCCTCTTCAGGCGAGGTTATAGCCGAACTCAAGTCAATGACACCAACCGATCTTGCAGAGACATTAGAAAAAGCTGAGGAAAAAGCTTCGGAATGGTCCTCGTTTTCGCCGGTCAAGAAAGGACTGATCCTGCTCAAAGCTGGTGAGCTTATGGAACAGGAACTAGAGCAGTATGCTGAACTTATGACAATGGAGGAGGGCAAGACCCTCAAGGACAGTAAGCTGGAAGTTATACGAAGCTATAATACTTTGAAGTTTTATGGAGCCGTAATTATGAAATACGGGGGGAAAACCCTTCCCTCTGCAAGCGCCGACACTTCAATACTCACCACACGTGAGCCCCTGGGAACTGTGGCACTGATATCTCCTTGGAATTTTCCGCTCTCAATCCCCGTATGGAAGATGTCACCTGCCTTGGCTGCAGGAAATTCAGTTGTCATAAAACCTGCATCCAATACACCTATTCTGGTTGTAAAGCTTCTTGACACCCTGAGAAGGGCAGGACTCCCCGAGAATGTGGTGCATGTGGCTGTTGGATCCGGAAGGGAGATTGGTAATGCACTGGTGGAGGACGAAAGGATAAAGGCTGTCTCATTCACAGGCTCAGTACCAGTAGGAAAAAGCATCTACAGGTCTGTGGGAAAGAAGAATACCATGACAAGGATTCAGCTTGAGCTTGGTGGAAAGAATGCCATGTATGTTGACGAATATGCCGATCTTGAGCCATCGGTCAAGAATGCAGTAGCTGGGGCATTCGGTCTTACAGGTCAGTCATGCACTGCAACGAGCAGACTCCTGGTTCATAGAAAGGTGTACGACTATTTTATGAAGAAACTTGTTGTTGCTGCACAGAACTGGCACGTTGGTGACGGAATGGCAGACGGCACCGACATGGGGCCAGTGGTGGACGAAGGGCAGTATGAAACCGATGTAGAATATATTGAGATTGGAAAGTCTGAGGGTGCAAAAATAATTGTAGGCAATAATGAAAAGAAAAAGAACAGCCTTTTCCTGAACCCTGTCATATTTGACAATGTCACCCCTGACATGAGGTTATTTAAGGAGGAGATTTTCGGGCCAGTGCTTGGAGTCACAAAGGTAAACGACATTGAAGAAGCCATACAGTTTGTTAATTCCGTGGAGTACGGGCACACATCTGGAATAATGACTACTAACTTGAAGAACGCAATGGAGTTCGTGAACAGGGTAGATGCAGGTGTGATAAAAGTTAACAGGCCTACTGTCGGGCTTGAGCTTCAGGCACCTTTCGGTGCATTCAAGTCATCTGGGGCAAATACGTGGAAAGAGATGGGTGAGGAAGCACTCGATTTTTATTCCAAGGAAAAGACCGTATACTTAGGTTGGTAAGCAGAGGTTACTTTATATAAACAATTTTTTCTTTATTCCTTAACTCGGGTTATGTAAATATAAGGTGAAAAACTGTAAGCTCAGCCCAATAGATCAGTATTTTCCATGTAATTACGTTCTGATTTTGTAGTGGATCAGATATATCTGTTCAGGTTCTTTTATTCACACTTCAACAACCACAATTCATTGTCTATTTTCTAAAAAAGATGTGTTTGGAAAAATTAGTTCTTGTTCTTTATCACGCCCGTGATAAGGGTTCCGAGCTTCTCTATGGTTATTTCAACACGATCGCCGTCCTTGAGACCCTGTTCCTTTCCTGGAATAATACTCGTACCTGTTGTCAGAATAGTACCGTCCGGGACAAAATTATCTCTAATAAGATACTTGATCTGTGTGGCTATCTTCGTCTTCATTTGCTTCGTGCTTGTACTACCTTCAAAGAAAATAGCATTGTTCCTGTATATTTTCATTGAAATCTCAAGGCCGTATGGATCTTCGATCTCGTTTGGTGTGACCACGACAGGCCCAAAGCAACAGCATCCATTGTAAATCTTTGATTCGGGAAGGTAAAGCGGATTTTCAGCTTCGATATCACGAGCTGATACATCATCAAATATAGTATACCCAAGGGCTTTGCCTTTGGAATCTATCACAACAGCCAGTTCAGGCTCAGGAAGAGTCCATTTGGAATCTGAACGAACTGCAACGTAACCGCCAGGCGGGGCGCATCTTGATGTGGTGCCTTTGAAAAAAATCTCGGGTCTCTCTGCGTCATAGACAGTCTCATAAATAGTCTTGCCCTTTATCCTTGCAGCATCGCTCTCAGAATATCTCGTTCGAGACACAAAATATGAAATTCCACTCCCCCAGATCTCTTTCGGCTGCAACGGAAGGTCATAAGTAACACCTTTGGCGCTCATGTCTACTATGCCGTCAAAATCCATTTGGACCGGTTCTCCAAGGGGAGGCACTTCGCCAGCCGAAACTTTCATTAGGAGAGATAGGCTGCTTTCCTTTGGCTTATAAATCTTCCCATCTTTCTCCACGTACTCCTGTCTTTTCCCATTTTCTTTCAATGCAAAAAATTTCATAATTAACGAAGCTATTCGAAACTGAAAAACCTTTCGGTATTTCATATGGCACCAATATAGTCTTAGAATTTACACTACATTTCTTATCCTAATCTCTCTAGGAATCCTGTGATTATAATATTCTGCAAACGATGTTGATCTACGATCTACAAATTATTAATTAACATTGTGGAACATTCTACTATGATAAGAATGTCTTAAGTGAGGAAAGTTGTCAGAAAAATAAAAATGGTACGGTGGTAAATTATTACGAAGAGGTTGAATCTCACAGGACCTGTGGAAAAGTGGTGCAGACATGCATAAGATCACTGTGGAAGGACAAGGACAAACCTGACAGTTTCCCGCTGGAGAAGGTTCATTTGGCCACATAGCAACAACCTCATGCAGGGCGATCTCTCCCAAGTGAGCTCTTTGACATTATAGAAAGTATGGGTCATCATTCAAGCATGGAATATTTGAGAAGATCGGTCTTTTCTACTACTTTAAAAACTCCGTTTTTCTTTCATTCCTCCGGAAAAAATTTACTCGGAAAAATTCTACAGGTGCGTAAAATGACTGGGGGGAATCCTACACATATAAGAGGACTGCAAGACCTCTGTCCGGTAACGTTAACCTTGTCAATTGGCGATTTCGGAAAAATTGATTGGCACTTCTATCGCAGAACAGGAAGATCTCAGACAGCAGGTAAGATAAGCATGTTTGGAGCCTTTACTGCGGTCCCTTCCAACATGGAGAATAGGTAATTACATAGACTATTTACGAGCTCCCTTTATTCATTGGTTGTCTTCCTTACCCTTGACCTCTTCATGCCTCTTACCTCAAGCCCGTTGAGAATTCTGACATGGAATCCGTATGTTCTCAGATGGTTGTATAATGGAATATGGTATATTCCTGTGGATTCCATTCCAATCCTCATCATGGTGCTGGTGGATTTCAGTGTTCTGATCAGATCAGACAGTTCGTTGAATCTTTCCTTTCGATTCTCCCTATTGCTTCCCCTGCATAAAATATCGAGGGAATCATCCATTGCACAGTAATCAAACCTGTCCTTGGCCATATCTATTCCAACATATATCTTCATATTCATTTCACCGGTCAGTTATAATCCCAATCTCTTCCATTCACCACAGACTTGTCTTTTATCCGCAGATATGCTGCAACATCTCATCCGGGTACTGAATGAAAGAAGGGAGACGCATGCTTCGCGACGAGGATTTATCCTCAAGTTTAAGATCGCGTATCCCTGGCCAGACATGAGATCACATCTGGTTAAAAATAATATACAAGATCAGCCATATTCTATCAATGATCGATTTCCTGAGGGAATCCTTCTCGATCAGAAATGAAGAACTGAACAAAGCGGAGGAGCTTTTAAGACTGACACACTCTCCGCATGTCCAACCGGATCAGACATGCCTAATTCATCGGCAATGTAGTTTATTACCATACAAAAGGTTCTCATTGTTTATTTATCCTGGCAGACAACTTAAAATTAGGGGGATTAATATTGTATTATGAAAGCACAAAACAATCCCCCATTGTGTAATGTAAAGGATACAAAAGAATTTTTCTCCTCAGCCATGAAGAACATGTTCACACCAGTCATCAAGG
>DAHWLW010000092.1:0-3834 GCA_027343465.1 Thermoplasmatales archaeon | reverse complement strand
TTTATCAATGACTGATGGCAGAATTGAATTTATTCCCCTTCAATACAAGGCATTAGATGTTCGAATGGAAATCTGTTAAATAAAGAATCTCGGTTCTCTTTGGATCAGTGGGGGTAAATAAGCCTCCTGTTTTTTCTTAGTAGAGTCTGTATTTAGGCTTAGGACTCTTAATTCTTATCGGGTTACCACAATCAGTGGTCAATTTAATCTCAGGATATGTATTCTGCTTTATCCAGATAGAATTGAATGTCTCTACTTACCCCCACAATGTTGAAGAGATCCAGAATCTCTTAAAAATGACAATGAAGTATTCAGTTATAAGTGCCTACTTGGTGGTTGTGACATCTAAATCGTAATGGATGCAGTTAACCTGCCTTTTATCGTTGTACTGGATTAGATGCGGCTTCCAAGCTTCCCCCAGATAGATATGAAGGCCATCTTGGGCAATGTCAGAATTCTTAAATCGCCTTACTTGGCTTTCATCTATTAGTTTCTTCATCAGCTTAATATTTTCCGGATCCTTGTCTCGAATGAGAATATGTGTGTCATTCAATATCTCATAATCTAAGTTCTCTGAACCAGTAATTGAGTACATTTCTGAAGAGATAATGTCAATAATTTCTCCGGGACTCCATCCGCAGAATTCAGTAACCATAGGACATCTATTATGAAAAACACATCCGCTAACGTAACCGGATGCAGATGTTGTCTCAAGTTCTATCTTTTCTAAACTGGATTTCTTACCCGGAACAGGAATTGACCTCATCAGGAGCTGAGTGTAGGGGTGTAATGGTTTTTCGAAGACTTCCTCTGTGTTGCCGATTTCCATCACTTCACCAAGATAAAGCACCAGGATCTTTTTCGAAATATGTCTGGCAACTAGGAGGTTATGGGTAATGAACATATAAGTAAGATTGGTCTTCTCCTTTGTGTCCAATATTAGATTCAGGATCTGCGCCTGGACCGAAACATCAAGGGATGAAGTGGGCTCATCAAAAACAATGAAATCGGGTTCCAGCATGAGTGCCCGTGTTATGGCCACACGCTGCCTGAGCCCACCACTCAGCTGATCTGGCAAATAGTCTAGATGAATTGGTTTAAGACCGGTTTCATTGATCAGTTCCTTCATCTTATTATATCCTTCTTCCCTGGTTCCAAGCTTATGGCCTACATAAGGCTCGTTTATAACATCTTTAACCAGGATTCTGCCGTCCAGGGCAGAGAAAGGGTCCTGGAACACGATAGAGATCCTTTTCCACAAGTGTCTGAATTGCTTGGAATTTTTTTCAGATTTGCTGATCTTGAACTGTAAATCCTCCAAATTATATTGTATGGTTCCATCTGCTATGTTGGTCATTCCAATTATTGCCATGCCAAGGGTGGTCTTGCCGGAGCCGCTTTCACCAACTATACTCCACGTGTCTCCCTTTACAATATCCATGGAAACATTTTTAATTGCTACAAACGTATTTTTTTTGAACAATCCACCCTGTAAGGGGTACTCAATTCTGATGTTCTGAAGTGAAATCATGGGGCGGTCACTCATTTTTTTCACCACCATATAACCAGCATGACACTCCCCTGCCATTTTCAAAAAACATTGGAGGCGTTTCAGCAAAGCAGGTTTCAAAAGCAAAGCTGCATCTGTCTGCAAATGGGCATCCATGAGGGGGGTTTATCAGGTCTGGCACTTGGCCGGGAATTGTATAAAGTTTCCCTTCATCCTGGGAAACTCCTGGGACGCACTTAAGGAGACCCACAGTATATGGATGCCTTGGAGACCTGAAAACAGTTTCAGTTGGACCAATTTCACAGATGTTTCCTGCATACATTACTGCAATCCTGTCAGCCATTACTGACATAACACCCAGATCATGTGTTATAAATATCATGGATAGTCCGAGCTTTGTGTTCAGGTTTTTCAAAAGATATAGAATCTGATGTTGTGTGGTGACATCAAGTGCCGTGGTAGGCTCATCTGCAATGATGATCTGAGGATTATTTGCTACGGCTAGGGCGATCATAACCCGCTGCTTCATTCCGCCACTTAGTTCGTGTGGATAGGAATCCAGGATTTTCTCAGGGTTGGGAAGATTGATAAAGTCAAATAGTTCAATGGAAAACAGCAACCCTTCCCTGACTATCGGATCTTTAATCTGGAACAGACTTTTCTTCTTTGAATTTCTGGGTTTCTTGTATACCTTTGGTTTAGTAAGAATAGATTCCAGTTGCTTTATATCAGAAATACTTAGGTCAGACGAATTTATTGCCTTCAGAATTCTGATTTTTTTATCATATTCTGAATAATTCATGTTGATTATATACAGAAGTTCCTGATAGAACCCATCTTTCCCATACTTTGCCTCGACATCGTTCAAAAAATCAGTTGTGGACTCGCTGTTGAGTTCAGACAACATAGAGGAATCAGATGTTCTTATCTTATTTTTATCAAGTAGACGCTGTGCCATAGTCTTATAATTATTATAAATAATAGATTCCAGCATTTGTGCTTTAATTTTATATAAAGGATCAAGCGATGTGAGCGGATCCTGAAATATGATCGAGATGTCCCCTCTGGCAGACTGAATCTTGTTTTGGATTTTTCGCATCCCTAAACGGTTTAATTTGACTTTTCTATCATTGATTATTTTAAACTCTTTCTTATAAAGGTCTGTCAAATTCTTACCATCGAATATTATTTCTCCATTTCGAACCACGCCAATTCCCTGAGGCAATAAATCAACAATCGATAATGATGTAACACTCTTTCCACAGCCGCTCTCCCCAACGATACCAAGAATCTCTCCCTTATTTAGAGCAAAATTAAGGTTCCTGATCGCCTTGACCTCGCCTCTTCTGGTGAAGAAACTTACGTCGAGATCGCGTATTTCAAGTATGGGTGAAATTCCACTTAGTTTTTCTTTTTCCTCTACCTCTATCATATAAAACACCTCAAGTCCTGAACTTTGGGTTGAGAGCGTCTCTAAGTCCGTCTCCAAAAAGATTCATCCCAAGTGCAAATATCATAAGGAATAATCCCGGGAACAATATAGTCCATGGTGCTGTGAGGGCGTATGGAAATCCATAACTTATAAGTGAACCGAGTTCCGGTAGATAGGCTGATTCCGCGGCAAATCCTATGAAATACAATCCAGCCAGAAGTAATATGACGCTCGCAAGATCTATTGACATCTGTACCAGCACTGGAGTTATTGTGTTAGGAATTATATGTTTAAAAAGGGTTTTAATTGTCGAGTTTCCTGATAAAATTGAATACTTAACATAGAGTTCGTTCTTGAGATACAGTGTTTGACCTCTTGTAAGTCTAGCGTATATTGGCCACCAGATTATAATAAGTGCCAACAACACATCACTGAGAGCCCTTCCCAGCACGAAGCCGATGGCCATGGCCAGAACAAGGAATGGGAGACTGAAGAATATATCTGTAACTCTCATCAGTATCTGGTCAGCTATTTTACCCCTGTAACCCGCAAAAACTCCTACCAGTGTACCAATTATTGCGCCTGATGCCACGACCAGCAATGATGAAAACACGTCTATTCTTATTGCCTTGAATACTGAGGGGAATAGATTTATCCCTGGAAACGTTGTTCCAAAAGGATATGCGCTTGAGGGAGGAGACGGGAACGGATTTGCGAAATTAGGTGTCATGTAATCCGGGCTCGTTATTCCCACAAGATGAGGTGCGAACTGAATGACAAGGGCTGTACCAAAATAAAACAGCATGATGAAAAATCCAATTGCACCACTGACGTTTTTCAGAAGTAACTTTAATGTCAGGGTAAAACTCTTGAGTCTCGGGCTTGCCATTAA
>DAHWLW010000090.1:0-5117 GCA_027343465.1 Thermoplasmatales archaeon | reverse complement strand
AGCCTTTCCGGGTTGCTCTTAAGTTTATTCATGGTGGATGTGACAGCATTCTTCAGATCATCCATGCTTTCAGGGCAGAAATTTGGTAGCTCCTGATATTTCAGGGCGTTCCATACCAGTTCATCGGGATTCAGCTCGGGAGAATATGCGGGTATGCGCCTTGTAAAGAGCCGATTAATATGCGTGCCGAGGTATTCCCTGACCTTGCCACTCCTGTGTATCATGATGTTGTCCCAGAATATGTAAAGAAATCCATGTATTTCTGAAATGTTTCTCGCATCTCCACCACATCCTTCTCCATGTATATCCTCTGTATCTCATCCGCTGCGATCATCGTATTCGTGAACAGGATGAAGAAACCCATCCTGTTAGTCCTTGCCTGTATGGCGTTGTGTTTGAGCCTGTACTTTAATGATCCGTTCGATGAGTGTATCTCGAAATACCTGGACATACTCCCGGACTGGAGATCCCTCAGATCCCTCTCCGCATCAGAGAGTTCCGCATAGAACGCCTGTATCCTGTCCACCCTGCCCTTTGCGGAGAAATACACTATATAGCGGATGGAATCCATGCTGTACTCCCTGTAGAATACTGTATCTTCATGGTACTGGATGTAGTTCCTTGAGTTCCCGATGTTCTTAGATTTTGCCAGCAGATCCCTGTATATCTTCTGGGATGCAGGTATGGCACCAATAAGGGAATAGTTCTTCAGGTCCGTGATGTTGCGGGAGGAATAGAACCCGCGATCCATCACTATCATGATCGTGCGGATCCCCATATCCCTCAGTTCCATTGCGAATGACCTGGCGGTACTCACAGATAGGATGTTTCCCGGCATGATCTGGTGATGTACCGGTATGCCGCCTGTCCTGGTGACTGCAAGGACGAAGTTGATCTCCTTATGTCCGCCATTGGTGCTGTAATAATGGCCATATCTGGAGAGATCATTCTCGGACCCAAGGTATCTCACAGCACTGAGATCGTAGACAATCCCATGGGAGCCGTAGAACCTGGCGATCCTTCCGGACACTGATTTCTCAAGGATGGATATGACGTCCGGGTCCAGTGACCCGATGAAATCCATCGGGTCACGGTCCTCCTTCACGGTGCCCGCACGGATGCCTGTATGCAGTTCCATGGAACCTGTTGTTCCGGAAACGGCGGATGCAGCCAGCATGATGATCCGCCTGGCAGCCTCCCTCATGTTCGTGAGTCCTTCGAGGGCAGAGATGAAATCATCATTCATGCCAAAATCCTCGGCATGCCTGTACAGGATGTATGACGCTGATTCCAGCATTTTCCTGACAGAGACCCTGTTCCTGGGTTTCTGTATGATCCTCTCACTACCCCTGAGGATCTCCTTTCCCAGGTACTCCGCTTTCTGCTTCACATTTCCGGTGTCATGATCCCTGTAGCTTGTAACCCTGTACAGGTAAACGTTGTCTCCCCTGATGATCCTTCTGGTGTAGGTCAATGTAATGATAATATCACTACATAACATAAGGAAATTTTTGTTATCAGAAATAGTAAAATACCCATTATTCAGAATATTGTAGTACTGTATTGGGGCAAATATAGGCTTAATGCCTCATATGGTTTCCATAGTCCGGTTGTATGTCAGGCCGCATTGCACTAGATCCGATCAGATTCACACATGGCCCCTAAACTCTGCATTTCAAGATAGAGTCGGATCTGGATCATTTGATCTACGTTGTTATCTACATTTAAGATTTGAAAAATAATTCTCGATCTGCTCTCCTGTTTTTTTATCCATGATGGCTGGGTTTCTGTAATATTCTTTATACCATTCAACCGTCTCATTTAATGCCGTACTAAAATTATACCGCGGTGTCCAATTAAGTTTCCGCTTCGCTTTGCTAATGTCTAGTTGAAGGTTATTGGCTTCCTTGGGATTATGCACTTCATCAAAGGCATAGCTTCCAGATCCCCAGATGTTGATAAACATCTCTACTAGTTCTTTAACACTTATTTCATTATTTTGCTCGGGCCCAAAATTCCATGCACCAGAGAAATCAATGTCATTGTGCATTCTTTCAGCAAGTGTTAGTATACCCGAAATTGGTTCCAACACGTGTTGCCAAGGTCTAATTGAGTCTGGATTTCTAATTTTTACTGTTTCGCCCTTTACTATACCCCTAACAAGGTCTGGAACAATTCTGTATTGTGCCCAGTCTCCGCCCCCAATCACGTTCCCCGCCCTTACTGATGATATTCCCACCCCAGTATTCAAAAAATAACTCTCCCTGAACGAATCAACAACAATATCCTGGCATGATTTGCTTGCACTGTACGGGTCCTTGCCGCCCAGAAGATCATTTTCTCTATAAGGGTATACCCACTCATTATTTCTATATGATTTGTCGCTTGTCATCACTATAATTGTCTTGACGCTGTCAACCTGTCTTAGCTCATTCAATAAATTAACTGTTCCTGTAACATTTGTCTCAAATGTATCAACAGGGTTGTCGTAGGAATCCAAAACAATTGGCTGTGCAGCAAGATGAAAAACGATTTCCGGCTGAAACTTTTGAAGTGTCTTTTTAAAGAGGTCTTTATTGCGTATGTCCCCTCTGATATCAAGGATTTCTGATTCAAGTTCAAGAACTTCAAACATATTTGGGTGTGATGGTGGATCAAGAGCATAACCGCAAAGATCTGCATCGCGCTTAGTTAGACATTCTGTTAACCAAGATCCTATAAAGCCAGTGTGTCCGGTAACTAGAACTTTCTTGTCTCGATAAAATTTACTCATACTATTCTTAACTGACATTTTATTCACCATAGCATCCTATTTAAACGGAGAGATAAAATCTTCATACTTAACAAAACCAATATCCCTCCCAGAAAGTATTGGATTTGTAACTCCCCAATCATATCCAAATGAATCGTATCTTATACCGTCATCGTTTTCCTTTGAGTATTCTGTACCAGCTAAGTAAAGAACAATATTTTCCATGTCAATTCCAAGAAATCCATGCGCTACTCCTTCAGGTATAAAAATGGATTTCCCTTCGTTTTCGTTGAGATCAATTGAAATAAAAGTGCCATAGGATTTAGAATTTTTCCTGATGTCTAAAAGTACATCTGTAATTCTACCCTTTATCACGGTGACAATCTTTGCCTGAGCCCTTGGAGGCTTCTGAAAATGCATTCCTCTAATGACATCTTTTTTTGAAACAGAATAAAATACTTCTTTCACGTTGAATCTTATCCCTGTTTTTGAAAGTTCTTCATCGTTGTACGGTTTATAGAAACTGCCCCGAATGTCTGTGGAAATCTTTCCAGAAATCAACTTTGCTTCCGGAATTAAGAGATCTTCAGTTATGATCAACAACACCCCTATAATATTCAATTGTTCTTTTTAAACCTTCATAGAGATCGTATTGTGGTTTCCATTTCAAAATCATTTCAGTAATTTTTGTGTTAACAACAAACATGTTGTCTTTATCAATTTCATTGGTAATAGACGAGTTCCAGTTCACATTGATGTGTTTCTTCAAAATCTCTTCCATCACGGTAATTATGTCTCGTATACTATAAGACTGAGCATTTGCTACATTTAAGTGCACACTTTTATTTTCCTCGATGTGTGAGTCCAAAGCTTTAACGAAAACTGAGGCAACATCTCTCACATAAACAAGGTTTAGTTTCTGAAATCCGCTAGTTAGATTCACTGGCCTACCACTAAGAGTATTTCGAATCAAGTATGGTATCAGTTTATCATCATGATCCATCTCACCATATGGGGTGAAAAGTAATAATTCCATAGCCACGACTGGAGAACTGGCTGAGTAATAGTCCATTATTTTTGAAAGAGCACTCTTTGTGGCTGCATATAAGTCTCTTGGAATAGAGCTTTCTATGTCAGACATATGAGAGTTTACACCATATTGAAAATAAGAGCCGGCTGTAATAAAAATAGGAACGTCATAATCCTTACAGAGCTGTAATATTTGTGCTGGAAATTTAATGTTGGAATCAACCATTCTGGAAATGTCCTCAAAGGTGTTCTGTTTTTTGTAATAAGTTGCCAAATTGATCACGCCACTCAAATTTTCATCCTTAAAGAGTTCGAGTAGCGGCTTTTCATCAACATTAAAAACGTTGACCTGACTTATTATATCCTTCACTCTCCACATATCTGAGGAATTTCTAATAAGAAGTATTGGCCTTTCACCTTGAGAAAGAAGTTTTCTCACTACATGACTACCGATGAATCCGTTACCACCAGTCACGAGGATTTTTCTATTCATTCCACACCTTCCATGGAGCTGCGTTATTTTTCCAAAGTTGGTTAAGGTAGTTCTTGTCTCTAAGCGTATCCATAGGATGCCAAAATCCCTTATGTTTATATGCAATCAGTTGGCTATTCTGAGATATTGTCTCCAATGGTTCCCTTTCCCAAACAGTTTCATCACTCTTAATATAATCAATTACATCTGGTTCCAAAACGAAGAAACCACCGTTAATCCAAGAATTATCGCCAGGAGGCTTTTCTAAAAAGGAACTTATGTTATCTTCCGGTCCTATCGATAGTGATCCGAATCTTCCTGCTGGCTGAACTGCAGTAACTGTTGCAATTTTTTTGTGATTCTGATGAAATTTTAACAGACTTCTTAGGTCAACATCCGAGAGTCCATCACCATATGTTAACATGAAAGTTTTGTTATCCAAATATTTCTTAACTCGTCTTATTCTACCCCCTGTCATCGTATTAAGCCCGGTGTCAATAAGAGAAATCTTCCAAGGCTCTGTCATTGAATTGAGATACTTAATCTCATTATTCTGTATATCTATTTCTACATCTGCCTTATGGAGAAAGTAATTTGCAAAATATTCCTTAATCACGTAACCTTTATAACCAAGACAAATTATAAAATCATTAAATCCAAAATGGGAATAAATTTTCATTATATGCCATATAATTGGATATTCTCCGATTTCTACCATAGGTTTCGGTTTAATATCAGTTTCTTCACTTAGTCTAGTTCCTAGGCCACCTGCCAATATTACAACTTTCATTCACATCTGCCCCCTTCTAGAACTTTTCAAAAAAGATATCTTTGGTATGACCGTCAATATTCTTACATCTTCTG
>DAHWLW010000071.1:0-8876 GCA_027343465.1 Thermoplasmatales archaeon | reverse complement strand
GAATAAAATGGAAATAAAATATATGAATTATTAGTGTACCCACATAATAATATAGTTAAAACACTGTAATTTCAAGTATTTTCTGGTAAAATATTTTAGATAGCTGTAAAGTCAAGCTAATATACCGGAAATCTCTTAGATTCTAGATTATTGACCACTCAGTGTTTCTAGGAGTTAATCCCGCATGTACCTTAATCCACATGGTAAACTCGCATAAATAACATTCCCGAGTTTTGCGTTCTGGTAAAATTTATCTGTATTTTAACCATTTAATATTATGGTGGATATACATTTAGTAGATTCACCTGATGTATTGAATAGACTTCTTTTAGAGTTCGGGCCATTATTTAGCAGGAGGCAGTTCAGGTAATTCTGCAGATATATCCGAACTGGTATATTCAATATATCATGCAGTTTAATCAATAGGAATTGCACTGGTCCTGTTCTCTCCATGGATGATACCATATTTCTGAGAAATGGAAAGCATATAGAAGGTGCACAGTGGCTCTTTGACCATTTACAGGGAAAATTGTATATGGAATGCAATACGCTACCTCTGTAATATCAGGAAACGAAGGCATATTCCCATTATCCATGGAACTTAAAACAACTGATTCAAAAATAGACCTGCAGATTGATACAATAAAAAAGCTATAGAGGCAGGATTGAGGTTTAATATAGTGGGACTTGATTCATGGTCTTTTCATCGAGGCTGGTAAAATTCCTTAAAAATACAGGAAAAGACTACGTAAGTGAAGCAAAATCAAACATGACAGTATGCATTGATGGGAAATGGATGAAGCTAAGGTATTATGAAAATACACTTGATCTAAAATCTATGAAATTATACACAGTAAATGGCAAAACATATTTCATGAAGGCAATAACCACTAAAATGAAAAATGCACGGATTGTAAAAGTAATAATATCGAAGGGAATAAACTCTTTAAAGTTCTTTCTTACTGATAGCACATGGAAGCTTAAAACAATAACAGGGAAATACTTGAAAAAATGGAACATAGAAGTATCTCATGAAGAATTAAAGCAGGACGGGCTAAAGCATCTATATCAGATGAAATATGCCACTTTGCCTGGGACCTCGAAGATGAGCCTTCTGGGTTGCTCATAGAAATCTCTGCAATTAATCCCGTGGAGAACCATTTAACAATCGGGGAAGGAACACGTCAGTCCAGGCACAAGCCAGTGGCTATAAGTATTTTGACCGACCTGTTCAAAGCAATAGAGAATAGGCGAAAAACATTCCTGGATGCTATACTGAAGTTAATTGGGGAGCCATACAGGCGAACAGTAAATATTAATAGAGAGGCAATTAATAGTTAAAACGCAAAACTCGAGATAACATTGTTATAGTATGAAAATGTTATGATAAAATTTCTCTATGTGGGCATAGTGAAATAAAGGATATTACTAATCAAATTATATCATTCAAAGTGCCAAATTTAAGTATTTCACGCCAGTGGTTATCTAGTACATCAATTCTCCTGAGAATGAGAAGATCTATAACAAAACAGAAACGCATTCCCTCATTAATGTCATAGTTGTTCAAGCATAGGTTCGAGGTAAATGTAAGTCTACTAAAGATATGCTACTAATTTTATCAATGAGTATTTGGTAACACCACTTTCAATATAATTAAAGTTTCATTATAACGTTTTAGAACGCTTATTTAATAGCGTTGGGAGAATACAATAATTATGAAGGTAAAAGTATTGGATCCTATTGAAAATGGAAAGCAAATTTGGCTGGGAGAAAAGAATGGAATGATAAGGAAGGTGTTTCGTACAATAGATAAGGAGCTTTGTAACTCCGAGTACTTCGTTAGTGGCATTACTTACTTTGAACCGGGGGAGTCTTCATCATTGCATAATCACCCTAATTCTGAAGAAATTGACTTTATTATACAGGGAGAGGGGTTAGTCGAAAGTGATGGCGAAAAAAAACCATTCAAGTCCATGCAATACATGTTTATCCCTAAGGGCGTAATGCATAGGCATTACAACACTAGCAAAGATACAATGATCCTACTATGGGCATATACACCTCCGGGAGAATTACCAAAGGATTAATCTTGAAGGAAGGATATATTTGAACAATAATCTACCATCAAGGGAAAATTTGGAAAACGAGTATAAAAACAATGTAATAAGGCTTGGGAAGTTCCCACTGATATGTGCCCCACTAATGAATTTAGATCTTGAAACGAAAAAAAAGATTTCTGAGAAATCGTCAGAGATAGAACTCCTTGAGGTAAGATTTGATTATCTTCTTTCAAGGGGCTTTGAACTTGAGGAATGCTTGGGATATCTACGGCAACAGAAGATCCCTTTTCTTTTTACAATGCGATCCCATTTGGAAGGGGGGCAGGTTAAAATGAGTTCCATCGAAAGGTTACAAATTATAAGAAATGCTCTCAATTGGGAACCAGCATGTATTGACTTGGAACTATCCACCATTATGGATGAGAATATAATATCTAGAGAGCTCATTGAAGAGGTCCATAAACGTAATATCTGTGTTATTACATCATATCACGACTTTGGGGGTACTCCAGGCTCAAACAGGTTGAAAGAGATAGCTAGGGAAGAAGCCTCTACCAGAGCAGATATGTTGAAAATAGCTACATATATAAGAAGTGGGGATGATATCCTATCTCTTCTAAGAACAACTTTAGATATACGGAAAGAGCTGGCCAGACCGATGGCTGTTATGGGCATGGGTAACCTTGGGAGAATTACACGAATCTCTACTGTGGCTTTAGGTTCTGATCTAGTGTTTGCAGATCTCTTCGGTTCCTCTGCTCCTGGACAGATACCATACTCGAAGGCCAGAGAAATAATCCGGCTTCTTTATTACGAGGATTGGTGATGCATAATGTGGAAAATACTCTATGATGACGTAAAATATTTTACTCAAACTGAATTTGAACCAGGCGATCTGCATGAACATTATATTAGGATTAAACCTAAATTCATAGGAATTTGTGGTTCAGACAAGAACATTGTACTAGGAGGGAAGCGAAAAGGTCTTGAACCTATCTCCATTGGACACGAAATTTCTGGAAAAGTTGTAGATGGTTCTGGTTTAGACATGAATGGACATAGAATCATGGAAGGTGATACTGTTGTGGTATTTCCCAATTATTACTGTGGTACCTGTCAGGAATGTATATCTGGCCACACGAACACATGCAGAAATAAGGTGTCAATAGGTGTAACCGCAGATGGCGGACTAAGCGAGGTTGTGGACATACCATCACGCTTTCTACTCATAATGAGCAGAGACATAGACATGAGACTTGCAGTGCTAACTGAGCCATTAGCCGTTGTTCTGAGGGCATTGACCAAATTTGAAGATAGATCCCTAAAACTTATTATAGTGGGTGGGGGAAGCACAGGTACTATCGCCTATATACTTTCTAGGATCATGGGTTTTCATAATGTTATAATTCTGGACGCAATTTCAGATAAAGTGTCTGTCCTGAAATCCAAGGGATTTCCCGTTGTTCAGATCAGCGACTATATGAAGGATAATGTTAACCTTATGAATGAACCATTCAATTTGCTTGACACAGTTGGGAAAGCACTTACTGTGGAGTTCTGGACAAAGCTTGCGGGTTTAAGTGTTTCAGGCTCAAGTATCATTGTCACCGGACTGGATGAATCTGAATACACCATTCCGCAGTCTATTCTTATCAGGAAGGAGATGACATTGGAAGGTTCCATAATATACACTAAGGATGATTTTGCCAAAGCTGGAGAGATCATGGAACATCATTCTAAAAATTTCGAGCACCTGATTGATTACGAGGGCAGCATAAATGATGTTGAGAAATGGCTTATACCTGCAATGAAAAGAAAAGATATTTTAAAAATTATAATAAAATTATAAAAATTTATTTACCAGAAGAATGGTCTTTTAGAATATGAATAGTCTATGTAAATGGACTTCGCTTGGGTATAATTATTTATTGAACTGAGCCCCAGTTCATCCCCATAACCTGATTTTTTGGTTCCCTGATATGGAAGTGAGTATTCTATTCCTGTCGGACCCTGATTTACAAATGTTACACCAGCATCAATTTCATCTATGGAACGGAACGCAGCTTGTATATCCTTTGTATATATTGCAGATACTAGTCCATATTCGGTATTGTTTGCCACAGAAATAGCGTCGTCAAGATCATCAACAGAAATAAGGGAAGCCACCGGTCCAAATACCTCTTCCTGTGCAAGTTTATCCTCCCTATTTACCTCACTGAATATGGTTGGTTCAATGAAATATCCTTTTTCCGGTTTTTCAGAATATTCCTTTCTTCCAAGTCTTATATCTAAACCTCTGTTGATCCCATCCTGCACGAAGGAAGTAACTTTCCTGTATTGTTTAATGGATGCAACGGGGCCCATTCTTGTATCTTTATCCATTCCATTCCCCATCTTTATTCCCCGGGCCATTTTCGTGAATTTCTCGGTGAATTCATCATAGATTTTCCGTTCTATGAGGATTCTAGACCCAGCTGTGCACCGCTGTCCGGCGTTGCTGAACGATGCAAAAAGAAGACTAGACAGTGCAAGTTCCATATCAGCGTCTGAAAGAACAATTGCTGGATCTTTTCCCCCAAGTTCCAATATCTGTCTTCTCCTATACTTCCCATTTAATGTTGAAAGTTTCTCACCAATTTCGCTTCCACCAGTGAACGCTAGAGCCTTACATCTATAATCATTGAGTATGGTGTCAGAGATCATTTCAGCGTTTCCATGTAGTGTGTTCATGACTCCAGGAGGCGCTCCTGCCTTCTGAAATAGTTCTGCTATTTTTGCGCCAACTGCGGATGTAACAGAAGACGGTTTGAATATCACAGTATTTCCATGAAGCAGGGCAGGAGCAATATTCCAGAATGGGATTGAAAATGGCGAATTAAATGGGGTTATAATAAATACAATACCAAGTGGTCTCCTCACTGTTGCTGAAAATACATTATCCTGCTCACTTTTTACAACTGTAGAGGTCGTTCTTCGGGACTCACCATAATAGTAATAGAGTACCTTGTATCCATTGTTGACCTCGTTGTATGCTTCCGAGTAAGGTTTTCCCTGTTCTTTAGTGATTAGGGTTGCGATTTCATCTCTCTGCTGATCAATAAGATCCGCAACTGTTTTTAAGAATTCTCCCCTCTTTGTTATATTTAGCCTACTCCAATCTCCAAAAGCCACTTCACTGTGGTCAACAGCATCCTTTACCTGCTCTTCCGTGGCAGAAACTACAGTTGCAACTGGTTCAAGGGTAGCCGGGTTAATAGTTTGGAAATTTCTCTCGGATGTTACCTTTTCATTGTTTATTATAGGTGTAACTTCAATCATGTAGATCACTCTTGTTATCAAACATGTATGCCTTTTTACCTTTGTAGAGATCAGTTATTGACCAGTATCCTGTAATTGGGACATCAGGTTGCAATTCTGTAGGTACTTCTATAAGACCGGGAGCACCGTCATTGATGAAATCTTTCAGTGTAGAAAACAGTTCGGATGCGCGTTCAACCTTTGCGCTCCTAATACCTGTAGCTTCTCCAAGACCGACAAAATTAGGGTTGTACATTTCATTTTTCTTGTCGAAGAATGCAGTTCCTATGAAGCGTTTGTCAAAGTATCCTCTCTGCAATCCCTGGATAGTACCGAAACTGTAGTTGTTCATCACGAGGAACGTAACGTCTATATCGTACTGTTTGGCAGTGAATATGGAAGACAGTGTTGACGTAAGTCCGCCATCTCCAACGACACATACAACCTTGAGTTTCTGATCCCCTAATTTTGCCCCCAGTGAAGCCGGTGGCGCAAAACCCATAGTGGCAAGGCCACCAGGAGTTATAAAATTCTTTGGTTTGTTTATCCTCATATACTGAGCAATTCCATTTTTGCTCCACCCGACATCTGTTACTAGACAGATAGAATCATCTGTGTTCATACATTCCTGCAATGTTTTCATTATGAAATCGGGCCTGATGAATGTGGTATCGGATTTGATTCCCATAAATTGGTCAAAATACAAGTCCAAGTCCTTTCTGTATTTCTCAAACCATGAACTATTTGCAAAGTTTCCTTTTCTACCTTTGTTGACCAGCTTCTCGATAAGGCGATCCAAGGTTGCTTTTATATCGCCAATAAGAAAGTAATCCTCCGGGTAATTCTTTGAGAGTTCATTCTCGTCTATATCGATCCTGAGCAATTTTGATTTGTTGAAATCAAAGTTGTATCCATTTACCCATGAGCTTGAGTTTACTTCTCCAAATCTGGTTCCCAAAGCTATTACCAAGTCCGAATTAAGGGATACATCGCTAGCTGATGGATTTCCCCAACCACCTAGGTACCCTAGCGAGTTTGGATGAAACTCTGGGAAAACACCCTTGCCGTTAAGAGTTGTTACAACCGGTGCATTAAGCAGTTCTGCAAACCTAAGAACGCTTTCCCCGGCGTCGGAAAGCCTTGCCCCACCACCAACTAGTATTAAAGGTCTTTCGCTGTTCAGTATCATGTTTAGGGCCTTCTCTATATTGTCATCAGTTGGAACCACTCTCCTGCTGTTGAATTTATTTAGCTCTTTGAAAAAGCCATGGTACTTGGTTTCTTCATTGAATATTTGCATTGGTATGTCAACAAGCACAGGACCAGGCCTCATGGATGTCGAAACTGAAAAGGCCCTCGCCATTATCCTTTCCAGATTTTCAATATGAGATACTTTCCACACTCTTTTGACAAAAGGCAGGTAAGACAAGTACTGTGCCATGTCCGTAACCATATTCATTTCCTGGTGTGGTCCAGCTCCCTCGTATATTGAAGGTGCATCACCTGAAATAACAACCATCGCACTGGAGTCAAAAGCAGCAGTTGCAACGCCGGTCGCGGCATTCAACAAGCCAGGACCGACATGTGTTGCTACAACGCCTGGTTTATGACTGGTTCGGAAATAACCGTCTCCCATGTGGGCCGCAATCTGCTCGTGCCTGACGGAGACAAGTTCTATATCTGAGTCATAAAGGCCATCATAGAGACCAAGAATGGTGTGTCCAGTTAAAGTAAATATATATTTTGTCTGTTGCTTTTGAAGATACTCTGCTATTAATTTCCCTCCGGACAATGAACCGGGTAAATTGTTATCCTTCATAGATATCGTTATGCAAATTTAGCATAAAAATGTGCCTTCTAACTTGTTATAAGAGAAAATGTTCAGAAGCCACTCATGTTTTCATGGTATAAAACAGGATATTAAAGACGTATTATCCCACTCTTGCTTACATTTATAAATTTCACTTGCAAAAAAGAGAGATTTGATTTGATAAAAAATAAATAGTAATTAAAAAAATTCAGTTTAAGATTCTTGTATATTTCTTAAGTTTAGTGGCCTGTATTTTGTAAATACTACGGCACCGAGGAAGTATACAACTCCTACAAGGATCATTATTACTATCCCTTCAGTGTAATGCTTTGTTACCAATATTGAAGCACCAAACACCAGAGGAATAATTATGCCCCAAGCAGTTTCCCAAACACCTATATGTCCTCCCCATTGACCTGACAGTTTCTGAGGTACAAGGAAAGAAGCTGCGGACCACTGGATACCAGACCATCTTAAACAGAAGAAGGTAGCCATAAGGACCATTACTGCTAAAGTAGGCGAAGTTGTGAATACTGTTGCAAGAAGTCCAAATGTCACCCCAAGGGAACTCACACTGAAACCTATTTTCATCCCTATGTTCGCTCCGTACCTCTTGTTCAGGTGATCTACCACAAAACCACCTATGTTTTCGCCTACGAATCCCATTCCCCATATCAGTGCTGTGTAGGTGAGAGTAAGTGTAAGCACGAAGTGTCTTGCTACTGAAAGATACAGTGGCAGGAAAGTCAGAAGCCCATAAAATATCCCTGCCTGTGCCCCTAATCCCTGCTGAAATCCCCAGTATTCTTTTGTTTTGAACCAATCTTTGACTCTTACTTTGCTCTGATCAACTTCAGGGTCTTGGTTGTTTCGTATGTATTCAACTTCTGCCTTTGATATCCTTGGATGTTTTTCTGGGGAATCATATAGATTGTGAATCAACACTAAAACAAATGCTATCGTTAAGAACCCACTGAATAGTAATGCATATCTCCATGCAATATTAGCAGGTACAATAGCAGTAAATCCAAGTAGTATCAGAGAACCAAGTACTATACCAACGTTTACACCAGAATCACTTATTGTTCCACCTCTTGCCTTTTCCTTTTTAGCCATCCATGTAGAGGTTATTTTAACCACCCCGGGGAAACCTACTGCTTCCGCAATACCAAGAAAAACCCTCGATATAGCCAGATACGCAAAATTAAATGCTCCGGCTGTTATTGCCTCAACTGAACCCCAAGCAATTCCCGATGAGAGCATCAAGGTTCGCAATCCGTGTCTATCCATTAGGTACCCTACTACAGGATTCATTAACAGATATCCATAAGTGAAGCCATCACCGATTACAGCCTGTTCAACTCCGTTAAGATGATACAGAGTGGTCAAAACTGGCAGCGCAGAGCTAACTAATCCCCTATCTATGTAGTCGAATGTAATCAGACCAAACAATGTCAATATAATCGTCCACCGTATGTGACCAATCTTGGCAGAAGTTGATTGCCCTGATACCTCACCTTTATTCATACTCATAACAAATAAATACGTATTTAGTATAATTATCTACATTCTAACCAGTTTAATCTTTCCTTAAATTATAGTCTTTAACATAACTCTTTATCCATATATCTTCTTTCTATCTTCTTTCAAGATTACAGGTAGTGTTAGCCCCAGTAATTGGAGAGAATATCCTCTTATTAGATTTTAAT
>DAHWLW010000070.1:0-4208 GCA_027343465.1 Thermoplasmatales archaeon | reverse complement strand
GCCAATGAGATTACGGTAAGGAATATTCAGGCCTATATGGAAAGAGTTGTGACAAAATTCGGATCAGGTGCAAAGGTGGATTGCCCAAAGGAATTCCTGGGAAAGAAGGCCTATCTCATAATTGAAAAAGACGATGAGTGATGACTTATGTCCCGGAGTGGTGTTAAATGGATAAAATGGATTGCTTTTGCTGACGCTTAATACTGAATATTCGATTAATTCCGAACCTCACTGGGGCAAAAGTTTGAAATGGTCAATAACCACAATAATTTTATTAGTAAATAACAGCTGTAACGTAATGCCCGAAATATCAGATTATCTACAGAAATGGTTGAATGGAGAAAGAGAGTCCTGGCCAAGATTCGGCGAATATCTTAATAAATACAACAGGAGCCATGAACTTCTTGCTAAAATCCCGTCTGCTGATGAATTTACCGAAAATATCATGACGTTGTTGAAAAGTACAGCAGGTGCAGGAAAAGTTAACCGTGAAATCATAGAGAATATTTTTTCTCAAGAGAGTGAAAAATCATGGGAAAAGGGTAAAGACGGAATGGAAAGGATATCTTCCGGAATAGGCGACTATATTGATCTCCTTAGGCGGCAGCTTGAAATATCAGACAATGAAGCAGAGGCTGTTCAGAAATATCTTTCAGACTTGACCGACCCGGTTATCCAACTGCTCAGGCTGCCATTCTCGTTTAAAGGCACAATTGGCGGAGACTACAGAATATTCAACGGCAACAAGTATGTTAAGCTACTGAGATTTCTGGACCAGATAAGAAAAGATGACAGGGAGGCACTGAAGAATTATAGGAATTACACCAATAGCGAATCAAAATCAGATCCAAAGCTTTACACAGACCCTAATCGCTTTTTTGGCCTTTACACTCTCTTGCTGGAACTCTACGGCATTGTCAACCTTCAGAGAAATTCTGTTTACATATACAATTCTAGGATAGCACTAAGGGACCTCGGATATGAATATAAAGAACCCAGTAATTTTCAAGACCTTTTTGCCTTTTTCACGGTGTACGACAAATTTGTGGCTGAAAAGTATAAAGATTTTGCCATCGACAAGATTCAAAATCTCATTGACTTGCTCCCAAAGTCACTAAGCGATGAACAGAAAAGTGTCTTATTGAAGCATATAGAGGTGGATCAGTTTTTCAGTTCGTATCAGGAGAGGAAGAAGACAGAAAATGCCAAGTCTAGAGAATCCACTTCCGAAAATCTAACTGTAAGGTCCGGCAATGCGCAGTCCACTTATGCGAAAATTCCGAGGAACATGATTCTGCACGGCCCGGTAGGAACTGGAAAGACTTATCTTGCCGGAATACTGGCTTCCGGTATCATCCAAGGGAAAATAACTGGAATGGAGGATATCGAAGGTTTGCTGAATGGCAAATCCGGCCCTTTACAGGAATATGAAAGAAAACCTCTTGAAAGGACGGAATTGACTATGGTAACATTCCATCAGTCATACGGATATGAGGAATTCATTGCAGGAATAAGAGCATCAACGAAGAACGGCGCAATAATGTATAATGTACAGGAAGGCATCTTTATGAAGCTCTGCAAAGAAGCCATGAAACATCTGGAAAAACCCTATGTCATCCTGATAGATGAAATTAACAGAGGCGATATTTCCAGGATTTTCGGAGAACTTATTACGCTGATCGAGGAGGACAAGAGATATGTTAATGATGCAAAGCCGGGCCTTTCCTTGACCATACCTAATTTCAACGATGAAGGTGTAGATAACAAGGATTTAACCTATAAATTTTCAGTCCCGGACAATGTCTTCATAATAGGGACCATGAATGATTCAGACAGAAGCATTGCGCTTCTGGATGCCGCACTCAGAAGGAGGTTCACATTTTTCAATGTTCCACCGAACAAGGATATCCTCATGAGTTGGATCTCTGAAGAATCAGGAATAAGGGATATGGTCGCTAAAGTTTTTGAAGAAATGAACAACAGAATCACAGAAGTAAAAGGCGAGGATTCACAGATAGGTCATGCATTCTTCAAGAGCCTTAATGGCCTCACTGATGCAGATGAATCTAAGAATGAGCTTCTCAGGATCTTCAAATACAAGATACTGCCCCTGCTCAAAGAGCTATTTTACGGCCAGGATGACACGCTGTCGAAGAAGATTCTTAGAGGCCGTTTTCTTAAGAAGAATGATAACAGTTCTGTATACTGTCTTAATAAGGATGAGCTTGACCCCAACGATCTAGATTCATTCATTGCCGAATTCGAGAAGCTGAGGGATTAACCTGGAATTATCGGAAGAAACTATCAGGACAATATACGAAAATGACACAGTGAGCGAAAACCAGATGCTTGTTCAGGAAGTCCTGGACCTGGTGCAGCCCATACCATATTATGGCAGATACATGACAGCTTCAAAGACGGAATTCAGGTTCAGGCATCATGTCGGGATCCTGCAAACAGAGAATTTCAGAATTCATGTCTTGCCAAAGATATGGAAATCCGATCTCCGAAGCAAGGAATATGCCCTCTCAAATCTCATCAGGCTCCTTATGTACGCTTTTGCACCTCCTAGACTAAACGTTCCCGAAACAGCTATTTCAGAGGAAAGGAGCGACCTCGATCTGTTCGACCTCGTCATTAGGCTTTACGCAACCTCACTTGAGGATCAGCTTTCCCTCGGCGCATACAGGCGGTACACCAGGACGCATGAAGAGAGCAGATATCTCAGGGGAAAGCTGGACATCGGGAAGCAGACAAGGAAGATAGACCAGTCTAAGTTTGACATAGACTATTTCCGGTTCTCCTCAGACAATGACCTGAACAGGTTTTTTGCCTATGCCACAAGAGTGTTCAGAAACCTGACCCACGACATTCTGAATTCTGAGATTCTGTCATCGATAGAAAGCATGCTGGTCTCTGAGGAGATAACCCCGGCCAATCCGAATGCCAGGATAAATTTCAACAGGCTCAACCAGAGGTTTGAAATTCCATACACATACGCAAGGATCATCCTCGACAGCCTTCTGATCCTTCCCGGAAACGGCAGGAGAGCAATGATGATGCTGTTCGACATGAATGTTGTTTTCGAGAGGTTCTTTGCAAAATTCATTGAGAGGAACAGGGAGACCATCTTTGCGGGAATGGATGTTGAAGAGCCATCGGCACAGCATTCGGAGCGAAATTTCATTTACAATGATAACAACAGGCCGCTGAGGATCACACAGCCGGACCTCAAGGTAACAGCTGGTGGTTCTACATATATATTCGATACAAAGTACAAGATACTGAAAGCTCCGGATATAGTGGAGGATGATGGCACCACTTCCGACAAGATAACCAGGATAAGCTCCTGGGATCTCTATCAGATGTTTGCATATTCAGAGCTCTATAAATCCCGTGGCACTATCCTGGTCTTTCCGGGCTCTCGGAACAAGATAAGCAAGCCATACCGTTTCACCAAGGACGGCAGACTGCTTTGGATTTACATGCTGCATCTGGATTTGAACAGTGAAGGATGGGAAGAAAAACTGGCCGTAGAATTCAGGGATCACTTTGGAAAAATTCTAGCTGAAGCCGACCAGAGCGCAGATAAACAGAAAGGAGTTAAGTCGTTAAAATCAGGGTTATAAAAATTGCCATAAGGAAAAAGGGCGGATTGTGAAAATATTCGCCTTTATGCATTTCCGGTGCTGCCTGTTTCTCAGGATTTGCCGAGTATTCTGTTTTTCTCTTCTAGCGTCATGCCGCCATAGAGGAAGTTTACTTCAGGATAACTTTTTTCTAGATTATTCATAAGTTTCATCGCTCCTTCTATTGAGACAAGGTCATCAGAGATCACGCAAACATAGCCTGATTTACAGACGCCAGCTTCTATTGCGGCAGTCAGTGTCTTAGCCTCCTCCTTTGCCTTCTCAATCAGATCGTACACTCTCTGCGGTATGCCTTCATTATACCTCTCAGTGTAGCCTGGCTGGTAGGTAAGTTCAGCAAATAGGAAGAAGTGATCTTTGT
Source organism: Thermoplasmatales archaeon (assembly GCA_027343465.1). Taxonomy (GTDB): domain Archaea; phylum Thermoplasmatota; class Thermoplasmata; order Thermoplasmatales; family Thermoplasmataceae; genus UBA447. The sequence continues at coordinate 197 of DAHWLW010000070.1, read as the reverse complement.
CATTCCATTCAATAGTGTCTATGACTATATCCGGAACAAATGATTCTTTCCCTAAGTTCATTCTTTCAATCAACCTCTCCATTTTGACGATCTTTGGAGAAATTTCAAATCCTTCGTAAGTGCCGGGCGAGAATCTCAGCTGGTTTCTAACGACAAATTCAGAATTGTAGTGGGTTTCATTCCGTAGCCTGTTCCTT
>DAHWLW010000045.1:0-11258 GCA_027343465.1 Thermoplasmatales archaeon | reverse complement strand
CAGAAGTATGAGTTCAGGAAGAAACCGTATGAAGTGGATGACTCAAATCCATTCTACAGATACGATCCGAACCAGTGTATCCTTTGCGGAAGATGTGTGGAAGCCTGCCAGGATGTCCAGGTTAATGAGACTCTGAGCATAGACTGGTCAAGGGAGGTTCCAAGAGTAATTTGGGATAACGATGTTCCAATAAATGACTCATCATGTGTATCCTGTGGACACTGTGTTACCGTATGCCCTGTTAATGCGCTTATGGAGAAGCCTATGCTTGGAAAGGCAGGTTATCTCACGTCCACGGAGCCAAAATTGAAAAGAGTTATGATCGATTTTGTAAAATCATTTGAGCCAGAGGTTGGCATGAAACCTGTTATGGCATTGAGTAATGTTGAATCCACACTAAGGAAATCACAGATAAAGAAAACAAAGACAGTATGCACGTACTGCGGAGTTGGCTGCTCCTTTGAGATGTGGACAAGGGGGAGGGATATACTCAAGGTACAACCCTCTCCGGAATCACCGGCCAATGGCATTTCAACTTGTATCAAAGGGAAATTTGGATGGGGATTCGTGAACAGTTCTGAAAGATTGACCTCGCCGTTGATCAGGGATGGAGATCACTTCAGGAAAGCTTCATGGGACGAGGCTCTTGATCTTGTAGCGGCAAGATTGTCCGATCTTAAGGAAAAGTATGGCGGTGACTCCATAGAATTCATAGCTTCCTCCAAGGGAACGAATGAAGAAGCCTACCTTGTGCAGAAGATGGCTAGACAGATTTTTGGAACAAACAATGTGGACAACAGTTCAAGATTCTGCCAGGCCCCTGCAACAACAGGTTTATGGAGAACCGTAGGTTATGGAGGGGATGCAGGATCTATACATGACATCTATATTTCAGACCTTGTGATTGGTGTGGGCACCAATACCGCGGAATCCCATCCTGTACTTGCCACACGCGTTAAAAGGGCACACAAACTCAATGGCCAGAAGTTGATAGTATCGGATATCAGGAAGCATGAGATGGCACACAGGGCCGATATATTCATGCATCCCATGCCGGGCACGGATCTGGTATGGTTGAGTGCAGTCACTAAATATATAATAGATCAGAAGTGGCACGATGAATCATTCATAAAGAACAGGGTTAACGGATTTGATGCATATTACAAGAGCATTGAAAGATTCACACTCGATTTCGCGGAACAGACAACAGGAATACCTAAACAGACCTTGATTAATGTTGCTAACATGATTCATGAAGCGAAGTCAGTCTGTATACTCTGGGCTATGGGAGTGACGCAGCACCAGATGGGCAGTGACACATCTACTGCAATTTCCAATCTTCTCCTCGTCACTGGGAATTATGGCAGGCCCGGTACAGGCGCCTATCCTCTCAGGGGTCACAACAATGTTCAGGGTGCAAGTGATTTCGGTGCAATGAATGCATATTTCCCAGGTTATCAGAAAGTATCTGATGATTCTGTGAGAAAGAAATTTGAAAAGGCATGGGGGGCCAAGCTCCCATCTAAACCTGGTTTTGACAACAACTCCTGCCTTGAGGGCATTGAAGATGGGCACATCAAGGGGATGTATGTTGTAGGTGAAGAGCTTGTTGAAACAGGATCCTCATCCAATTTCATCAAGGCTAGGCTCGAACAGCTTGAGTTCCTTGTAGTTCAGGATCTTTTCATGAGTGAGACTGCAAAATTTGCAGATGTCATCCTGCCGTCGTCAGTCAGTCTTGAAAAGGAGGGAACATTTGTAAATACAGAAAGAAGAATTCAGCGCATATACAAAGTAATGGATCCACTGCCAGGCAGCAGAGCAGACTGGGAAATATTCAAGGATCTGGCTTCCAGGCTTGGATACAACTGGAATTACAACCATCCTTCGGAAATTATGGAGGAGGCAGCTTCTCTAGCCCCAATCTTTTCAGGTGTTTCATATGAACTTCTGGAAGGATTCGGAAGCCAGCAGTGGCCTGTCAAAAGCAGGGATGGTGGAGAATCCCTGCTTTATACTGAAAGATTCAACTTCCCTGACGGCAAGGCAAATCTTTACCCGCTTGATTGGGCCCCAAAATTCGACCTTGAGGAGGAGTTTGATCTTCATCTCAACAACGGCCGGCTTCTGGAGCATTTCCATGAGGGAAACGAAACATACAAAACTGAGGGAATAAGAGAAAAGGTACCCTCCACGTTCCTTGAGATATCGCCGGAGCTATCAAAGGAACGGGACATAAAGACCGGCGATCTGGTCCGAATTACCTCGAAATGGGGAACTGTGGAGGTGAAAGTTGTCGTTACAGATCGGGTTACCGGGAAGGAGCTGTATCTGCCAATGAATTCTACTGGAGATAAGGCTATTAACCTGCTCACAAGCAGAGTCAAGGATCCCGTTGCCGGAACTCCTGCATATAAGGAGGTTTCTGTAAAGATGGAAAAACTTTCTGATGGAAAAGGTGTATCACCTCTACCACGCACTAACCCGAGAAATGGCACTCCAAGGCCACAGAAAGGAGTGATGGTAGAGATGAAATGGTCCAGGGAGGACTACAAACATCTTACTTCGGAGTGATCAAAATATGGCGAAACAGATAGAAAAAATAATTCTGGAACCCTTAGGCGAGAAACAGGAAAATATGGTGGGTTTGCTAAATGATCTAATGAGCATGGACAAGGAGCTTGCAGCAATACTATCCATTCTCAAGAAAGTTTCTGAAAGCGGCCTGCTGGAAGGAATCACAGCTATATTGGAAAGAAATGGCGAGGTAATGTCCGTGATTTTCAATGAGCTCTCTCAGAAGGAGAATTCCAATTTCGTGAGAAATTTGCTGACAATATACACTCTTCTGTCCAGAGTGGACCCTGAAAAGCTTGGGAGATTCATGAAGAATCTCTCCAGATCTATAAATGGTGTAGATTCATTTTCAAAGGAGAAACCTCTTGGGCTGATGGCCATAGGCCGGGAAATGAAGAACCCTGATGTGAGCGCAGGATTACGTGTTTTGCTCAGTGCAGCCAAAGGATTTACAACAAAAGATGACACAGAATGATAAAGGGCTAGTGGAATTTGATGCCCTCAAATTTAATACCGGTGTTATCTCAAGTTCCCACGAGATAGTCGTGGAAGAGGAGCCACTGGAAATAATTCTTTCTGATCCATGTGTCAGAGATATTCAGTACTCTGTAACTATGAGGACCCCAGGCATGGATACGGAATTAGCAGTTGGATACATATTTTCAGAGGGCCTCATAAAAAAAATGGATGATGTTTTATCAATCAGGGCTGGCTCCTACGGTGACCCAGAGGAAAGAAACAGGGTATTCATAGAACTCCGGAACCCCTCCATCAAGGAGTCAGGAATGAAGGAGAGGAGGGTGAATTCAAGCTGTGGAATCTGCTCAAAGTCTTCTGTTGATGAAGTTTTTCTGAAGGCCGGCAAGATTAACCGCTCAAATCTAACAGTCAGGCACGATACACTTCTTGAACTTCCATCGAAAATGCTTGCCAAACAGAGGCTTTTCAAGGAGACAGGGGGAATCCATGCAGCAGCCTTATTTGACCAGAACGGAGACGTTCTTGAAATTGCGGAGGATGTGGGAAGGCATAATGCAGTTGACAAGGTTATAGGGGCCCACCTTATGGAAGAGAGTGGAAAGTTTGATGAGTGCATTCTTCAGGTAAGTGGGCGATGCGGGTTTGAGATACTCCAGAAGGCTGCCATTTCCGGGATTCCCGTTGTGTCCTCAGTATCAGCTCCCACCAGCCTATCTGTGGAAACTGCAAGAGCTCTTGGGATGACACTGATAAGTTTTGTAAGAAATGATAGGTTCACAATATATTCCGGGGAATGGAGGGTCCTCTGATCAGGGATTCAGCTTTGAGAGGCCCTGCCTGAATAACCTGTATCTCTAACCCTGATCAGCCAGTAAATGATATAAAGTGCCGGAAGAAGATAGAAACCGATCAGCATAGTGATATCGGCTCCAGTAAGTGGCAGGGTTGACCCAAACTCCTCCAGTGCGTGAATGTGAGCAGGATTTGTTGAAATTGCCATCGCAATTATAGCAAGAAGTATTCCGGCATTGACTGCAATTCTATTCATTTTAATTATGAAATAAGAATCTATCAATAGAATCACAACGGCCAGATAAGTGAGTACAGTCAGTGTAAGGGGGACAAGTGAAACATACCTCAATATGAAGCCGCCAACGGAGATATCCGCTGCGTCCAGGATAACTATGGTTGCCAGCCAACCAGTTATTTTCACTGATAAATATGGCTCCAATCTATATTAAAATGTTGAATGCTACACCAACATTCAGTATTTGAAAACATTCGAATTTGTAATGTAGTTTCAATTAAAGTGGTCTAACAACACTCTTCTGATTACCAAAATTAAAGGTGGAATGAAAAATCAGAATCCGTTCTGTGTTTATTTTCTTGCATGAGGCATTCTTTTAAAAATGATCTATCCTGCTGAAAAATAGTTTTAAAATATTGCTGCCATGAACCTGTGTATTTTCACCGTGGAGTTTGTAATGTCTTCCATGGTAAGACCTCCGTTCTCAAGAAGATCATTGAGATATTCTTGAGGGTCCTGACGAAAATTCTCCTCAAAGTTGGGAAGTGCTACAACAGATCCGTTATAGCTAGTAATGAGAAAACCTTCCTTATCCGAACGGTGTGTAATTGCCTTCCCAAAATCCAGTGGATTTATGTTCTGCAACTGGCCAATCACATATATCTCGATCTCCATAGCAGAGAGTTCATCTCTTGTAATTGGGTGATGCAAGGAACTGTGAAAAGCTGCTTCAATGGCATATTCTATCACTGATACCCATATTGGCTTGGAGGGGAACACTGATCCTGCTCTGCTGAAATGCTCCCCATAAACTTTCAGGGAAATGAAAATTCCAGCCCTTTCCCTCAATCTGTTGTCATCGATCCTTGGCATGTAGTTCATTCCAAGCATCTTTGATTTTATTGCTGAAAAAGCCATCTCCTTCAACTTTTTTCCATCCAGGGAAAGTACGTCAGAGAGAAAGGAATATTCCATCTTTTCCTGGGTCATTTCCTTATCATCCTCGTTCAGGAAAATAAGGCAATCACTGCAATTAAGTGTTTCGATATGGGTTACTCCGCAAAAGGCACCCATATGAGAAGAATTTTTATCGGCAATTGATTTCGGAATTAGAGGTATGTATTGAAGAGAAGATCAATTATCCTGATTATATGGTTGGCGTATCTTGTTGCAGTGATACTTCTTTATGCAGTTGTACCTTTTGTTGATCCATCGGTAGGGGGGTTAGGAGGATATCTGCCCTTTTTCTTCTTTCTCCCGATTTTCTTCCCAAGGAGGTTAATGCGTGGTGGTTCAAACCAAAAGTCTGCAAATAATAAAACTAATTCAAATGGGGGTACAGGACCGGATAACAGCAATGAATACAGCGGAACTCCGATGTCAGATGGCCAATCGTTCGATCAATATGGAATTTCATACAGGCGAAGAAACTTCAATTTTCTATATCTGGCTGGGATCGTTATAATCCTTGTTGCCGCATTTATTGCTATTTACGTTTTCGTTCTGAAATGATATTTTATTGAATGATTGCAATTTTCCCCGTATCATTCCTTAAAAGACATTGTTTTAGAAAGATTTCAAATGTTCTGCTGGTGTGTTCAGAAGAATAATCAATTCTGAAATAAATTAATATATAGTGTGCATGGGACTAAGTTGACTCTGATACTTTCAATTCTGTTACTGCTTATCTCTGCTCTTATTCTTGGTGAGCTGGTCGAGCGCTTCGGTATTCCCGCGGTAGTCGGAGAAATCATTGCTGGGGTGATTTTTGGCCCCTCCGTCCTCGACATCATCAGATCAAATTCTGTTCTTTCAGGAATTTCTGAGATATCACTGTTTTTCATAATTCTCCTCATAGGAGTTGATCAGAGTACTGAAACACTGAAAAAGCATCTGGGGAAGGCAGTTGTACTGAGCCTGAGCAGTTTTATAGTTCCATCTGCCATTATGTCTTTTATTGCCTTCCATTTCTTTGGGCTATCAGCAACCGAGTCAATTCTCCTGTCAGTTGCAGTTGGAGTCCCTTCAATCTCCATAATTTCTGTATTGGTGAGGGGCTACAGCATAGAGAAAAACGAGCTTGGAAAGGTTATAATTGCTTCAGTGATTATAAGTGATACAATCGCTTTTACCGTCACATCAGCGTTCAGGGATGTGAATACCTTTATCTTTGGCATTGTCAGCATAGTGATATTCCTGGTTCTTCTGTTTTTGCTTGACCTTGTTCTCAGGTCTCATTCGGATGCAGTAAAGAATTTCTTTTCCAGGATCAGGGCAAGGGATAGGGGAGAAAAGGTCATATTTGGCAGCATTATCGTTGGGGGTCTTATAATTTCAGCCATTTTTGAGGTAATAGGAATAACCTATGTCCTGGGTGCCTTCTTTGCTGGGCTTCTGATTAATGAACTGGTCATTGGTGTTGAGTTGCAGGGTGTTCTCACAAGGACACTTAGCAGAATAGATGACAGTTTCTTCATTCCAATATTCTTTGCCATTGCAGGTCTTGATTTTGTTATACCAAGCAAGCAGTATTTACTGCTGCTGTTGGTGCTTCTTTCCGTTGTGGGACTTTTTGCAAGCCTTTTAAATTATCTTACCTCTGGAATTCTTCTTGGAAAAGAGTACAGGAGATCAGTCATGGGGTTCCTCGGGGGAAGAGGTGCTGTAGGCATAGCCATAGCAACAGTGGTTCTTTCTGCTGGTCTCATAGGGAAGGAGATTTACTCAAACATAATTATCGCAACAATTGTGCTCTCACTGGTCATACCGCCTCTCATAAACCTCAAATCAAAGGCAAAAGATCCTTCACTTGACAATTGAGAACACGGTTACGGTCTCGGTTCTTTCAACGCCCTGAACTGTCCTGAGCCGGTCAAGTACAAAGTTGCCAACCTCCTCTACCGATTTTGCCCTGACCTTAATCAGCATATCCCACTCCCCTGCTATTATGTAAACCTCTTCTACTTCAGGAAACCCAGCTATTCTGGAGGCTATTTCCCGCTGGGATTTTCCAGATGCAGCATCAAAGGATATGTAGATGAATCCAACTGTCGGTCGCCCAATTGCTTCATAATCTGGCACTACTGTGAACTTTTTGATTATACCCTTTCTAATCATACCCTGAATTCTTTCATATACCGTGATTCTAGGAATATTCAGGGCATTTGAAATGTCAGATATCTTGTCCCGACCGTTTTCAGTAAGGTACTCAAAAATTAATCTGTCCTTATCATCCATATTTCACCCAATGTGTTTTAACTATATAAATTAGACATAACGTTCATATTTCCCTTATATTAAACTCTAATATGACCAGAATGTTCATTTTTTTATGACAATAGTTATATCGGTGCCTTTCATTTTCTGCCTATGGAAGCAACACTTGAGGGTTCTCTAAGGGATCATCACAGAAAGAAGGAGCTGGAAGTCGCATTGAAGCTGAATGGTTCAATAAGGTCAAGGATGGCATATTTTCTTCAGGAAAGGGGTTTCATAGAAATACCTCCGGTGATCTATTCTACCGCAACAGATCCGCTGAACCATCCTGTGTATGATCCATCATTTGATTATGAAGGCACAAGATATTCGCTTACAAAGAGTATGATATTCCACAAGCAGATACTGGTGCAGCATTTCCCAAAGATATACTCATTTTCCCCAAATGTCAGGCTTGAGATGCCGGAAAAAGCAAAAACTGGAAGGCATCTTCTGGAATTCACACAGCTGGATCTGGAAATGCTTGATGCCACAAGGGAGGATGCCATCAGCCTCGGGGAAGATCTGTTTTGTGATATAATCAGACATGTGAATGAAAAACACTCTAAGGAACTGAAATCCATAGGCAGGACTATTTCCGTTCCAACAAAACCATTCAGTAAAGTAAGGTATCTGGATGCAATGGAAAAGTATGGAGAGGATTTTGAGTCAATACTATCTAATGAGGCAAAGGAACCATTCTGGATAATAGATATTCCTCTTCAGGCGAGGGAGTTCTATGACAGGGAAAGTGACACTGAAAAAGGGATTCTTAACGACATGGATCTTATCTACCCGGAGGGATACTGCGAAGCACTTTCAGGAGGGGAAAGAGAGTACAAAATTGACAGAATTCTCGAAAGGGTAAAGGCAAAGAGCCAGTCTCCTGAGCAGTTCGAATGGTTTATTGAAGAAGCCAGAGGAGGTCTGAGACTTTCCTCCGGATTCGGCATAGGGATAGAAAGGCTCCTGAGATACATATGCGGATACAAAAGGATAGAGGACACTCATCCTTTTCCAAAGGTTCCCGGGAAGAAATCAGTATGATCTATGGTGGAATCAATATTTCCCCTTCTATTTCAAAACCCTTTATTTCATCTCCAGAAAATTGACCCTGCACCGTAATCTCTCTGAAGGAATCCGGGTCCATCAACTGGGTCTCACCGTCTCTTCTTGATAAAATGATGTAATTTTTTATGGGTAAAACTTCCCCAGTATATTCAAATGGATTGGAGTTGAATTCATTCTGTTTAATGTGTACCGTCCTTCTTGAGCTTAAATCCATGAGAGTTATGTCAGAACTGGATGAGGCGATTAGAAGGAATTTCTCCCCTCTCTTCATGATTATAGCGCCTTCTGGAAGGTCTAAAATACGAAGGAGAAATGTGTATCTGTACAGATCATAACCTTCTGTACGACCAGCCAGTTTTTTGTTCTGAACCATATTGCTGAAATATCTGTCATGGATAAATTTAGCAATCTTTTCTCCATCTGATTTGCTTCCCAGATATAAATCGAACCCCTCTTTCAGTCTCTGCTGCCTCGAAATAAAAGGGTTTTTTCCTTTAAGTTTCTCTGTCTCAAGGAATTCATTGACATCTCTCACAGCATGATCTATAGCGTCCGAATATTTCCTGCTGAATGACCTGATCTGGATGATCGATTCGTAATATGATCCTGTGAGCCTGTTGCACGAAGGGCAGCTATTTTTCAGGACTGAAATCTTTGCCTCCAGCTGTATGGGAGAAGACCTGAATTCAGCTCCATCAGATAATGTGACTATGAATTTTACAGACTGCCCCTCAACATCAAGATCTATTGAGTCCCTGTCTATCTCAGGATGGAAGTGTTCATCACTCACACTGCATAGATTCAGTAGACGGGAACTCAGAGGGAGTTCATCCCTATTCTGATACCACCTGTTGCCTATCTTCAGTGAACCGCACTTGGGGCACAGTGTAATGGAGAGCACTCCGGCTGCCGCAATTTTTGTCCTTGAAATTATACAGTTTTCTCCAAGGCCCTGGGAAACTGCTTCCTCATTGTCGCACAGGATGCATTTCATTCTTACAGTCTCACTTTTCCTTCTCTGTACTGCTTTACAATGCCAAGAGCCACAAGCCTCTTCCTTATCTCTGTAGTTCCGGCACCAATCTGGCCCAGTATAGCATCCCTCATAAGGCGTTCAGGTTCATTATCTTTTATATAGCCATACCCACCGAATATCTGAATTGCCTCTCTGGCAATATACTCAGCAGATTCTGTGGAATGCAGTATTGCAGAAGCAGCACTTACTGAATCCAGTGGATCTTTCTTCAGTAGTTGGAGAGAGTCCTCAGCCAGCAGCCTGCTCGTCCTAAGCCTTGTATACATGTATGCAAGTTTTTCTTGAATTAACTGGAACTCGTAAAGATGTTTCCCAGACTGCTTTCGCTCTGTGGAGTATTTCAGTGCCAGTTCAAGTGCCCTTCGTGCCACTCCGATGAAGATGAAACTTAGAATCACCCTCTCGGAGTTCAGGCCAGAAAGAATAATACGTTTCCCATCTCCCCTCTTTCCTAACAACCTTTCTTGTGGAACCTGAACCGAGTCGAAGTATATCTCTCCTGTGGGAGACCCTCTCATCCCCATCTTGTCAAACTTCTTTCCTCTGCTGAAGCCTCTGTCTTCGGAGAGGACACAGTACGCATTGTAACTTTCGCCAAATCTGGAGTATACCAGAAAGAGGTCGGCCACAGGCGCATTTGTTATGAATGTCTTGGATCCGGTTATGCTGAAACCGTCCCTATTCTCTGTACTGGTTGTCTTCATATTGAGCGCATCCGAACCCGATTCTGGCTCTGTGAGAGCAAGGGAGCCTATGAATTCACCAGAAGCAAGTTTCGGAACATATTTCTCTCTTACATACTCTGATCCATTCCTGTAAAGATTGTCAAGACAGAGGTTGCTGTGGGCCCCATATGAAAGGGCCAGAGATGCACTGTAATAGCCAATCTCCTCTTCAATCATGGCCTGAGCTTCATAACCGAGGGATGATCCTCCATATTCCTCTGGGATTGTTACTCCCAGAAAGCCCATCTTTCCCATTTTTTTGAATACTTCTACTGGGAAATAATCCTGGCTGTCCATCTTTGAGGATATGGGTTCAACCTCTCTTTTCATGAATTCCCTTACCGTATCCCTGAGAATACTGTTTTCTTCCTCTGTGTAATCAGTCATAACTGTCTAATATGGAAAATAACCCAATAAACTTAATGAAGGCAGTTCTATCTTATAAACGGATTGCCTTTATAGAGACCATTAAGGTTAAATTTATATCGCTTTTAATGATAACTCTTCCCAGTATTGAACCAGCGTAAGCGCCGCGAGGTATTTCTGGTTCAAATGTTCCTTAGGATTTTCATGCATAGCGCATGGGATTAAGGTTGGTGAAAAATGTATATAACAATCGAAGATCAATATATAGCCAGAATACCGCCCGAGCTTCTTTCTGAAGATTATGAAAAAGCAGTTCTGGAGGTATCCAAGACATCGCTGGAAGGAAGACTTATTGATGTCAAGGAAGAAAACAATGAGGATAAAATTCTAGGCAAGTGCTTCGTTGTCTCTGTTACAGAGATCGAGACTGTCGGAGACGGGGCCATTGTCCATGGGGACGGTGGAGTTTATCAGGCTGTAAGGTACAAGGCACTTGCTTTTTACCCTGAACTGCAGGAAATAGTTGAAGGAGAGGTAACATCGGTAAAGGAGTTCGGAGCTTTTGTAAAGTTCGGGCCGTTCGAAGGGCTGCTTCATAAGGGGCAGATTATGGACGATATTATCAGTGTAGACCTTTCAAACCAGAGATTTGTTGGCAAAGAGACAAGAAAGGATCTGAAGGCCCGAGATATAGTCAGGGTAAAGATAGTGCATCTGAATT
>DAHWLW010000037.1:0-4749 GCA_027343465.1 Thermoplasmatales archaeon | reverse complement strand
TATATCTACCATTAATTTTAAAACCTTCACTAGCTAATTCTTAGGTAATATGTCCATGTTTATCTTCTTCAACAGTGATTCTACTTTTTTGGGAATCTCATTGAACTCTATCTTGCCATCGGAGTACTGGACTGCATAGACCTTTGACAGTTCAAACAGCAATTCATTGACAGAGTATTTGCCTATCAAATCATTAATCCTCAATATTTCAAGAATCCTGTAATGTATGTACAGTGCACTGAATAATACGAAGAGATAGCCCCTGATGGTATCATTATCCCTCAGATTGTAAACGCCGGTTTAAAATTCCCCATCTACATTTATATTTTTCTCTATTTTTTCACCCACCCCTTGATTTCTGAAAAGAATTCATTTTCCTGTTCTTCAATCTATAGGATTCGCCTTTTATGTTAATGACAATATAGTGGTGCAGTATACGGTCCAATACTGCAGGTGCCATTACATTGTCTCCTAGTACCTCACCCCATTCTGAAAATGATTTGTTGGATGTATATATTGTTGACTTCCTTTCATACCTTGATGATACGAACTGGAAGAACAGGTTGGATTTCTCTATTGTCAATGGAAGATAGCCTATTTCATCTACAATCATTAATGGCTTTGGGACAATATTATTTCTGGTGCAGTTCCCTGTAATCCTTGATCATCTCTGGGTCTGTGTGCCTCAGGTAGCTGTACTGCCTGAGATTGTGCATGTTGATTTTCAGTATCTCCTCTATCTTCTTTCTTAGAGGAAGTTTTTTCCTTATCTATACGGGCATCTTCCTCTTCATCATCGCGTTTACAGATTCGGATATTGCTCGCATATGATATTCCGCTAGTCATTTCTGTATATAGTCCATGAAATTATACAACATAGTCTTCCATGATTCCACACCTTTATTCTTCTCGATCCTCTGCTGGCTCCTCTTTGATTCGTAATTTACTTTCATAGTAGCTAGATCGCCCGTACCATCTGTGGAGAAAATTTTCTCAAGCGGATTGCCGGTTTCAATCATGATCCTAAGAACTCCGTCCAAGACCTTCTTCGTTCTCTCAGGATCGTATCCGCGCTCTATGGTCTTATACAAGAATTCCGATGATATGCCAAATTTCTAGCCGAACAGCCCCAGGAATCCCTGTGCAATCCTGTTTGACATGCCGAAGTATGCCTGCATAAGCATGTCCTTCACTATGTCGTGTGAGGGTACAGATGGTCTTCCCACTTCCTTCTTTTTTCCGGTATAGCGGAAGCTACAATATTCACGATGTCTCTTATGGTTTTCAATACATCCGCGATCTCGTTCACCTGTGCCTGATCGTAATTATGTCAATTCATTTTCTTTGCCCTCTTTTCCCGTATGGCAAGGAACGTTCCCTTACTGACTTAACGAAGTGTCTAAGACCTTCCGTATTCCTCATTGCTATATAAAAATATCACAAACATGTTCAAATATGTGTATATAATACCACGCATAATGAATGGAACACTGATCCTCTTTCACTTTCCTGAAAAGACACTCAAGAGAAGATAAACATGTTCATGCAAAAGTTTTATGGGCAGGATTCCACATCATGGAAAGGTAAGTATACATACCTCAGACACGGTTTCCTTGAAGAAATACCACACAGGAAACTCCTTAGAGGTCTTATAATACTAAGGAAAGAGGATGCTGAGAATGTGATCGATTTACTGAGCAAATATGATTTCACAGTTTATCTAAGAGCAATAAAACTCACGATTGACGATGACAATGTATTAAGGAACACCCAGGAATAATTTTGTTCCAAGAACAATTGAAAGGAAATGTTTTAATATTATAAACAGTTAAGACATTAACATCCATGAAGGAGGCGAGCATGATTGGTTGAAACAGGAAAATACAACTTGAAGGAAGTGAGACAGAGAGCAAGGGAATTTGCCTTGAATGAACTTCGGCCTGAGGTCGCGAAATTGTATGAGGATGAGAGGAGCTACCCCATTGAGCTCAGGAAGAAGGCTGCCAGAGAACTCCTTCCCCTTATAAATGATAGCACAATGGCCAAGGTCATAACAATTGAGGAGATGTGCAGGGTTAACCCTGGCCTTGGGATAACCGTTGCCGAGCAGCCCCTTTTCGGTTCTGACATAATTGATCTCTACGGAACCGAGGACCAGAGGAAGAACATCCTCGAGAGGATACGTAGTGGTGACCTTATATCCGGACTTGCTGTAACTGAACCGGGAGGCGGGAGCGATGTGGCATCGCTCAAGACAAGGGCAGAGAAGACAGACGGCGGGTACAGACTTAACGGATCGAAGATGTTCATCACGAACGGAAACGTTGCAGATTACATAATAGTCTTGGCCAGAACATCGGTGGAAGAGAAGAAGCACAGTGGCATGACAACGTTCATAGTTGATACCACTTCCCGGGGGTTCACTGCAAACCGCCTCACCGGTAAGATGGGTGTCAGGGCATCTGTGACTTCCGAGCTTCTCTTTGAAGACGTGTTTGTGCCCGAAAGCCATGTGCTGGGAGAGGTTGGAAGAGGCTTCTACCAAGTCATGGACTACTTCAACCGCTCGAGGATAAACGTGGCTGCTATGTCCCTTGGGGTTGCACAGGGTGCCTTGGACGAGCTCATGAGCCATATGCTCCATGTGATGAAGTCTGATCCGAAGGCGTACTTGGAGGAAGAGATACTCTTCGAGATCTCAGAGATAGCCACAAGGGTGCATATGGCGAGAAACATAACCTATGATGCCGCACGCATGGTTGCAAGGAACACTCCTGATCCCATGGTGACAAGCATGGCGAAGAAGTTTGCCAGCGAAACTGCAGTCTATGTAAGCAGAAGTGCCACGAGAATGATGGGGACTGACGGTGTAACCGGCGCACCAGAGATGTTCTTCCGTGATTCCAAGATAATGGATATCTGGGAGGGGACTTCTGAGATAGAAAACCTTGTCATTGGTAGAACTCTGCTTAAGAATGGAGGCCTTTCCTATGAATAAGGAAGATCTGCAGTTCCTTAGGAACACTATTGCGGAATTCATGCACAAGAATGAGAAGAGCGTGAGGTCATCGGAAAGAGAGGCTCTTGACAGCAGTCTTGTTGACGAACTGGCACAGGTAGGTGTCCTAGGATCGAGGATCCCTACATCAATGGGCGGCTCTGAGCTTCCTGACGATGCATATTTCGCAATTCTCAATGAGCTCTCGAAAGGAAGTCCATCGTTAGCAGCAAGGGTCATGATCACAAACTCCCTGTTCCTTCCCCTCTGCAAAAGCTCAAAGACTGGAAACGGAATTCTGCAGAAGGTGGCTTCCGGAATTATTAACCCAGCGGTGTCATTTTCTGCCGCAATGGATGAGAGCTATCAGTCTGCATCCGTTAGTGTCGATAGCGGAAGGGTAAGTGGAAGCGTCGGGAAAGTGATAAACAGCGACTGCCAGGCGTGCATAACTGCGGTCGGTGACAGTCTTGTTCTCGTATATGGCGGATTGAAACAAGAGTCGGATGAAAGGGCACTGGGTCTGAATGCCCTGAGATTCTCGTCTCTTTTTGTGGACACCGACAAATATGAGGTGCTGGATAGGGATGCAAATGGGGCGCTGGGTGCTGTGCTTGACTCGATAGACATGGAGCTAGTTGCCATTTCGCTCGGCATTGCGAGTGCGGCGCTTAGCCTCGCCATAGACTACGCAGGACAGAGAAATGCCTTCGGCCACCAGCTCAAGGATTATCAGCCCATTGCCGGAAAGCTGGCACGCCTGAAGTACGAGGCTGATTACCTCACTGAGGCAGCGCAGAGCATGGGTTTCATTAACGATGGGGGAAAGATAGCCCTGAAGCTTCGTTCACTCGAACTGGCCGAGGAAGCCACAGACATGTCTATCCAAGTTCATGGTGGCTATGGCTACTTCGAGGACTTCGGGGTTGAGAGATACTACAGGGATTTCGCAACGCTGCAGGCTCTATTCGTGAGACCAAACCGGGACAGAAGAAGGCTCTCAACAATTCTCTATGGCGAAGATTCAGGCTACCTTTAGGGTCCTTGTAAGGCGGCTATCAAGGCAGTTGGATCCAAGCATATGCACACAAGTCCAGGGATTCCTGCATTCTTGACGACCGTTGCACCTTGAATATCCATTTGTCAGTGAAACCGACCACTTTCTGTCCCCTTTTTCAATTGAAAGTGATTCAGATATTCCGTGGCGAATACCTCACTCGACGTCAGCAAGCGATGCATTAATCCTTAACCCAAACTTTTTTGCATAGCATGCCAAGATCAATCTTCAGATCTTCCACTAGGTCTTTCGCTTTTTTCGATGCCTCGCTCATAATCTAAAATTTTTCCACTCTGGACATCTTTATCCTTGACAGTATGAGAAGAACGTCCCTGATGCTGTATTTCCCATCTATCATGTTGAGAATCTGGAAGTGAAGGTACAGCTGTACTGGATCCGACCAGATTCGGACAGCATGAGCATGGAAGCTTTGGGACAAAATTAATCGTGGAACTTACTTAACTTTTCTTCGTCTTCAGGTGTTAATTTCACTTCCCTCACATGGCATGTGAGGGAATAGCTGCCGAGGAAATCCAGAACTTTGTCACGGTCGTCTTTCCTGAGTATTATGACTCCCCTGAGCAGTTTCCTGTGTGGAATATCCTCCATAAGGCCATGCCTGTGATACCTGTATTTTCCATTCCATGATGTGCTGTCCTGCCCGTAGAACTTCTGCATGAATTTGTTTATTGTT
>DAHWLW010000030.1:0-3279 GCA_027343465.1 Thermoplasmatales archaeon | reverse complement strand
TGAAATATATCGGTGGACAACAGTTACCCGGGAGACACGGAAGATCCTCAAACCCTTTGATGTTATGTCCATTCAAATATAGTTACTGAAACTGCCAATAAAAAGGCTTAAGTATTGTACCTAAATGTAATGATATGATATATTGTGGAGGTATGAACCAGTCTGGCAAAGGAATGAATATGCACTCAAAACCATGTAATGAGAAAGAACGTGATGGTGGGTCTCGCGCGGCTCTTACAATTTTGAATGAGCGATATGCCAAAGGGGAATTGGGAAGGGAAGAATATCTGAAAGTACGTGAAGATATACTTTCAGATGATAAAGCATAATATCAGGTGATAAAATGTCATTGGAATATAGGGTAAATTCAAAACTTTCGTTCGACTCAGCCTGCTCTAAGGTCCCGGAAATTGTTTCCAAAAACGGATTCGCAGTATTGGCTGAAATAAAAACCAGCGAAATCTTGAAATCCAAAGGGTTTGACTATGAAGATATGAGAACTTATGATATCTGCAGTACCGGCTACGCAAGCAGAGCTCTATCAATGGATTCCACAGTCGAGACAATAATGCCATGTCATCTAGTAGTGAAAAGAAGAGGAAATCAAGCTGAAGTAGCCGTTCAACTTCCCGGGGAAATGTTCCGTTCTCTTCACAAGGAGAGATCTGAAAAAGCCGAGATGTTTTTAGGCGAAGTTGAATCGAAATTGAAAGAAATCGTGGATTCATTCAATATGGGAAAATAGGTATGGAACAAATGGATTGGAGAAACTCGGTTTTAACTTCGCCTCTTATGAAAATAATGGCAGATAACCTAAATAGATCTGCCAGCGAAATGGATCCAAAAACGAGCCCTTTATACCAGGCAGTGATCGGCCAACTCGACGGTGACCGAACAGCTATCGATATAGGTGCAGGGGTTGGTAGATTTGCAATATCTCTTGCTCTGGCTGGTGTGCAAGTTACGGCTGTTGAACCAAGCGATGAGATGCGCAAGCACCTTCCCGCATCAATTGAGAATGAAGGACTTTCATCAAGCATAAATGTGATTCCATCATTATGGCCTGTAAAGCAAGATCTTCATGATGAGGTCTCCTTTGCGTCATTTATTATCCAGTTTTCCAATGATCCCATTGAATTCGTTCGTGCGATGGAAAGATCCACTAGCAAACGATGCGTATTGTCTGTCCATGTGGACCAACCGCTTGGTTTCCTGAAAGATGTCTGGCAGGCGTTCCACCCTTCTGAAACTGTACCGACAATGCTAACCTTTTCTGACCTTTATCCCATGCTTATGAAGGAAGGCATTATGGCAGATGTCACAATTATCAGAGAGGATCGCCATTCAAGACCAATTATGAAACCTGATAAGATAATCAGCTTACTAGCCGATCTGTTGGAGATCAAAGATAACCCTGGTGAAATGCAGCGACTGAAGAAGATGCTCATAGCAAAAAGGGATGACGGTTTGCAGCAGCATTCTATGAGAACTGCTATTATATCGTGGCAACCACGGAGGTAGAAGATATGAATAGGACTGAATCAAATGACAGACACTTCAAACCGGGAACGATGCTTTTTCCCTTGAGAAAGTATATGTCTAGTGCTCAGCAACATTTTCTGAGTATGTATTTAAAACCAGGAAAATCCGCTCTTGACCTCGGTAGCGGTCCGGGATTCTTCACCATTAGGATGTCAGAACAGATTGGAAGCGATGGCAATGTGTATGCAGTGGACGGCGACGAAGCCGCTGTGGCAAGGTTGAGAGAGAGGGCTGATAATCTTGGTATAAAGAACATCAAAGCATACGTTTCATCAGCGACTAATATCCCATTTGTGCAAACTGAGTCAATAGATGTTCTTTTTTCAAATGGGCTCCTCTGCTGTATGCTGAACCATAAGGATGCGGTGAGCGAGATGATAAGGGTCATGAAATTGGATGGGATAGGATTTATTAGCATAGCAAAGATGTTAAGAAACGACGGTCTCGGTGTTACAAAAGGCGAATGGAAGGAAATCACGAGTTCGTTCAATGTAGTGAAAGAGGGGTCATCGATCATGATGGACTGGGCTATTGTTTCAAAGTTGGAAGGGGGTAACAAATGAACTATAACTCAATGCAGAAAAACAGAACCAGCGCTGTATCCAAACTTGCCGTCAACTTAATTCTTCTGGAATTCTTTCTTCTCATAATTCAGTTCGTAATAGGTATGTGGATGAACTTGTTTGCCGTGTTCCCTTCCTTTAGTTCTTCATCCTTTATGTATGGTATGATGCATGTAATGTTTTCTGTGCCAGAATTAATGGTGCACATGATGATCGGGGTCCTTATCGGACTGATATCCATTATAATTTTTATGATCTTTGCAATGGGCGGAGATTACAGGTTCTCGTCCCTGAGCGCGATTGCGTCGGTATCGATACTCATTGCAGGCATTAGCGGTCTTGAATTCGTATTCTCCGGCTTTGGCAACAATGTCTTCTCCTTCATCATGTCCATGGGATTCATTTTTACGGTGGTTGCCTATTCCCTGATTTTATATCTTCTTTCCAGCAGAACATGAATCGTTGGCATATTAACATGCAAAAAAACTATCAAGAGACTGCTTTGGTTATTTCTTGCTTCGATATCATTCTTTATTCTATCTTACCTATATTCAGAAAACCTTTTCCTGAAGCTCGGGTGGGAACGCTGGACATCTTTTACAAAGAGTTTTCACTGGGGTACCTACCATTGATATTTTTACCTGCTCTTTGGAGCAGAAAACATAAATTCTAGGAAGAGAGCAGAGATATCTATTTGTTGAGAGTCTCCTTTGGGTATCTGTGCGTCCTCGATGCTTTTTTGCAGATGCAGTTCGGGATTAACAAACACTTTGCTTCTATTACCATTGCGCCAAATGTTAGTATTGGTGGAATCACTGGATACTTTGCACTTTTAGGACTCTCATTGTGGAACATGTATCCTCTTGTTTTCGACGTTGTCTTCTCCCCGATCCAACTGTACATTGGCACGTGTTCTTAACATCTAATGGTGGGAGTATATATTCATGGACTCAGGTCTTAGCTATATTGTGAGGGATTCTTATCTGTGTTTTCGAAGAGGTGTTCGGAGAATCATTCCAGTCAGGAGCTACTGTTCTCCTATGAAAAATGTTATGTTGACGGAGTCATAATCTTTTCCTCCTTTAATAATTTTACTGCCGTAAAGTTTATCTTCGGTCTCTCTTTCCTTGCCCTCATGGACATGGAACGGATTTTCCTTTCTGTTAGAGCATCA
>DAHWLW010000027.1:0-10026 GCA_027343465.1 Thermoplasmatales archaeon | reverse complement strand
GAATCGGGAAAAGGAGTAGTAAAGGCTGCAGAAGGAAAATTTCTTGTCCTGGATTTGGTGCAGGAAAAGGGCCCGTGCCCCGATAATATGTGCCAATTGGAAGCTAAAATCAGTGCAGGAATTCTTGACAGCATCAATGACTCATCCTCATATGAAATTATTAAAACTGAGAAGTTCACGTTTGTCATCAGCAAAGCTGTGTGGCGAGCCATAGATAAGGGCAGGCAAGACATTTCCATCAGGAAAGGACGATTTGGAAGTCTGACCGTGAAAGGATTCTCGCTAACCTATTGATACCTCTTATCATTATGTATGTTTTCAGTCATCATAAATTACAAATTGAATAGGATATTGTTTTATCTCTTCACATGATTTCGTAAGTATGTCTTGCGGATGTATGAAGAATGCAGGAAATGATATGGGAAAGCACCATATGCACAGTCACGGCAGTGAGGAAAACCCCACAGTGAATGAAACTAAAACTGCAATTGGCATATTGAACGAGAGATATGCAAGGGGAGAAATCGAGAAGGAAGAATATTTAAGCATGAAGAAACAAATTTTATCCAGGTGAAGAAATGGCAACTGAATACAGAGTTAAATCAGAACGTTCCTTCGACGAGGTGTGCGATAAGATAAGAGAGGTAGTGCCTCTAAATGGTTTCTCAATATTATCTGAGATCAGGACAAGTGACATACTGAGGTCAAAGGGGTTTGAATATCCAAATCTCAGAACCTTTGATATTTGCAATGCTAAATATGCACATGAGGCTCTTTCCTTAGACAATAGGGTAGAGACACTCATTCCATGCCATCTAATAGCGAAATCAGTGGAAGGTGGTACGGAAATATCTGCTCAACTGCCTGCAGAAATTTTCCGAACTCTTAAAACAGATAAGACGGAACAGAATGCGGCCTTTCTGGATGAGGTTGAGACCAAACTCAAAACCATTGTGGACTCATTTATATAATCGTTGAATAGGCTCCAGAGTTAAGCAGGAAAGACTGCTTCTGGAGCACCAGTCTTTTAGTGCAGGGATTAGTTATCATATGGTCTAAAATGCATGCGCGAGAATTTCTGTGTGTGAATTTATTCAGGTAAGGCAGTAAACCATCAGGATGGTTTTATTGTCAACTATGGTAATTGTTATCCTTTGAGTTATTTTTGATAATGAACTCAAGACACTCATTTATTTTCCTGGACATCCCAGCAATTTGCCATAAAGTGATGGAGTTTACCTTACTTCTTAGTGAGAAAATTTAGGTAGGCAGTATTGCTACCGCCAGATTAATTACCGTTCTACGACTATTTTTCCGTACATCCCGTTTTCGGCGTGCCCTGGATAGGTACACAGGTACCAGTAAGTTCCGGTTTGTGAAAAACCGTAGCTGACATTGTAATAATAGAAGTGACCAGAATTTGTTGGTGGAAGAAAACTCATAGACGTCATAGAGTCATATCCTCCCGAGCCCATGGAGCCCATGCCATTCATGTACGAATATGGCGGTCCCTGGCTGCTCAACACAAAATTGTGTTCAGAGTCGGTATCTATATTTACAACTGTGAAGTTAATGGTCACTCCTTCTTTAACTACTATTGTTGGGTTGAACAAACCCTGTATCTCGAAGCTGTACATGCTCGGCGCGTTCATTGGACCAGCCATCACAAGCAAACTGGTGGAACTGTTTATGTAAACAGTTGAATTCACGTGTGAAACGTAAACTCCCTGCTCAGTTACATTCAGACTTTCAAGCTGTGACTGCGTTAGGTACTGGGAACCGCTAGATGTATTATATCCGCCGTAGTAATAGAAAGCCGAAAATACAAGAACAGCAGCAAGGAAGGCACCCGCCGCAATTCCAATGGTTTTATGCGTGTTCATACTAATTTTCACCTCCTTATAGTTTCAATTATTTGGCGGTATTCTTCTTCAGAAATCTCTCCCTTTGCGAACCTTTCTTTCGCTATCTCCTCTGCATTTGCGGCTTTCTCAACAGGTCTGTACGATTCTGGAGTTTGAACTGCTTCAAAGATGAAATAAATGAACACTATTGCCAAGATTACCGAAATGACGCCAATGATCGGCATTAATATCCCCATTCCATAGAAGCCACCCATCATACCAAAGGGCCCATAGGTTCCATTATAGTAGTTGCCTCCAAACAGTATGGAGATAATTATTGCAACTGCAGCAACCACCGACACAAGTGCTACAAGAATCCATATCAGGTTTTCAACTCTTTTTTCCATGAAGTTATATATGATGAAAAGGCACTTAAGTTTAGGTTGAAACATGTTTCACGGAACTAATTGGAATAGGTTTCAATGAGGATTACTTCATTTGTTACTCCCTTTCTCATCCTCACAACCACTCCTTTGTTCTCTAAAGATGTAAGCGTTCTGGAAATTGATGCCTTCGATGCTTCTATTGTGGTTACTATCTTGCTTTGAAGCATTTTATTTCCATTATTTCTTATAAGTTCTATCACTTCAAGCTCTAAGTTTGTAAAGTATTCCGAGTTCTTTCTAGTCATTGAAGTGGTGTCACCAGATGAGCGCATCTCATCTGACCTTGATAAGATCATAGTTCTGAATTCTCCATTTTTAGGTTGTAATATGGGATAGAGAGTCATCAATCCTTTAACGGAAAGTGCTGAAATTACAAGGTTAACGGTAATAATTCCTGTAAAAAGGTAGAAAAAATCTTCAGTTACCCTGCCCTCAAGGTAAACAACAACCACAAAAAATGTTATCGAGATGACTATGATAAGGAGAGAGAGCATCAGGGAGATACCGTAGAATATAAGCCGTCTTATGCCCTGTGGATCCCCGGATGCTGGAAATGCAGAATCTTTGCTCCTTCTCATAGATCGATATACTCTATCATTTATTGGGCATAAACTGTTCCTGTCATCCAGCCGGCAGTGGACATTGCACCCTCCCATCCTGATGATCCTGTGCCACAAGCAGCCTCGCATTGCCAGGTCATGCTTCCGGTGCTGTTAAGATAAAATGATGCGATTTCAGTATATCCTGCCATTACAGGAATGTTAACAATGATGCTTGATCCTTGTAAGATGGTAAAAGTATGCAACACTTTTGATGCGGGGAATGATGTCATATTAGTTGACCATGACTTTGAAGTATTGCTTCCCATTGCCGTTGTGCCGTTTATTGCAAGAACCTTGTCATTCTGTATTCCACTGGCTGTCAAATACTGCGATGGTACAGAGGCATTACCCATATCGTAAGAAGTGATGGTGACAGTTATCTTGGTGTGTGTAGGCAGCGTGATATTGGAAGGGGACTGAAGAGAGCCATTCACAACCTCATAGTATCTGGGTTGTGCCCCGATCGAACTGTTGTAGTTTGCGTCCATGACTTCTACCAAGTCAAGGTGATATGTGCCACCAATCTGCTGATTACTCATATGGCTGCTGCTGACAGCGACCTGATGGTCATAAGCAACACCAATCCCCACTCCTCCTATAATCACTATCGCGGAAACAATGGCGTAGAAAACCTTTTCCTACATAATGAAAGAATGGTTGAGAAATCTTAAAAGTTCCCTTATCACAATGCAAAGGAATTGCATCATGACTGTTCATAATGTATAGCAATTAAAGATCTGTGAAAAATTGTTGTGCAGTTTTAGTATCATGACCCAGATGGGGAAATTAGGACAGCTATGCTTATCACTTTAGAACTCTCACCATTCGTCGTGTTAGAGGCATTGATTAGCAGAATCAACTCTAAGTAATGATTCTTGAAAACCTTAAGTGCTTTTGAGTACTGTAATCCATCAGATTCCTTATCTATTGAGAAATATAATTGATAAAATGGCATTTGGAGCCATTCGTGTCTCTTCACTCCATTATCTTATTTCCCATAAATGCATTATTTGACAGATTTGATCACAGAATTTAGCATTCCGTCTACTTTTCTGCCAAGTTCCTCCAGTCCGTTGAACTCGGAGAAAAGTTCCGCCGCATTCTGCGTTTCTACATGGGTTGTGCCATTTTCTTCGTATATGTAAATTCTCAAGGGCGGAACTATGCCCGCTCTCAGATCGCTGTCGAAAACTTCCTTGGCAAGCTTTGGGTGGAAAACTTCCAGAATTTTGTTTCCACCTGTCTCAACACCAATTTTCCTCAAATTTGCCTGAGCATTTATTACTGATACGGTCTTCAGGCCATTCTCATCTACAGATCTCTCAAGAAACTCAACTGTCTGGTCGAATCCGAATTTTGATATTATTTCTTCCACTTTCATTTCTATCACTCCACGCAACACGCCATTTTGGACAGATCCCTGATGAACGACTGGGCTGCAAGTTTCACACCCTCTGAAAATGACGGGAATATGTGGCTTGTTGCGATTATATCATCAATGGTGTATCCGTTCCTGACAGCATATGTGCCCTCTGTTATTATATCTGTGGCATTTGGAGCCATGATGTGCATTCCCACTACCCTGTTGTCCTTTGGATCGACGGTGATCTTTATAATACCTTCTGTTTCTCCCATTATGCTTGCCTTTGTTAAATTTTCAAGGGAAAATACCCTACACGAACACGATCCATTCTTCTGGGAGAATTCATTCTCTGTCATTCCCACACCTGCAACCTGTGGGCTGGTAAATACTGCCCATGTTGCAGAGTCGTAATCGATCTTAAGGTCTTCACCGAACATGTTGCTCAGGGCTATGACACCTTCCCTTGCCGCTAGAGTTTCAAGAAACATATTTTTTGAAACACAGTCACCTGCAGCATAAATTCCAGGTGCGGATGTCTTCATTGTTTCGGAAGTGACAATTTGCCCCCTGGAATCGGTGTCAACACCTGCAGCTTTGAGATTCAGATATGGTGTGTTGGGCTGTCTTCCGGTTGCAACTATGATCTCGTGGATTTCTACTTTTTCCTCTCCCTTGTGTGTTATTACATGAATTGTTTTTCTGTTTCCTGATGAGCTTACTGAGCTAACTCTTGCCCTCAGGTAGAACTTCATGCCCTCTTCCTCCAGTTTGCTCTTAAGCGCAAATCCAATCTCAGGTTCGGACTGGGGAAGAAGGGAATCCAGAGCCTCTATAACAGTAACGTTTGAGCCGAAATGTAGCAGTGCCTGTCCCAGTTCAAGTCCAATGGCACCTCCACCTATTATGGCAACTGACTCCGGCAGTTCTTTTAGTGCCCATATTGTATCACTGGTGAGGAATCCTGTTTCCTTCAACCCCTCAATGTTGGGCACGGTGGGATGTGATCCGGTTGCGATGAGAATGTTGGATCCTGAGACTAAAGCAATATCATTTCCTTCAGAATCTGATACCATTACGGTCTTCTTATCCACGAATTTCCCAAGACCGTCAAAAAGATTCACATTGCTGTAGTTTTCAATCACCTGGACATATTTTGAATCCCTTGCGTGTGCAACATATGATCTCAGGCCTTCCATTACTTCTGAAAAGTCGTGTTTCACTGGTGTTGCGTGAATACCCGCCATCATTGGATGTTCCGGCCTGAAGACAGAATGAGATGCCTCAAGCAGGTATTTTGATGGAACGCAACCCACATTGACGCATGTACCTCCAAGCGGTCCCGTGCCTATCATGGCAACGGTCATCTCACCATTGCTGAGTTCCGAAGCCTTGATTGCGGCCGAAAATGCAGCTGCGCCTCTTCCCAGTATTACAAGATCGAATTTCTGTACATCACTGTTCAAATCTATGCCCCCTTTATTGATCCATGAGAGTTGCTTTGTAGTGTGACGGCTTTTCGAATACCTTGTTCTTAAGAAGTTCCTCTGGATTTACTTTATCCGAATCCACATTAACTTCTCCGGTGCCGTCTTTCAGGGAGATTCTTACATCGAGGACACCATCCTGGTTCTTGAGACCATTGCTTACTGTCCTAACGCAGTCATCGCACGTCATTCCATATATTCTGAGCTTCACTCTTTCTTCTGGCATTATTTCACATCGCAGGCAGATATTAATATGGAAACGTAAACTTTTTTTAACCTTCCTGGATGATATGTGGGTGATATAAATTGGGGAAAATCCAGAATGATGAACGCACGAGATTCCAAAACAAGAACAAGGCCTGCATGATCGAGGATCGCGAATCTACGGTGTGTGTTGATCCGTCCCTGCCTCTTCTTAGCCTGATTGGCAAGAAATACACCATGATGATATTGGGTGTAATAGGAAACAATGGAAACAGGAAGAATTTCAATGAAATACTGAGAGACATCCCCTATTCAAGCTCAACGATTATTTCCAGTAGGCTTAAGGAGTTGCAGGATTTACATTTAATCCAGAGAAGAGAAGAAACAGAAGGAGTTAATTATTCACTCACTGAATTTGGCCGTAATGTGAGGGAGAGTTTGCTTCCACTGCTGCGTTTAATCGAACAGACTTCATTACACTGAAAACTGAAAAATGCTACTTTTTCACGTGAGAAACCAGAGAACGAAAATAATTTGGTTGCAACTTTCTGTTTGACCCCTGATAGATCTGATTACGAATTTCGCATAGCGCTTTCCGTTGTTTGATTAGTTCTAGCGGAAGAATTCTCTCATATTCCAATAATCCCGCACCGAGTGCAACGAGATGGTGCGGTCAAAAATTCCCCTACCCTGTTCCCCTCAAATTGACCTCCGCAGGAGAGAGTAATGTGCCCGAAGCGAGCCGGAAGTCTTGCGTAGCAAGACCGAGTGGTGTAAGCGTTAGCGGTGGGTGGTGTGGAACACCAAGCGAAGCGAAGGTGTGTAACACCACACATACACCACGAGCGGCGAGCACAGGACACCACCCTGAATGAGCATAGCGAATGAAGGGCTCTTCGAAGAAGAGTGCGAGACGTAAATCAAAAGAGGGGTTAGGGGTGAATTTTGATTGGAGGCGAAGCATGGGGTCCTGTGCTCGGCGTGCAGGCGAGCGAAGGGCACATAGTAATTAGCGAAGGCTCAAAGAGGGGTTAGGGGTGAATTTGAGCCTGAACTTCAATTTCCTAAAATGAAAGTTAGACATAGACTTCCAATGGCTGAATTTGTAGGAGGTTATCTTAAAATTGTGAGAAATAGGAGAATCTATCCAGACAAGAACACTACTTACTCTATTTTCTTCAGGATTATTTTGCCGCCTTCGGCATAAAATCCTACAAATTGACCCTCACCTACAGAAAGGGCTTCGGAAACTTCTCGGGGTAAGGTAATTCTCAATGATGTACCTTTTTTCGACGTCTTCGTTACAGCTACTAAGCCAGTATTGTTATTCATACGACTGGGTAAGATTGAATAGCTTAAAATTATATCAATACATCATATCAAACGCCAATCAAGAGCTAAAACAACGGTTTCGTTCCATAAATTGTTGTTCTTTGAAACTGCTCCTTGATAGGGAGCTTTCTCATAACTAATAGATACTCTGATCTCATTCCATTCGGGGAGAGATTTTTACGACCTCTGAAGAGCCTCCTGCCAACAATTTCATCCTCCAATAGTAATTCAAATTGAAAGCCATTACTCTCAAAATGTTCCCTAAATATGTCATAAAAAGGAAATTCCACCCCAGAGAAGGTTGCGTTTCCAACAAAAATGGCTGCGGTTCCACTTGGTTTCAAAACACGCATACATTTATCAAGAATATAGAGGACTGATTTGAAATAAGTTATTGCAAATTTTCTTATTTTTCCGTCAATTCTTAGCAAGTAGGATTCTAAAATTTTCGAATTTATTGCTATATCTGGAACATTCTTATTATACGGTATTTCGTGCTTACCAAGTTCCCTAATTTTTTGGTCATCATATCCCAACCAACCAAGTTCCAATTTCACACTACGAATGTATTCGTGGGCTTGGCCATATGGTGGCGAAGTTATGAGAAGGTCGTATTCACCTTTTAGATCGTGGTCTATCATGTCTGTATCTGCGAGTATATTTATCTTCCCACCTTTATATAATTTACTAAAGTTTTCAGAATAATCATAAGCTTGTTTAACCGACTTTATAAAATAGTTGTGGATTATACGAGAGTAATCTGCATCTAACAAATGATTTATTTCAGCTTCTTTCCTTTTTGATTTAAATAACTTAGGGACCTGACTGTCTCCATATGAAAATTTTTTAGAAACTTGAAGGAGAGAGAGGAGTATAAGTGGGTGCTGATTATTCTGATATCCTCCCCACATTCTTGACAGGATTTTATATATTTCTGGCGGATACCAGTAGGAAATTTTAGACCACTTTGGAGTGTATTCAGTCTCATTTTCAATAATTTTTTGGGATTTATCCAACATATTTTTTAGTGAAGGTGTCCGGTAGGTTTTGCCTTCTATTAGATACTTTAACATAGGACTTAGGTCAGCGCAGGTTGCAATCCTTCCAGTAATCAATGCCTCTACACAAACTGTGCCGGAACCTGCAAACGGGTCAATCAAGCTATCTCCAGGTGAGGTGTACTTTTCAATAGCCCATCTGACGACTTGAGGAATAAATTTGGCAGGATAATAATACATACCGTGTGAGGCGTAGGTTGTAGATGGAACTGATTTAACGAGTCTTCTAAATGAGATTTTGAATTTAGTGTTTAATGGGTTGCTACCATCCACATTTTCTTTTGTTATCTCGTCTGTGCCATCATTGGGTTTAATCTTAAAATCTCTTGAAGATCTGCTGTCTAACAAAAACATCATTTTCATGAGGATGAGGTCCCTAATGTACCAAAGTTGGTCTCTTGCACTGTTAACCGGTAAAGTATTTTCATTCCATTCCTCGATCAACTTATGAGCGATATCAATGCTTCTTTCCTTGTAGTAGCTAATATCTTGGTTGCTAATATTTATCCCAAGTTTCACTAATTTATCTTCAAGTATTAGGAAATTGTTAATTCCATTAATGGCTAAATTTTGTAACTCAATGGATGATAGAGCATATGTGAGCCATAGGTCATCCCAGTCTTCCAAGGTTGTAAAAATCTTCTTTGATATCTCAGAAATTGATTCCGACTCCGAAAACTCTGCTAGAATGTCAGAAAATGCGTCAAACCCATAACTCAATTCTAACGTTATGTTTTTCGATAACTGAACCCTCTTTTGAGAAGACAGGTTTTTTTTCATCTCTTCCGGTTCAATGGTTGTTAATCCTGTGAGTTGATCTACAACTCTAGTTACCAAACTACTCTTTTGGGCACCAGAACCGGAAACCCAAACAAATATGACGTATCTAATCGGTTCTTTAGGAATTATTTTATTTCTAAGAACATCTTTCAGAAACTCAGCTAATGAGCCTTTTGCAGTAGTCCCGCCTGTATCGTCTCTTGACCTAATTTGAACGAATAAATTTTCCTTCGACGTGCTTGCTATCACATCTAAATCATGTTTATTTGTGGTTTTAGTACCAAGGACTTTCTGGGCTATTTTTGAGTGTTCCTTCTTGCTATAAACTTTTGCAGAGGTTTCTTTAAGGATGGCCCTTAACAAGCTTTCGGCGAAATTTCCCTGACGGGCCCTATAAGAACTGTGGACAAATTGTTGAAATGCAAATAGATAAGATGAATAATTAGCGATAGGGTATGCATTTTTTTTCATAGCGCTCTCAAGCCCAACCCCCAAACGTTTTAGAATGTCCAATCCGCCTTTATAGGTAAGGAGGCTATTATTTGGATCTTTTTGAAAGCACCTAAAGGCGATTTCCTTTGCCAATCCTAGTGGACTTTCTAGTATTGTACTTAGAGCCGCGCTTGTGGGATCAGTGTTGTCTTCTAATAAGATTAATTTCCTTTGCTTTGCTTGAATATTTTCATCATCATTTTTCATAGCTCGCACCAGTTTGTAGCCTCTTCTTAAATTCCACAGATACAATCGACGCATCAGATAATAATATTTGCGATTCCATAGTGTAGTACCGGCCAATCTTCTTCTTTATTAGGGTGACAAGACCAAGGTTCTGCAAATAGTTGACGCTCTGGAAGAATGTGGATTTGCTCATTCCTTTGACCAGGAAGCTATTGACATTTATCACTTCGGAATA
>DAHWLW010000022.1:0-18714 GCA_027343465.1 Thermoplasmatales archaeon | reverse complement strand
AAGGCCATAAAAGTGGCAAAGCTCTCGTTCAGCCAGAGATCATTCCACCATTTCATGGTAACAAGGTTTCCGAACCACTGGTGTGCAAGCTCGTGGGCAATCACCTCAGATACTGTCTGTTTGACTGATGTGCTTGTCTCTTTATTCAACATAAGAAGGACTTCCCTGAATGTAATGGCCCCCCAGTTCTCCATAGCTCCAGCCGCAAATTCTGGTACTGCAATCAGATGTACCTTTGGCAGCACATATTTAACGCCAAAATAATTCTCATATTCTCCAATAAATGAAATTGCCTCTCTAATTGGGACATCACTGGAATTAAGCAATCCCCTCGGGGCGGCAAGAATACATTCATATCCACTGGCCTTGATAGATCTTTCCTCAAGGTGGCCTATCCCTATGTATATGAGGTAGGTGGACATTGGTGGGGTCTGGTGAAACCTTACAAGTGTTTTTCCATTCTCCAATTGTGTGACCGAAGACTGTGGCATATTGGAAATGGCATCCAGACCATGGTCAATGGTAAGATTCAGTGAAAACTTTGCCTTGTATGCAGGATGATCCACACAGGGGAAGAGAAATCTGGCACCAGTGGATTCAAACTGAGTGCTGAGCATGTATTCACCCTTGGAGTATCTTGCAATATAAAGCCCCTGAAGTGACTCACTGACCCTCCCTCTAAAACTGATCTGTATATCCAAATCTCCAGAGAACTCCTTCTGAAGATGAAGAGTTTGAGTCTTCTCATCAGTTGAAAACTTGATTTCCTCATTACCATGACGAACGGATTCTATCTCAAGTTCTGCTGAATTAAGGCTTAGTTCCTCTCTATCGGATTTGAATTTAATTGTTTCTTTGCCCTTAAAAGTAAGCTGCTTGAAGTCCACATCAAGATCAAGTATGTACTCATCAATCTTCATGGGGTCTTGATATTGCAAGTTCTATTATTACTTTGTATTAATCGGCAAACAGGGCCGATTCCATACTATTTAGCGAAATTGAGCTGGAAACGCCATGGGAAATTCGTCCAGCCGGTCAGGATCGATCAAGGTATATTTCCCACAAAAGGATACGCAGAAAATGATAACGAGAATTATAAAGGTGGATCAGGATAATCCATCTCCGGAAGCGGTGCAGGAAGGTTCATCTGTCCTGAAAAAAGGTGGACTGGTCGTTTTCCCCACTGAGACCGTATATGGTATAGGCTGCAATGCCTTTTCAGCAGAATCCGCACTCAGAATTTTCTCTGTAAAAAAGAGACCAGCTGACAATCCTCTTATCGTGCATATCAGCAATATGGACATGCTTCATAAAATTACAAGGGCTGTGCCGAAAGTGGTGGAGGAGGGATGGAGGAAGTTCTGGCCTGGCCCGCTGACCATCATTTTTGATGCTTCTCCTCTTATTCCAGCAGAGGTCACAGGCGGGCTGGATACTGTTGCAGTGCGAATGCCTTCTAACAAACTGGCCAGTTCCATTATAGAGGTAAGCGGGCTGCCTGTAGCAGCACCAAGCGCTAACATATCAACAAGGCCGAGTATCACATCATCAGAGTATGCTATTCAGGAATTCAGTGGCTCGGTGGATCTCATATATGATGCAGGAGCATGCTCTTTGGGGCTTGAATCAACCGTAATAGACATCCGGAGACAGAAGCCTGTAGTTCTGAGGGCAGGCGCTATGAATGCTGAAGATGTTTCTTCAATTTTCGGAGAAGTTGTCATAGATGACATTGCCAGAGGCATAGCATATTCAGAAAATCCTATCTCTCCAGGAACGAAGTACAAACATTACTCCCCAACGAAACCTCTTGTTATGATTCAGGATGATTCCCTATATAGGAGATTATTCAGAAAATACAGCATGGACAGAAGATTTCTATTCATCGGCCTGGACCAGATGATTGAAAGAAATGGAGAAAACATAATTTCTCTTGGAAGTTCAAATAATCTTAAAGAAGCGGCAAAAAAGCTCTTCAGTTCATTCAGGGAAATAGATCGATCAAAATGCCTTGCCGGAGTGATACATTCATTTCCTGAAGAGAAGGAGGGACTGGCAATAATGAATCGCATAAGAAAAGCATCCATGCTGGTGGTTAGAACAGAGTCAGATTTCGACAGATTTGTTGAATCACTTTAATAAGGTAAAAGACAATTCTTCAACGATGCCACTAGTAGCAGTCATAATGGGTTCAAGCTCGGACTGGGAGACCATGAGGGAAGCAGCTTCAACTCTTTCCGAGATGGGGATTGAATATGAAAAAAAGATAGTTTCTGCCCACAGGACTCCCGGCCTGATGTATAATTTTGCAAAGGAAGCTGAATCGAGGGGAATCGAAGTAATCATAGCTGGAGCCGGTGGGGCTGCACATCTTCCAGGAATGACAGCATCCCTGACATCCCTTCCTGTTATTGGCGTTCCGGTAAAGTCTAGAAGTCTTAACGGGCTTGACTCACTTCTATCTATTGTACAGATGCCATCAGGAATCCCTGTGGCCACAGTTGCAATAAACGGCGCAAAAAATGCAGCAATTCTGGCGGCCAGGATTCTTGGAATAAAACATCCAGAAATTGCCGAAAAAGTCAAGGCTATGATGCAAAACCAGGAAGAGAAGGTTCTGAAGGAGAAAATAGAATAATCCTTTTAAACAGACTCAGGTGTGAAAATGAATATAGGGATCATAGGAGGTGGACAGCTTGGGAGGATGCTTGTCATGGAGGGCAGGAAACTTGGATTCAATTTCTGCGTTATTGACAGCACTGCTAATTCACCTGCCGGGAGAATTTCTGACTCCAGTTTTTCCTATGATCAGTACAGGGATTTCATAGAACAAAGTGAAGTAATAACTTTTGAGTTTGAGCATATTGACAGCAGGGTTCTGGATGCAGCCGAATCTTCCGGCAAACTTTTTCCTGGAAAAAATTCAATAATGCTCAAAAGAGATCGTGCGGATGAGAAGAATTTCCTGAAAGGAATTGGTGTGCCTACTGCAGAATATATAGTGGCTGAAAACAGGAAGGAACTTTCAGAGGCAGTAAAGTTATTCGATCACTCGGTTCTGAAAAGTGCCTCTGGAGGTTACGATGGAAAGGGGCAGTACAGAGTTAGCGCAAATGACCAGCTCAGTGGCATACCGGACCAGAAGTATGTTGTTGAACAGAAGATAGATTTTGATTATGAGGCTTCCGCAATTTTTGTTTCAGATAAAAATGGTAAAGTGGTGATGTTCACTCCATCCTACAACTTAAACAGAAAGGGCATACTTCTTCTCAACAGGGCTCCAATAGACGATCCAGGGTTCAGGGAAATAGGGGAACGGATTATACGCGGCCTCAGATATGTGGGTGCAATGGGAATAGAATTTTTTGTGGTCAATGGAAAGCCTATGGTAAACGAGATAGCTCCAAGGGTGCATAACACAGGCCACCATACACTTCTGGGAAGCACAATGTCACAGTTTGAGGCACACCTGAGGGCGATAACTGGCCTTCCTCTGACTGAGCCGGAGTTACTCTCACCAAGCGGAATTGTTAACCTCATAGGAAAAGAGCTTGACAGTAAAGCAAGATCAGAAATACTTTCCATTCCTGGAACCGTGATCTACTGGTACTGTAAAGATTCAGAAAGAAAAGGAAGAAAACTTGGCCACGTGAACATTGCCGCAGCTGATGAGGCGAACCTGAAAAAAAGGATGGATAATGTTATCAGAGCTTATTACGGAGATGATCCCGACAGATATCTCTGATATCAGAGAAGGAGTACTGCCTGAACACCTGGTATTTTACGGATCTCAGACAGGAGTCTGGATGGTATCTGGCCGTCTGTCACTATTGTTGCCTTTGGGCTCTCGGATAGTTCTGGATCATCTACAAGAACCTGCCTTATGCTTATTCCCTCTTCACTGAATATCCTGGACACCCCTGCGATTATTCCAGGCTTTGTGGCTGATTCCGGGAGTATCTGTATGACACCCATACCAAGGTGTGTGCTAACTTTACCGAAGTCAGGAACAGGCGTTATGTTAGCGAAAAAAACTGCCATCTTCTCATCCTGGACTATCTTGTCCAGGGCATCAAGTACGGCTCTCCTGTCTATGTCTAGAGAAGATGCAAGGGCTGAAGCCTTGACCTCAACATCCGAGCAGTATATCCTTGGGACACCTTCGAAATCTCTCCTCACGGATAGCCCAAGACTTATCAGTTTCACCAGGACTTTCTGCTGTGAAGGGTATTTTTTGAAGCTCTCGTTGATATACTGCCACATTTGTATTCCTATACTCCGTCCGTAACTCCATCCTCTGATATCTGAACTACTGTCTCTCCCTCAGGTAGGTATGGGGAATCAATCAATCGCGCAATTCTCTTTCCACCCTTGCTCTTCCTGAGATAAACTCTGAAAGTGGCGGTATGGCCCACAATATTTCCACCAATTGGTGCAGTGGGATCTCCAAAGAAAACATCAGGTCTGGCTGAAACCTGGTTGGTTACAGCAATTACCGAGTTGTTGATTGTTGAAAATTTCAGCAGATCATGCATGTGCCTGTTCAGGAGCTGCTGTCTCTCTGAAAGAGAACCCCTGCCCATATATTCAGATCTGAAGTGGGATGTCAGTGAATCCACTATAAGCAGTCGGATCGGGAATTCCTTTGCCATCTCTGAAGCTCTCTCCGCAAGGAGTATTTGATGGTGTGAATTATAGGCCCTTGCCACATGGATCCTTTTGAGGACCTCATCTGGATCCGCCCCTCTGAATTTTGACATCTGAATTATTCTCTCAGGTCTGAAAGTGTTTTCTGTGTCGATAATAAGAACATCCGAATTGAAGCCGCCCTCCTCTATGGCCCTGGTACAGTTTACTGCAAGCTGATGCATGATTTGAGTCTTACCTGATCCAAATTCTCCGAAGAACTCCGTGATTGACTGTGTTTCAAGGCCGCCTCCCAGCAGGTTGTCAAGATTTTTTGAGCCAGTGGATAGCTTTGTAACATCCTTTCTTCGTTCAAGAATCTGCTCCCCGGTTTCAAAGTTTCCAACATCCGCAAATTTCCTGGCGGAGGCTATAATCTTGATTGCGCTTCCCTCCGCAATACCGGCGAGATCTGACAGATCCTTGGGTGAAGCCACTGCCAAAGTCATTATGTCGTCAAAGCCATTCTCTCTCAGTTTCTCTGCTGTTGCCTCTCCCACTCCGGGAAGGTCTTCTATGGTTATTTTCTTAGTTTCTTTCTTATCCTCTGCCATTAATACACCTTTTCCTTTATTCCCAATGCCATGTCTGTGAGTTCAATGGACTTTTCCTTTTCCTGAAGCCCAAATACTGCTCGAACGGCATCTACATTTTCCGGAACTACATCACTTTCCTGATGTACTGCCTGCATGTAATTGATCTTTCTGCCATTTAAATTTACGTTTTCTCTCCATATTGCAATTTCGTAAAGGTCGGAACGCTCTCGGCCAAGTTCCCTTGCAAGATCCATCACCTGGGCAGTTGATGTTATCCCATTTTTACCGGAAACAATCATCAGTCTTCTTCTCGATTCAAATGCCTTCAGAACATGCTCCAGATCAGTTTCTGATTTAATCTTTACAGTGACTGAATGAAGGTGCATGAGAGTTGTTGGAGCTTTGACTGCTGATGTCTCAATGTTAATACCGTCCATTACTGTCATTACGTCAGGTCCATGATGTGATGGAAAATGAAGATCTGGCTCAAGCGCATTTATGGGGCCCTTTTTGCTGTCGTTTGGGTCTGTTGCCCTCCTTATAAGTGTTGCACTTGCCTCAGTAACTCCGAAGTGATCCCGCAGTGTAGATAGAGTTCTTGCCAGGCCTGTTGTATTGCATGATACGACTCTTACGTATTCTTTACCAGAAGCGGAATTGTAATTGGCATAGGCGTTGAAGCTTACATCAGCAAGGTGAGATGACTCTCCACCTTGAAAAACTGCTTTCTTTTTATGCTTTCTGTAAATCTGTATATTTTTTTCTCCCTGGCCCTCAGGCGTACAGTCTATTATTATGTCCGATGCCGAAACCAGGTCATCAAGGTCCCCCTGAACATCAAGGGATTTCTCCTGAAATTTTTTTATTGACTCCCGTTCGGGTACAAAGAGCTTGAATTTTGATGAAGCAGTCATAGCCACATAGTCAGGTTTTGTCTTAATAACTCCCGAGACCTCCATATCTTTCTGTCTGGAAACGGCATCTGCAACCCTTCTCCCAATAGTACCATAACCGTTTATTCCAACTTTAATCATGACAAGAGACAATTGCTCAGGTAGATATATAAGTAATGAGTCATTTTTATCTGCACTTTGCTGAATAAGTTCAGGTTCTATGTCTTGCAATATTGGAGAAAAGATTTCTTAAGAATTGAACCATTTAGGGATTCATAAAATAATGAAAATTCATGTATATATTATACTAATACTTCTTCTGGGTATTTCCCTACCATTTCAAGGAGTGTCTATGGGAACTGTGCATACCAATATTCAACAGGAGCCTATGATCTATAACTTTTCAAAGCAGCCATCTGGTTCATTCCCATCAAATGGAAGTGGCTTTTCGTTTCTAGTAAAGAACAAAAGCAACAACTATCGTATCGCCACTGAATCGTTAGAATATGGGAAAGGCTTGAACATATTTTCAAAACCACAGGATGGAGTTGTTAACTGGACTACTTTTGAGATTAGATTCCCAATCAGTGGCAACATGAGCATCAGATTGACTTTCAACTGGAATTCCAACAGTAATTATTATGAAACAATGTCTAACATCATCCTCAATTTTGGTAAAAGCAGAATTTTGCGGCAATACTTCGGTTACGGATACGGAGGTTATGATTATCTTGATTCAGGTAACACTACAAGAATTGGAGCAGATCCCTCAATGGACAGAAATCTGACTATACAACTCTCCCTGGACAACTTCAGAACATTATTCTATTCATTTGGCAACGGTTCAAACCCTTATACTCCGGTGGAGTTCCCCATTAACATTGAGAATGGAACAGATTCTAATTATGGCAGTTTTTTCATTGGAGGGCCTTTCTGCAATATCACTCTCTTCAGTATAAGCCTTGAAAACAGGTCATCTGTAACCAGCTTGAATAATGTTTCAGGTCAAGGATGGAACGAAACCAGTATAGGCGGTTCATTTTCAATCAACAGTTCAGAAAGTGCATTCTGGTATGATTCGCATACAGACTCAATCATCTATGAAAATTCCGCAAATGATTCCATATATGCACTGAACCTCCAGAACAGGACTTCATGGAAGATTTTCCAGCCAGAGATTTCTCAAAGCATATTGAAAAGCTTTGGATTAGGGGATTTCTATTATTGCCTGATTTCAGAGGAAAACAGCACTCGTTTAATATCCATTAATGAAGACAGTTTCTCAAGGGAATATGTGGGAGGTACAATCGACACGCCAAGAGCCTCTGTAGTTTTTGTGAAAAACAGTTCAGATATAATTCTTTCAGGGGAAGGGAAAGTGTTTCTGTTAAGCCTGAAAACGGGGAAAGCTTTGAATTTCACAGTAAACGGCTCCAACATAACTGGGGCAAGTTTCAAAGGTTCTACTATCAACTTTTCAGTTTTCAATGAGTCCAGTGGCATAAAATACCAATATGCGGCTAATATTTCTGACAGCTCATTTCAAATGCTGCAAGAGATGGGTGCCTCTCTATTTCCTTCTGTTGCATTACTGAGAACCATTGAAGGATCAGGCCTTTCATATAGCATATGGAATGGTAACGGGAGTGGAGGAAGTTATGTATCTTCCAGCTTCACAGGACTCTGGCACTCAAATTTTTCCATTTTACCCGAACTGGCAATGGATGAAGGGCTTTTAGCAAAAAGTTTAGCCTCTTATCTTCTCATTAACGGGTCTGGAATAACTGTGCTTCCTATTTCACAGGGTTCAAGGTTGCTGTGCTCCTCTAATGGATCAATTTTCTCGTTCAACGCAGGCAGGATAGATGTGTATTACAGAGGCATCTATCCACTCCCGGACACAAATTTATCAGTAAAATTTAACCTGAAGGAATATTATTCAGGAAGCAGTGCAGATCTTAACTTCAACGTATTCTCCAGTTCCAAGTACACGGTTAAGGCCTTTATAAACAGTATACCTGCCGGGATCATGAACAGCAGTGTTGTCGCATACCCTGATAGGCTCAATAATGGCACAAACTATGTCTCGCTCGATGTAGAGAATGAAATTGGTTCCAGAGTAAATATCACCACCGGGTTTGTGGTGGACGATTTTAAACCTTATTTAGGTACTGTCCAGAATTCATCATCAATTAAGGAGGGTTCCAGGCTTGAATTTGAGCTGAATAATATTCCGGAAGATAAGGTTAAAGGCCTCTATAATGAGGGATTTCTGTTAAATTTCACGGGGAGGAACTATAGTGAAGACCTGCCTGCAAATTTAACAGGAAATTATTCTCTACATTTGGTTCTTTTTGACACATACGGAAGAATTTACAATCTTACTTTGCAAATATTTATAATTCCCTTAACGGAAAATGATACACTTACGATAAGGAATGGTTCCTATCTGAGCAGCGATTCTGTTAGCTTTGGATGGGAAACACTCAGCAATGTATCGAGATATAAGGTGGAGGCTGTTTCTAATTCATCAAGAGAAAATGTGTCAACGGATGTGAATAACACAGTTCTTAAACTTGGAAATGGTGAGTGGAATATTACTGTTATTGGTATATTCCCGCAAGGTCAGGAAGTTCTCATAGGCTATTCTGTAATAAATATTCTTACCTATGCGCCATCAGTACATATCACAATGAACCGTTATTATGTATCTTTTTCTAAGGACAGCACAGGGGCAAACCCGCTTATCAATGTTACCACAAACACTACTTCAGATCTTAACATCCAGATATACAACCCTAGAGGATTAAGATTGATCAATTCCACTGAGTCAGAAATCGGAAAAGTGGTTTTTGCACTTGGCAATTATAGAAATATTTTCTCACAGAATGGAGAATACAAAGCAGTAATCTCGGCAAAAGGGCAATCGGGATTATCAAACACTTCAGAGGTAAATTTCTGGGTGAACAACTCCATTCCATCTTTTTCTTGGCTGAATAGGATTTATTATACTAACTCAAGTATTTTTACCATTCCGTTTCCCTCATCAGGTGAATCCTTCACGGTTTCTCATTTAAATGGTTCTGAAAATTCAACATTCAATGGAAGTTCTTTCCAATTTTTTGGAGATTTCACAAAATCATGGTTCATCATAAATGAGGAAAACAAATATGGAAG
Source organism: Thermoplasmatales archaeon (assembly GCA_027343465.1). Classification (GTDB taxonomy): domain Archaea; phylum Thermoplasmatota; class Thermoplasmata; order Thermoplasmatales; family Thermoplasmataceae; genus UBA447. The sequence goes on along the minus strand of DAHWLW010000022.1, from coordinate 9,422 downwards.
TATCAACACAACTTCACTGGAGATTATTTATTCGAAGGTAAAGCCAGACATCAACCTGTCAGTTCCATCCAGCGTGGGAAAGGGAAAAATTCAATTCAAATACTCTGTTTCTGATCCTGTTAGCTCAACCGTATATATTTATCTAAACAGCAGACTAGAGGGTGAATATGGCAAAGATAATGGCACAGTTATTCTCTCAATAAATAAGGACGGGCGATACCGTGTTTACGCCTTAGACACTGATCTGTGCGGTAACAGCAACAGTTCTAAAACCGCATATTTCAACGTGTCCTCCATTCCTGTAATTACCAATGTTATTATAAATGTAGCACAGGTACTTGGCTTCGCAAAGATAAGCCCTATACTTGAAGGGAACGATACAGGGTCTTTCAGTTACTCAATATTTCTAAATTCCAGGAAGGTTGGCTCCAATGAGAGTGTATTTGCCATTCTTACACCAGGATACAGCACAATTTCTGTGCATGTAAATGGGGACGCAGGTGATAAGGTCTATTCAAAGAATGTTTTCTCAACCGGGCCTATCCCTGAAATAGCTTGCCCAATACTTCTCATCTTTTTTGTTATGAGGAGAAATAACCGAGGAAGCAAAACAGAGAAAGAGGTTCTGGAATACATAAGAAAAAACATAAATGCGGACATCAGAACAATGATAAGGAACGCTACTGAAAGTGGTGTTTCCAGAACCGCTGTCCGGAAACTGATAAAGCGCAATCCCGGGAAACTCCTTACCAGGCAAACGGACCCTGATGGCAATTCTTATGTCTCATTTCAAATAGAGATGGAGTCCGTAGCCGGAGATAATTCTAATATTGTGAGGCAAAAATAGCATGGGATTCAAAAGTTATATATTGTTATCTTTCATTATGCGAAAAACCGGTTAAGAATGAAGAAACTCAACATACTGATTTCAATGGCTGTTCTCTCCCTGATAGTGATGTCGTCTGGAGTTAGCCTTGCGGCAACCTCTGCGCCTTCTCCACTTCCGACACCTCCCAGTTCTCTTCCCTCGTTCAATTATTATGTAACGGGAACACCATCCAATTACACAATCACATCCAGCGACTGGTCATTGTTTTTCTCTGATGTGCTTGGCAACTCTTCTGTATTTACTGGCTATAACTGGAGTGCTAATTCAACTGAGGCTTTGGTAGTCTTTGACACCTCATACACTGGGCTTAATTATTATGGTCTGCAGCTTGTGAGTGCCCTTTCGGAAATGAATGCAGCTCCCACGGCGCAGAATTTTACCAAAGCCTTTAAAAAGATAGAGAATGACAAATCCCTGGTAAAATATGGCGGCGTAACCCTGACGAATCTCAGGGCTCTGGAGCTTGGGGCTTTTCCTGGATTTACATGGAGCCATCCAAGGGTTAACCCACTTAGCGTAGATTATAGGGATGCTGCTATTATAATTGCAATAGTTGCCTCAATGGTTGTTCTATACTTTGTGTTCAACAGAAGAAAGTAAATCCTATTAAATATGTAATTTTTTAAGCTTCTGTTAACTCATAGATATTGAGATGATCAGGGGGTTGCAGTGAAAAGTCCTGAAGAAGTCCCAAAATTCATGGTTGACGGAATGCTTGGCAGGCTCTGCAGATGGCTCCGATTTCTTGGCTTCGACGCAGAATATGCCGGTAGCCAGATTTCTGACATCGAGGTAATTTCCATTTCATACTCACAGAACAGAATTATAGTGACGTCAGATAGGGAACTTAGTTCAAGAGTCAGGAATTCTATTCTTATATCAGAGAAGACTTTTAAAGGGCAGATTAGTCGGATATTATCCGAATTCCCACCAAATCCGGAGGCATTTCTCAGCAGATGTTCAATCTGCAATGGCGAACTTGAGCAGATTAATCTGCATGCAGCACGGAAAAGTTTACCTGATTCGGTTTATGAGAGACAAATTCCTGTAAGGCGATGCAAAAAATGCAGAAAGTTTTACTGGGATGGTACACATCAATCATCCATCATGAAGACCCTTAAAGAGTTGACAGGTGAGCTGACCTGATAATCAAGGAAAATCAGGACAATTCAACTACAGTTATAATCGAGGAGGAGGATGATCTCTGGTACCTGAGTAACCTGCTTTCTGCGGGTGATATGCTCAGAACCACTGTCATGAGGAGAGTTGAGCGTAAACAGGACATGAACAGGTCCAAGGAAACAGAACGAAAACCTGTTTCGGTAACAATAAGATGTGAAAGCATAAGTTTCCAGGATTTCTCGCGGAACCTCAGAGTTCTAGGTACAATAGTGAACGGCCCCGAGGATGATGTGGGAGATCACCAATCAATCTCCCTGACAATAGGTGACAGTTTTGATTTGATATCAAAGCAATGGACTGATGAAGAACGGAAATTGCTGAACGAAGCTGGAAATAGTGGAATAAGGGGCAAACTTATATTCATAACACTGGACGATGAAAGTGCAGGAATATTTCTTTCAAGAAGCTATGGAAATCAGAAACTGGCAAGCATTGAATCCGAGAAGTCAGGAAAGATGTACGAATCCAACTACTCGGAAAATTCCTATTTTAAAAAAATAGCCGATGTGCTATCTACATATTCAAACAGGCGATACGGACTTATCATTCTGGGCGAAGGTTTTACACCCGCAAAGCTGGAGAAGTACCTCCAAGAAAATATATCAGGTTTCACCAGAATTGAAACCTATTCAACGACCAGAAGTGATGAGGCCTCCATCTATGAACTACTCTCTGGAGGCGATGCATCACAGGCATTGAATGAGTTGAGGCTTTCCAAGGATTCCAGAATAGTCGAGAATTTCCTTTCACATCTCAGGAAGGACAATCTGGCCACTTATGGATTTAGCCAGGTTAAAACCGCTTTAGAACTTGGAGCTGTGGATCTTTTAATAGTGACTGAGGAGGAATTCAGGAAAAACGAGATCAAATCACTCATAAATATGGCCAGAAACTTCCATTCCGGCGTTCATATTATAAGCACTTCGGCTGAGCCTGGCAAGACAGTTAAATCCTTTGGTGGGATATGTGCAATTCTCAGATACAGGGTGCAGGAATAAATCTCACTCCTGCATTCCGTCAAAAACGTCTACAGACTGTATCGTCACATTCCATTCCGGCAATTTAAGGCATACATCCATTGCTATGGAAAAAAACCTTGAAAGTACTATATCGGGAACAACTGTGGCAAATGTGAATTCTCTTCCCTGCAATTTCTGAATCATCCCCAGTGTAACAACGGATTTCTGAGAGGTCTCGGTAATAATTGCTTCAAGAAGGGGATTCGTAAAGCTTGTCTCATAAATATTCTGCTTTTCGGATATCTCATTGATGTAATTTCCATTTTTCTGCATTATGGATTCCTTATCATAGAAGACAGCTCTGAATTCGCCCTCAGACAGATATTTCATTTCTCTAGTCCAGGAAATCCCAAGTGATGAAATAACGGGATCGTGAACTATATCCATGTAATTAGGGGGAATTTCACTTCTCATTTCTATGTATCTGAGCTGGACTGCATCGGAAACGTCTCTAAAAGTATTTATAAGGCCAACATTGGGGCCAAGATACCTTATAGCAAATCTTGAATATTTTGCAAGTTGTCCTCTCACTACTTTTCCAAGCATTACCTCGTCGTTGCTGTGGAATCTCAAATATAGATAGAAAGATCCGCCATTGAAGATGATGCAATCAATAATAACTGAAGGTACTTCATTCAGTGCCTTGAAAGTTGATATGAACTGGGTGCCGGAAAGATCCATCTTAATTGAAACAGATTCCTCGTCATAGTCTATTTCACCATCCCTCTCATCCCAATCCTGCAGAACCTGAGGATCCACTGAAGATGTTTCAAAGTTAAAAACAGCGAATCCACCGGACGCATTTGGCCTGACCCTTACAACAGCAGTTACCCCATGTTCTGTAAGAAATTCGGCGACTTTAGACTGGGTCGTGAAGGAAAAAATACATTGCCTGCTAAGTATCTTTTCAATTTCGGAAATTATCATCATTCCCTGAAGAACTTGGGTTGAATTAATATCTTTGCTTTTTAATTTGAATTTCTTTTAAAAAGAGCCTGTTGAAGGTTGATCAGAAATCCGAATAATATTTTTATTTTTGACGCACAAATATTCGTGATACTTATGTATATTGAGGTAATATGAAAATATGATAGAACTGATTCCCATGGAGAGGGAAGAATTCGAGAATCAGTTTCAGGCAGTCAAAGCACAGTTTGCTCAATGGGCGTTTCAATCAGGTGAATCCAAGGAAAATGAATCTTATGAGTATTCAAGAAAGATGATATCTTCACTGCTGCCAGATGGTTTCGACACCCCATTGAATTACTTTTACACCATCAATGAGGATGGTGAAAAAGTTGGATTTCTGTGGTTCAGACTTACTATTAACAGGGACCTGCCAGAGGCAGAGATCAGATATCTTAGTGTAGATGAGACAAAGAGAAAAAAAGGAAAGGGGTTGAACGCTATTCTCAAGCTGGAAGAATTACTCATGAAAAAGGGAGTGGCCAACATTTCCCTGAAAATACCCGGACAGAATGAGACTTCATTCAATCTGTTCAGGAAAGCGGGTTATTCAATTTCAGAAATAAAATTGAGGAAGGAAATATCAACTGTAAACGACACGGAAACATCAGGGAATAAATAGAAGGAAATGGTTCATTTTCGGTTCCTAATGTGGAATGCGATTCTCGAAACAGCCTTTTCCACTTCATCTTCAGTGTTATAGAAGTGTGGAGCAATCCTTAATCCGTCTCCCCTTGCCGCCGTTATTATTTTTTCTCGTTTGAGCCTGTGCTCAATATCGCTTGCATCTCTGCACCTGAAGGAAACAATTCCTCCTCTTCTGTCTGGATCGGAAATGGTAAGCGGTTCCAGTCCGTGTTCAATTCCACACTCATATGCATAATTTGTAAGCTCTCTAACCCTTTCGAAAATATGTGGAAGCCCAACCCGAAGGACAGTCTTCATTCCTGCAACAGATGCATATACACTTGGTATCGACCAGGTTCCTGACTCAAATCTTGTGGCAGTATTTGAGAAATCAGTATCCTGGGGTGCGAACAAAAATGGATTTTTCTGGGCAAACCAGCCCGTTAAGGAAGGTTCGTTTTCCTGTATAATATCCCGTCTGATAAACAGATGTGAAATACCGGACCATCCCAGAAGCCACTTAAGGTTTCCGGATACAAGAAAATCTGCCTTCATCTTATTGGCATCAACATTAACTGATCCAACGGACTGATATGCGTCCACATACGCCAATCCTCCACATTCATGTGTCTTTTCGATTATGCTCTCAACATCCATTTTAAAACCGTTCAGAGAAGATACATGAATGGCACTCACAAGTCTTGTCCTGTCATTTATAAAATCATCATAGTATTCAGGCTCTATCTTCCCGCCCCTATCATATACAGTGAATACTCTTGCCCCATTCTTCCTGTTCGCTAGCGCAATGTAGTTGGTAGTAGGATAATCAAGGCTGGAAACGACAACGCCATTTCTGTCGTTAAATTTCAATGCGCTCATTATTGTTGAAAAGGCAGATGAAACTGAGCTTGAAATAGCAATTTCATCCGGTTCAGCATGAATGATTTTAGCAAACAGCTCTCTGGATTCCTGTACTTTTCTTACCCAGATATCCCAGGGATTTCCAAACTCAAGTAGATCACTTTTCATCCTATCTATTTCTGATTCAACTGCATAACTAAGTGGTGACTGGGAACAGGCTGCTAGGTGAGTTACATTATCAAGGTTTAGAAACAGATCCCTATAAGCTGGTACTGTACTCTGCATTTTATCTCACCTCGTATTTTAGTCTTAGAATAAGCTATATTTTTAGAAGTTTGCCATATTATTTGAAACCATTTCAACCTTTTCAGGTGTCGATATTTCATTGAGATGAATCACTTAACATATATAATATTTTAACCCAGACAGACTATAGTGTGAACCATTGTCACTTATTTTTAACTTTCAGGTTTTGAATTTAACTTATAGGGGAATCTTAGTTCAAAGAAACAATTATGATATGTGATATATTTCTGCAGTTGGATTAACATTAATGATAATTTAATAAGATATCTAACCTATAATTCACACAGATAGGAAAAATCCAATCTCATTATTTTTTAAATTAACCTGAGCATAAAAATTAAATCCTACAATATTCTATAGAAGCTAGGTAAAGATATGTCGGATCGAAGCAATGGCCTGGATGAAATCGATGTCACTATTCTGTCGTCACTGTCAAAGAATGGAAGGTATTCTATAAAGTATCTTTCGGATATAACAGGGATCAGCAAACCAGCAGTAAAGAAAAGAATAGACAATCTTATTGAGGACGGAATTATTGAGGGATTCACAACAAGGCTCAACATTAAAAAGTTCGGTTATAATCTGATTTTCTATAGCATGGTTAGGGTTTCGGATGCAAATCACTCGGTGGAGGTGGCGGAAAAACTCAGAGATATAAAAGAGATATTTCTTGTGGATCTGATCACCGGCGATTATGATCTTATATTCAGGGCATTTGCCGCAGACCAAGACCACCTTTTTGAGATACTGAGCAAAGCCCAGTCTATTCCGCATGTGGAACATCTCTTCACAATAATGGTAATTAAGTCACTCGGAGGAAAATCATTTGAAGAATGGGACTCAGAAGAATTCAATGTGAAGAACAGGTTTTCATAAAGTCTGATCCTCGCTGATTAATTCAAAAATAATACACGCAGAGATAATAAAATAATAGTGAACAGATCGTTCATCTATGATTCAGTAAAACTTATTACCAAGTTATATCATGGTATGGTTTATGGGTAAGAGAGACACCAAAACCACGCCAACCATTTCAGGAAAATCCTTTGAGGAGGTTAGAAGGGACCTGCTCCGTAGAGCACTTACACTTAAGACAAGGATAGGGCAGAAATATGATGATCTTTATACCCGATCATCTATGGACCATGTTAGATTTATGCTGGAGGGCTTGAAGAAAGAAGAGGACCAGGACACACTTCTGATAAAAAGAGCTCTTGAGACTGGGGAAATAGAGGATGATAACACGGACGCTGAGGAAGCTGCAAATTTCCAGATGCTGGATCATCTAATAAGGAAAACCCTGCCTGAAACTAATCCCAATGATATGAAAAGTGTCCTCCTTGCAGCTATAAAGACAACCGATGATGTTCATAATCTTTTCGAGCTTATGTCTACAGAATATAGCGGAACCTCTCTGGATTCGCTTCTGAGAAACCTGGCCGATCATGAAAAGTTAAAGAAGGAAAGACTTTCAGAACTTTATGACGATCTGGTCAACAAGGATTACTGGTGAATATCTAAATTCAAAATAAAAATTGATGAAATAGATCGATTGTCCGATCCTCTCATTAGTACTGGTCACTAAGACATAATTTAATTTTGAACCAAGTTGGAAATTTTCTGGTAACCTTGAGATGACACTGTTGCCCCTATAATACATAATATGGCGCTGTACTAAGAACACATCTCATATTGGTTTGCTCTTTTAAAGGAACAGTACTGATTTTGCTTGAAGGATGAGAGTCAGTTTGATCGCCTATGCTATATCTGCAATTCAAAAAGTGCCATTTCCTTTAATTATTAATAGTGCTGTGCAAAATATTAATTTCAGTGTTGCCTAATGTATAATCATGTCAGGTAAATCTCATAGCTTCTGGGAGGAAAAGCTGAAGGAATACGAAAATTTGCTTGAAAGAGAAAACCCGGAATATGGTGAGTGGCGGTCCGGAACCCTTTCACAATGGCAAAAGAATAAGACTGATTCCGGTAATTTCCAAAATTCCTCAGGGATTTCAATCAAGGAGGTTTATAACGGATCTGATTTACCAGAAGATTACGAGAAAAAATATCTGGGGATGCCTGGAGAATATCCATTCACCCGTGGAGTTTACCCAGATATGTACAGGGGAAAAAAGTGGACTATGAGAATGTTCTCTGGTTTTGGAACCCCTGAAGATACGAATAAACGCCTAAAGTATCTCATTAAGCATGGGGAATCCGGGCTGAGTATTGCCTTTGATATGCCCACTTTATACGGATATGATTGTGACAGCCAGAGAGCCGAGGGTGAGGTAGGGAAATGCGGAGTCAATGTTACATCGCTGAAGGACATGGAAGTTATTTTCAAGGGTATAGATCTTGGGAGCGTCAGCACCTCTATGACAATTAATGCCCCTGCAGCAGTTCTTACTGCAATGTATATTGCTGTTGCAAAGAAGCAGGGAGTGCCAATGTCTAAACTTTCGGGCACTGTACAGGCAGATATTCTCAAGGAGTATATTGCCCAGAAAGAGTGGATATATCCGCCGGAGGCGCATCTTAGACTTATCCGGGACATGATGGTATACTGTACTGAAAATATTCCTAAATGGAACTATATCAGTATATCTGGTTATCACATAAGGGAAGCGGGCTCAAGTGCCGCCCAGGAACTTGCTTTCACACTTGCGGATGGCTTCTATTACATAGACTTGGGCATAAAAGCAGGCCTCAATGTTGACGATTTTGCCCCCAGGCTTTCCTTCTTTTTCAATTCCTCAATAAATTTCTTCGAAGAGATCGCCAAGATGAGGGCAGCCAGAAGAATATGGGCAACAGTCCTCAAGGAAAAATATGGGGCCAGGAAGCCTAGAACCATGCTGCTTAGGTTTCACACACAGACCTCAGGATACACATTGACCTGGCAGCAGCCACTTAATAATATTATCAGGACAACAATAGAAGCCATGGCTGCAGTGCTTGGGGGAACACAGAGCCTTCACACAAATTCTTATGACGAAGCATGGGCGCTGCCATCTGAACAGGCAGTTAAGATAGCACTGAGAACCCAGCAGATAATCGCAGAGGAAACAGGTATACCTGACACAGCAGATCCGCTCGGCGGTTCATATTACGTGGAATGGCTTACAACAAAGCTGGAGGAAGAAGCCTATAGATATTTCGATCAGATAGAGAGGATGGGTGGAATTCTGGAAGCAGTAAAGAAAGGCTATATACAGAAGGAAATAGCCTCCACCTCATACAGGCGTCAGATGCGCCTGGAGAGCGGAGAAGAGGTAATGGTTGGAGTTAACAGATACCAGGAGAAGGAGGATGCACCCATTGATATCCTCAGAATAAGCCAGAAGGCTCAGGAACGGCAGGTTCTGAGAAATTCAAAAGTGAAGTCTGAGAGAGACGAGAAAGCTGTTATTAAATCACTGAATGAACTGGAAGAGGCTATGAGGAACGAGAAGCTAAATACTATGCCTTACATACTCAAAGCAGTTGAGAATTATGCCACGCTCGAAGAAATCTCAAATGTCGGAAGAAAGGTTTTCGGAAGCTGGAAAGAACCTGTCATTGTTTAAGGA
>DAHWLW010000036.1:0-2699 GCA_027343465.1 Thermoplasmatales archaeon | reverse complement strand
TCCTTTCATCAGGCGAAACTATCTTGTCTATGATCTCCATAATCAACGGGATATGCTGTTCGGGCATATCCCAAAATTATGAACTGGTAGATAATGTTCGACATCAGTCGGACATTTTATGAAAAATGAGACACCCTAATATTTCTGAAATTATCTATTATAATGAAGCTATCATATGGAAGCAGGCAACCTATTGCCATAGCAAGAAGCAAAAGAAATTTACTTGCTGAAATCTTTATTTTTTTGGGGGCAGTGATGATAATCGCAGCGTTTTCAATGGGTTTATCCGCGTCTTCAGCATATCATGTTCAGGGTAAAGCAAAACTCGATTCCTTTCTGCGAGTAAATGGTCTGTAAGGAACTATGCAAGAATTATACAAAATGGCGGGAAAGGAATTAAATTATAAGATAGATGGATTGAATGTAAGCGCACAGGTTTCAAACGTTAACAATCATTCTGTTTATGTTGATTTCTACACTACATATGATAATACAATCATACATTCCTCTTCAGTAATAAATAAAAATAATGGGGCATATTCAGCAATGACCGCAATGAATAAAGGTTCTAGCTTGCAAAATATGAATGGTGTGCTATGGGATCCAGGCGGAACTTATTATTATTATGTAACAGGAAATTCTGGCAGCGGGAGTCAGACTTGGACTTACTGGTATATGCCTGGTTCGTCTTGGTCATCCAGCTCAGACGCTTATCCCGGCACTGGGACCTTCTTTATCACATGGAATGGTCCAGCATTTGCTCTCGTATTCGGGATCCCAGCATCATTTTACAGTTTCAGTTGGGAAGCATCAAATGGGGCTGGTTGGAGTTACAACAGTCAATCGTTTGGTCTCCATTACTACGGTAGCGCAACTGTTCAGGGCTACTATGGCACATATACTACTGTTTCTGCGTCCGTGGGTTGGACTTATATTGCAGTAGCATTTTAATAACATCTTGGTGATCTAGAAAGTATGGTGATAATAGGGAAGGGAGATGAAAGCAAGTGGAATAAGAAAAAGATAAAAAATCTTGCTCTTATTTCAATCTTTTATTATTTATTTTATTTATTCTATATGGGGGTGATTAGGTTCTTTTTCCACCCCTATGACTGGATAACTGTAGTTATTTCGCTTCCTGGATTCTATATTCTGCTTGAGTGGTTTTATGTTGCTCTTGTTCTGAGGAGGAAGAAGCAAATTAACCGATTACGGGACAATCATATTAAAATTTGACGAAAACGAATGGGTTGAGGAAATTTATCAAAGGAAGCGCGCTGCATAATTCCCCTGTATAATGAAATACAGGGGAGTGATTGGTTTGTATGACACCAAAGCCAATCACGGCTACAGGCAATAGAAGCAAAAGAAGATATTGGATCGGTTCGGACAAAAGGTATGACAGGTACAACCGATCTTTTGTGAATAGAATTGAGGATCTCCTTGATCCGTCATTCCTCATGAACTGGAAGATGTACTGGGTCCGATCAGATTCAGACAGAATGAGCATGGAGAAACACTTATATAGGGGGAGAGTCAAGGGAGGGGGAGTTATCAATCTCTCTCCCGTTCATGAGGTGAAGGTATGGTAGGAAAGGGCACATACAGGACAAAGGAGGAGAAGACGCGCATAGTCATGGAAATACGTGCCAACAGTGCACCTGTTACATAGATATGCAAAGGTACAATGTTGCATCCTCAGCAGTCTACAAGTGGAGGGATGAGTTCATAAGGGCAGGTACAGCTGCCATGGATCCGTGGAAATCCACGAACGATCAGAAGCTCATGAGAGAAAAACAGGAACTCAAGGCAATAATAGGCGATCTCACAATAGCAAACGAAACATTAAAAAAATTCAACTTACAAGGAGTGGTGGGAGGCGGTGGCAGAAATGATTACCGGCGGCATGAATAAATCAAGGGCTTCATCCCTATCCGGAATCAGCAGGTCCATGCCGTATTGCAGCCACAAAGACCGAAAGAAAAGATATGACGCCGATTTCATGGATCTGATATCCGGCATTGTGAAGGAGAGGCCATCATACGGAACCAGGAGGGTTACGGCAATGATAAGGCGTTCCGGAAAACCGGTTGGAAGAAACCGCATAAGGAGGCACATGCAACACATGAACCTCATATCCCCTGCAGGCAGGAAGAAGATCAGGCCACATGTACCGGGGATACTTGTTGTCGGCAGGCCTAATGTCATGTGGGAGACGGATTTCACAAAGATATACATTGAAGGGGAAGGCTGGATATACCTTACAGCACACATAGATCTCTGCTCCAGGAAGATTAAAAAGTACCCTGTCTCAAGGATATCCAGAACGGCAGAGATGATAGAATCCATGGATTCTGCTGTCTTCGCTGTATTCCAGGATGGAAATGCGAAAGGCCTCAGGCTGAGATCGAACAATGGATCCCAGCTGACATCAGCAAGATTTGAAAAGCATCTCAGGGATCTTGACGTCATGCATGAAACAATACATGCAAATACGCCAGAGGAGTATGCAAATATAGAATCATTCTCCGGCAGATTCAAGGACGATTACATCTATGTCAGGGATAGATTCCTGGAAGACAGGAAAAGAAAGGAGGAGAGAATATTGAAGAACAGGATTGAGAAGAAAAGGAGGTTGAAGGAAAATGTCTCATTGGAAGACGGAATATCTGTCCAAAATTAAGGGGCGCAGATCAATA
>DAHWLW010000017.1:0-1690 GCA_027343465.1 Thermoplasmatales archaeon | reverse complement strand
GCTTGGCAAATCTCTGTTAGAAGAGGCTGAGAGAATCTCCAGAGATGAATATTCCCTCAACAGGATCAATGTGATAAGTGGAATTGGCGTTAGAGAATATTTCCGGAGATTTGGCTATAATAGATTGGGACCATACATGTCTAAAGCTTTTAAACCTTGATTTTACTGAGTCAAGGGATTATGGAGTTTTAATATAATAATATTCATTTTTATCAATAATTATAAATAAGTGCTTTGCATGATGAGCGGGATAGAATTGTCATATGTTCTTGTATCAGTGAGCATAGTGGTGCTTCTGGTAGCTGTCTATCTTTTCTACAGTATAATAGGGGCTGAGAAATTTTGAGTTATGTTTCTACGGATTCATCAGGAGGAACAAACTTCTGGGTATCATTCTTTGAAAGTCAACGCCTTGTTTCAGGAACAATTATAATTCTAATCTATATTCTGCTTCTCTCCATTTTTGCATACCTGATCTCCGGATATATCGCAAAGCTTTACAGAGGGGAAAAAACCTGGCTGGATCCCATTTCCGGGAGATTGGTTAACTTCTTCATTAGCATTTTTGGGGAAGATGCCAAAAAGGATACAAAGATGAAGGAATATTTTATCACACTTCTTATATTCAATGCTGCTGCAGGAATTTTTGCTTTTCTGTTCTTTTTCTTTCAGACATATTTTCCATTTGCAGGAGTAACCCATAACTACTCTTTTTCGCTTTCATTCAACACAGTAACATCTTTTCTGACAAATACGAATCTTCAACACTATTCAGATCCACTTCATCTTTCATACCTGAGCAAGACCTTTGTACTCACAGGCCTTATGTTTCTTGCAGCAGCAACAGGCTTTGCTGTATCAATGGCATTTATACGTGGAATACTCAACGAGAACGGCAGGATAGGAAATTTCTACAGAGATTTTCTTGTATCTGTATTCTACCTGATACTTCCCCTTACGATACTTATCACAATAATATTCATACTCTCCGGGGTTCCGCAGGATCTAAGCCAGTACGTTAATGTTAATCCTATACTTTCTGGAGGTGTTCAGCGGCTGCCCCTGGGCCCTGTGGCAACATGGGAAGCCATAAAGAACATTGGAACTAATGGTGGGGGGTTCTATGGCTCAAATGCTGCCATGCCTCTTGAAAACCCCAACTGGTTCACTAATCTGGTTGAATTCCTCTCTTTCACCTTAATCCCTCTGGGTTCCATACTTTCCCTTGGGAAGGTATTCAATAACAGAGGCTTTGCCAGGACTCTTTATATCGTACTTATTTCAATCTTCTTTTTTACAACATTCATGACATTTTTCGCAGAATACAGCGGCATTCCCTCAATAACCTCACTTGGAACCCTATTTACAGGGAACATGATGGGGAAAGAGACTGCCATAGGGATCTCGCAAACTTCCATATTCTCTTCAGGAGCCGTTTTTACATCAACCGGAGCCGCTGATTCTGTTCTTCTGGCATTCACCCCGGCGGGTCTGCTTGGGCTAATGGGTAATCTCATTCTTAACGATCCGCTCGGTGGTGTTGGAACAGGTGTCCTGAACATATTCATGTATGTGATCTTCGCAATATTCATTACCTCATTGATGGTGGGAAAGCTTCCGGAGCTAATGAGTATAAAAATCAGCTCCAAGGAGATCAAATACTCAACACTGTCTCTTGTCACGCATCCCC
>DAHWLW010000141.1:0-8688 GCA_027343465.1 Thermoplasmatales archaeon | reverse complement strand
TTGAAGAGATTTTAGAACAGGTTGCCAACGATCTTCAAGACCGCTTCAGCTCCTGAGCGGGGATGGCCCAGCGGTACGGCGGCAGCCTGCTAAGCTGTTTCTCGAATGAGAGCGAGGGTTCGAATCCCTCTCCCCGCGCTTACTTTTACGTTCCCGCACATGCCCTCGAACCTGTTGACCCCCACATTCCCGCGTGTGTAGTACTGTTCAAGAACCTTTGAATTCTGCCTTCCAAGCGCTACCCGGTCAGAGTGGTCATAGGCTTTCGTACTCAGGGGTGAAATGTGCCCAAGCTGATACTGAACCTGTGCTAAGTCCATTCCCGCATTAAGCAGAGTGGTGGCAACACGATGCCTGAATGCATGTGAATGGAGCATGGGAACCCCTGCAGATCTGCCGATCTTTTTTATCTTTGTTCTCAGGTAATCTGGTGTGTTCCTTCCACGCTTTCCCGTGAACAGTGCCTTCTGGTCGGTGGCCATCCTGTATGTTTCCACATATTCCCTGACAATCCTGTGAACGAAATTTGGTATGCCAAGGGACCTTGGGGATTCATTCTTTTCAGCCCTTATATATATTGTCTCCTCCATAACATCACCAATATTGAGCCTTGCAATCTCACCGATCCTTGCTCCCGTGTATGCGCAGACATAGATCAGTGCCCGTGAGTATGCCCTGTCCGAAGGGTTGGGGATACTGTCCACATATCTGAAGACCTGGCGCATATCCTCATCCGAAGGCACCCATTGATCCGGTGTTCTCTGCTTCCTGAACTTGGGTACCTGAAGCTGGTTCCCAAGGAACTTCTGGAAATAGAAAAGAGCCTGAAGCTGGTTCTCCACTGTCTTGTGAACTCTCCCCTTCATTATCTGGCTCCTTGAAAACTTCAGAACATCCTCGTTTTTTGCGGCCACGACATCAAAGGTCCTGTTCATGAACTTCAGAGATCTCACTGCGGCTCTGGCACTTGTTGGTGAATATGTACCAGTGCCTATTGCCCATCCCTCAAATTCCAGGAGAAGAGTTTCAAAATCCTTGTCTGCCTCAATCTGACTCATTTGACATCCCTCACAAAAGCCCTGTCCTTTGAGTCGTATCTGTATCCGGCAATCTTCATGTTCTCGTTGAGCCGTTTGAAGTCTTCACCGCTCAGGATCCCCTTGATGAAGTATTCGCCCTCCTCTACTATGAGGTGATACTTCCTCTCAAGGCTTTTCAACAGAGTTGCCCGGGCTTCAGGGCTCATTTCTGTCTGTACCTGCGGCTCGTGATTCTCCTTGAGCCAGTAAACGTATGGGGATGCAGTTTTATCAAACATCATCTCCAGTTTCTGAGCATTTACGGCTCCGTCCTCTGATCTCAAGAATTCGGAGATCTCCTCATAGATCTGATTGAGATAGCGGTAATACTCCCTCCTTGATTTTTCAATATCCATCTTCTGTTCTGAAATCATAAAATCTCACCTACCATAATTCTGTTCTTGCATTTGCGGCACCTCAGAATGCCAGCAGACCTACCCTGCCTTTCCCATGTGTGGCCGCATCTTGGGCATGAGACATAAACACCTGTCGGGTATCTTGCCTTGCTGAGATGCTTTTCCCTTCTATATTCCTCAATGGCTCCCCGGGGAAGGATCAGGTTCCCGTTGCTGTCAAAAATATTCCTGCTGCCTGTAATCATTGAGATACGCTCCTTTCAAGTTCCTTCCTAACTACATATTTCACAAAATCTGCCACGGATGTATATGAGTGCCCTTTCCTCAGGGCTTCCTCAATCTCCCTGTAAAGGGCATCCGGAAGCGATACCTGCCTATATCCCTTCATTCTCCTCAACTCCTCTACCATGATTAGTAGAAATATTCTTTACAATATTAATCTTTCTACTATGTTTAGTGTAAACATACATCATAACATTTGATAGAAACCTATACCATACATGGTATATGGCTAAAGGATACAGGCAGGTTTCACTGCCTGAACCCCTGTATGAGCAGATGCTGGAATTCCTGAAATCACATCCTGAGTATACATCGGTAGCGGATCTGGTGAAGGAGCTTGTGCGAAGGGAGCTCAGAAATGAAAAGTGATTCATGGATATACCTCCACCATCCTCAGCTTCTGAATCCTCTTCTCAACCTTCCACCATGCTGTTTCATAATTAGATATGGTGCATTTCTGGTATGACCACCATCTCCTTCCTGATGAATCAGCAAGACCACCGGAATGCGGATATCCGTACCATGCCCCTACATGCTCCTCATGTTCAGAGGATCCGCCGATGCATAGGAATGACTTTCCTGATGTTCTGAAAATGAGATCGGCAATCTCACCTCCCATGTCCGGTGTGAGGATGCGCTCTTCAGGGAGAATTTTCTGTTTCTTTTCCTCACTCCTGACATGGGAAAGGCACACAGGCCCAATTTCTCTCCTTACGGATTCAGGATCGGTGAGTTCCCTGCCGCAGTTTATGCATTTCATTCCTCATCACTCCAGAATCTGTCCAGGGTCTCCTGCATTTTCATTTTACGCTGCTCTCTTGCCACTTTCATAAGATCATAATTCATCTTCCTGTCATCCTCCTGTACTGTTTCCATCCACTCTTAACAAGTGTCAGATAGAGGTCCCATATGTCTGAAAGCAGTGGTATCATGGTTCAGCCTCCAGGTTGCATCTGTGGTATTCGATCCTGTTGTATGCTTCGATGAACTTCTTTCTGTCAGGACGCGTCCATTCGCTCTTGTGGCTGTTTTGTATGGGTGCTTCGATCAGATGGACCCTCTCAAGATGCCTTTCCCTTGAATTGTATGACATAGTCTTTCGGCAGAGCCTGCATTCCCATCTTCCATTCCCTATGAGTGTGTAATAATCCCTGTAGTCGGATGTCATTGCTGAGCCACCCTCACCATAAGCCTTGAGCCATCCGTTTCTACAACAACCTGCTGTTTGTCTTTCCATCCTATCTCCTGGGCAATCCTCTTGGGAAACCGGATAATGAGACCAGGAGATTTCCTGTCCATATGCACTGTAGTTACAGCTATCATCTCATCCTCCATTTCATCACCTTTCGTATGAAACTATAAGAAAATGAAGTTATATTAATCTTATGATTTCGTATGAAATTAACATACCTTATTAGGATTTGTCTTATTTCATACAAATGGAAAAGAGGGGAACTGGCAGTTTTCATATAGGTACCAGAGGTGAAGGTATAATCTACGTATCCAAGAGGCTCATGAAGGATTTTCCCCTTGATTCCGGAGACCAAGTTAGAATAACTGTCACTGACGATGGAAAACTCATTGTTGAAAAGCTCTGATTTCACTGAAACACCTCCTCTGCCACTCCCACAGGGAACTCACCATACAGCTTGACATACTTCCTGAGAAGCCTGTCCTCCTTGTGGTATGAGTATTTGAGTATGGCCTCAAACCAACTGTTGCTTCGCACACTTTCTCTGAGAGGCTTCAGGTATACAAGCGTCTCCTGAATCTCCAGGATCCGGTTCCTCAGGTTCCTCTTTTTCTTATCGCTGGAGGAAAAAATTTGTATGTGCAGGCTATTCTTTATACGGTTGCTCAAACCATTCATTTTTTCCGTTTTCATTTAAAAATACCTCCGTTGGCTTTCTCAAGTTTTTCCCTGACAGCCTCTAAAATAAACTGCTGTCTGGACAGATACTTCCCTGTTGCTTCACTGCTGATGGCTTTGCTCAGCTCATCAGGCAATACAAGTGTAAGTTTCTCAGACATTCATATACACCGTTTAGACATCTATAAACATCTAAACACTTGCAATTATTTAAACGTTATCAGTATATAAACTCAGATGCCTAAACAGTCAGTAAAACTAACTTTACAACTTCCGGAAGGCCTTGCCAAAGAAATTAACGAGATTGTGGAAAAACATGATCTTTGGATGTCGTCCCAGGATTTCATCAGGGAGGCTATTAAGGAAAAAATAGAACGATGGTACAGGGATCATGCTGTGGGGTGAAATAGGTGGTTGCGACTAGTGAATCTAAAAAAGAAGGACCGAAGGAAATAGATAAATTAATAGATTTTCTTGAGGATTTCACTAATGAGACTGAAGATAATAAAAAAAATACTCATCTGAAATTACATGGGCATTTAGTTTGGAAGGAAAAAGACAAAAGAGATAAACAAAAAAAACAAGATAACAGCAATGCGAATGATAGAACAACTACTGAGAGTTTTAAATTCAATACAACTGATTTTTTATTTCGTGATAAAGTAAGGAAAGATATCGCAAATACCATTAAAGACAAATTATCAGACATCAAAAAACATAAAGAAGAAGAAGAATTTCAAGTTAATAAGAGACTTCCATCAGATTCATACGGTTATCAAAATTCATGGGGGAAGAGTTATAATGCACTTTTTTCCTACATAGATGTCTTATCTAACTCATCAACCTCTACAGATAAGAAAGGCCTATTGAAGGAAAACAAAAACAGTGAGAAAAGAAATCAAGACATTTCCTCTTTTACAATACGATTTCTCAAGAATACAGGTAACGGAAATGAGGAGTTAATTTTCATAAAATTATTAAATTTAAAACACGCATTATCTAAATCAAAGAGGAAAATCATCTTAAATTTGGACCAATTATCAAATTCACAGAGTCTTGTTGATTCCGTAATTATCGAACCAGATAACTTCGATTGTGCAGTATTCGGTGATAAACTCTTTGTATTCCATCCGGTAAATTTCTATTATTTATTTGTACCAACAGATATCCTGAAAGAAAGTATCTTAGAAAAAAGGGAGGAGATCGGAGAAACTATCAGTGATCCAGATATGCTTATATCCGCTGCCAACAGACCTTCAAAGGTAAGGGATCTTTACTATTTCGTATCACAAGGATCAAAGATACCTGAAAAGGAGGAGATAAAGAAAGATCTTGAAATTCTTAATCAATACGGCGTTAAGGAAAAGCTGTTTAGTATAACGGAAGATAACAAAATAACATGTACAGAGGAAAATGCATCCCTTGTATTGTCCTATATCTCTAAGAAGCTAGGATTACGAATCTCAGACAAGAGACTGTTAAACGTAGAGGCGTCAAGCCAATTATAGACTCACTCCTTTAGGTAATAAAAGTAGCTATCTATCTGCAGCATTGAATATTTATTACTTCTCGGATTTTTTACAGGACCACCCGTTATTTTACGAATGAAATACCCAGTACTTTCGTCTTCAAGTTCCATCGAGTAAACCCTATACCCAAATAGCATTAGGAAGGGATTGAACAGCATTACATTCCAACTGAACGCATATAAGCCAAATATTGTTACGAGAACCAGAAGCAACAACATACCCTTTAGGCCTCCCACAACTGCTACTGAGATAACTGACACAGCATAGGCCAAAATGTAACTGGAAATAACACTTGATATCTCTCTCGTTTCTTTAACACTTTTTTCATCGGTTGTCCTATCGGTATCAAGATGCTTAAGGTAAGTTAACCATAGGATAAACCCACAAACAGATATCGCTGTCATTGCGATTAGAAATGATGAAAATGCTTTATTCAAAAGCGTATTTGATCCATATGGAATACCGTAGATTATAAGTGATGCTATGAATGTAGGAAGCATATTAGACAGGTAAAAGAATATCTTCCGACTTAGCCCAATATTAGTCATACTATTGACTGACGTTGTATTCTAAATAAATATTTGTAGTTATGTGGATTGATAACATAAAAATAACAAACTTAAATAATTTAGGCAATAATTTAAAGGTCGCCCATGGTCTCTTCCAATTTTCTTAAAGCTCTGTCTTCCATTTCCTGCGCAATCCTCTTGGCTTCCTCGAGAGATTTTGCATTTTTCACTTTTCTGGCCAGCCTAAGTGTCGATTTGATATAGCCGTTATAGAATTCCATGTCAAATCTGTTCAAGGTGATCATTCCCCGAGCATCTCCATCTTTTCCCTGAGTGCAGCTATGAATTCCCTGTAGTCCCTGGATTCCCTGATGGCCTCCTCAATCATGTCTGAATCATGCATTTTCCGGTCATTCCATCCCTTCCTGTATCCTTCCTTTCTGGCCGCTTCAATAACGGCATCATCAATGTAGACAAGAGTTCCTTTGATATTCATGGGAGCTGCTGAGAAATTTATGTTATAAAAGGCGTCCTGTGCCGATGAAAAATGAGCAAAAAGAGAATTTATGGCAACTTCAGTATACCGGTATACCCTCCCAAGGACACTGTTCCATGTTTTCATGCCTCATACTTTCGCAATTGTGTAATCCCCGGTACCCTTTGGCCTTACAAGGACCCAGTGGAAGAATGTCCCTGATTCGAAAACTGCCAAGTAGACCTGCATTATAAGCTGGTTCAGCCTCTATGACCGTATTGGAATTCAGATGAAATTCCAGACATCCTGTGTGTATGGCAGAAGATGCCTGACAGCAACACTGTTCTCAGTCTTTCTTGCGATTTCAAATATGATGGAGTAGTATTCATATATGCTGGCAGAGGGAAGGAACACGGTGATTTGCAGTTTCTCTCCGAATGGTTTGATGAAGAATCTTGTCCTCATTATGTGCTGTTCATTGGCCTTATCCCTGACCATGGCGAAGAATGAATTTCTCATAACCATGGTATAGATGCCATCTTCAGGTGATACTGGTGAAATACCCTCAACATTTCCATGTATGGGGTTGCCTGAATACAGGACTGTGGAGAATAGCCCGTCATCAGCAATGCTGTTTGTGGCCTCCGCAATTACGTCACCTGAAAGTATGCTCCTGATTGATTCCTCCTCCCCGTTAATAGGGATATCGTATGAAATCAGCGAAACCGGGTACTCGCTGTTTATGAGATCCATTATTTTTGTTATTCCGGGACTCGGGCCAAGCCAGTCCACCCTGGAATTCATCCCGTCCGCCGTATATTCCGCAAGCAGTGATGAGACCGCATAAGCCTGGCTGCTATGGAACCTTGCATATATGTTGATGAATCCGCCGCTCATGTCTGATCTGTTGACAATGAACGATGGAAGATGTATCAGCTTATTTATGACAGCCAGATCCTTCACGTTGTTGATCCTTGTATCAACAACGAAGGAATCCTCTTTCTCTACTGCATGGAATCTGCTGAGCAGAAGGTTTATCTTTGTATTTTTAGAATCCCTTGGAAAATATGTCGACATCCATGATTCCCCGTTCTTTCCGTAAATGAAGACAGGAAGTTTTGTTGTCATGTCGGCGATGGCGCTGAAGAACTCAGTGTTCTGCCTGACCCTCAGGACAAGCCTCATGTCAAGCTTCCTGTCTATGTCCCTTACCAGCACTCTTGTTTCATGACCATGAACGCCTTAAAATTTTCCCTTGCAGCATACTGAAACCTTCTGAGTCAATAGGACGGGCTGAAATCTGTAAGGTTGTATCCCATCAAAATTCGTAAGTTACCTATTTTTCATATGCGATATATTGCACAGTTTTGGAGGAAGCACTATAACATTCTACAGTTGTCACATTCCTTGAGCACGTACAATGTGGCAGGCTCAGGATAGATTCATAAGAGTGATGGGTAGGAAATAACATTAACCATTTTTATAACATATAAACAGGGCAAGACCATGGCAAAAAATATTTACACTTGGATATACACGCAAAGAGTGAGTTGATACGAGTGAACAGATCTCAAATTTAGCCAAGGAGTCTGAACTTCCAAGACGCCTTTCATTCAGGGATGTCTTCTTTCTTTCCTTTGGCGGAATGTCACCGTTACTGAGCCTGTTGACTTACGGAGCGGTCGCACTTTCCTATGGGGGCTTTCTTTCGCCACTAATAATAATAATTGGCACCCTGCTTGTGCTGATCAATGGTCTCGTGGTAATGCAGTTGTCCAGAAGGTTCAGGACATCTGGAGGATACTATACTTATGCTTTTCAGGTCCTTTCAGAAAGGGTCGGTTTCAGTACCGGATGGGTATACCTGTTCTATTCCCTGCTATTTGGCCTGGCATATGTGATCGGGGCAGTATATGTGGTTTCGGCGATTTTCGGTTTCCCAGTCTACCTCACACTTTTCGTTATTGTTTTGCCAGCCTCTTTTTTCCTTATTGTGGGCATTAAGCCATCGGCAAAATATGCGATATATACAGGTATAATCGAAATAGGAATTATTCTGTCCATCATAGTTCTATCATTTTACCTGACGGGAGGTTCTGCCTATATACCAAGCCCAGGCACAATGCACATTACCGGAGGAGCATTTGCACTGGGCATTCTTTTCGCCATGGGAATTCCTACCGGTTACGGGGCCATTGCACCCATTTCCGGAGAAGTAAAGAATGCAGAGAAAGTCGTGGGACTTTCTGCCATTTCGGTAATACTTACCGGAGGGTTGCTGGCAACTTTCTTCATCTACGCCATATCCAACCTGCTCTTCCAGAATAATATAACAATTCCGTTCGGGATTTCCGGTCTGCCTGTCCTTTCCATCCTTTCAGCGCACTTCTCCGTATACAGCAGGTACATAATTTATGCGGTGTCTATAGCAGCGATAAATGACGGGCTCCTTGCAATCCTGTCCTTCGGCTCTGCAGCTTCTAGAACCATATTCAGAATGGGGTTTGACAGGACTTTCCCTGTTTTTTTTGCCAGGAAGCTTAAGGAGCAGCCAGTAAATGCAAATTTGACAGTCTCAGTTGTCATAA
>DAHWLW010000137.1:0-15304 GCA_027343465.1 Thermoplasmatales archaeon | reverse complement strand
GCATTCCCGAATGAGCTGATGATCCCGTGGATCAGGTCAACTCCAAGATTGTAAATTCCGTCGAGGATTGCAATTGCCGGAGAAATAATTGAATTCAGCAATCCATTCAGTATCGAAATTACCTCTGACGGATAGAAAATGAAACCCAAAACTACCACTATAACAATTATTATCAAAAAAAATGAGAGGACGCCCTCGGCCTCTGCTTCAAAGCCTGTCTTTGGGGCGTGCTCTGTTAGTATTTAAATCGCCCCCGCGGGTATGGGAACGATGTATTCCAGCCTCTGGGCTGCTGCAGTGAACCTGGTTATTTTGATGATTAGTCCGTTGGAGATCATCTTTCCAAGTCCATTGAAGAAGCTGCTGATCAATGTGCCTAGCCCATTGAAGAATGAGTCAACCGGATTAGTAAAGGCGCTGAACGTTCCAACGCCTATCTGAGCCAGCGACTTATAGTCGAATATGAGAGCCAGGAGGACAAGTATTGCAGGCACAAGGAATGCGATGATTTCTATTTCATCGATCCCTGCAGACGTTGTCTGCTCGACGTCCTCTACATCTCCCACTGTGTCTTCCGCCATTCTTCAATCACTCCCTTGACAGGTTTCGTGCCCTCAGATTCACCCTCTTGGTGTTTATCAGACCCACATAGATCAGTGCTATTGATACCAGTATGAACGCTGCTGCTGCAACAACTCCTACTCCGTTGCCACTGCTGAAGAAGTTGTATGCTATGCTTCCGAACCCAAAGTCAGGCATCAGGTTGATTATGAACCCGACAACTGTTCCAAGGGCGAGGATGCCTATTGCAGAATGGTACTTCTTCCTCATTGGCGACATTGTGTAGAAGAATATGAACGCGCCTCCAACTGATACTCCAGCGAATGCTCCTCCCCAGCCTCCTAGTGGTGTTGCTGTTCCAAGCAATCCTATGATTCCGAGGACTACTCCTTCAAGAACTATAGCGGCTATTGCGTAGGGCATTTCCTTCTTTTCCTGGAATGATATGACCCTCTGGTTCTCCTTTCCGTAGTGTACAGGTGCGAGTGCGTATGCTATTGCCGCGACTATCAGCATGATTGCAAGCGCTACAAATGAATCCCATGTTACCACCGGCTGCTGTACTGTGTATTCCCAGTTTTGAGTCAGAATGAACGATCCGTCATGGCCCGACTTTGCTGTGTTGTTGAGGAAAATCATGTACTGAGCTGTTCCTGTTGGTTCTGTCCTGAGCAGGTTGTTTGGAGCTATCTGGACGCTTGAGCCAAGATTGTTTGTGTTGCTTGAGTAAAGCGTTTCATTTATGCCGTAGCCTGTCACTCCCTTATCTGCCCTTGCGGACATTGCGGAGCTGTTGACTGCCTGTCCCATGTACATGTAGGCTGCATCGAGCTTGACTGTGCCGTTGAATGTAGATCCCTTGCTGACAGGAGAAGCGACCTTCAAATTTGCATTCGAAAAGAACGCGTTGTTCTGCGCAAGATGATAAACGTCCTGGCTTGTGTTCGAAGTCTGCACATCTACAATACTGATTCCTGATGGAATCGTCACTGTCAGTGCGCCTGTTGACTTGTCAGCGCTAAAAGTCAGCACATACCACTTATGGGCTGAAATATTGTACCCAAAAACTTCGTGAACCTCGTTTGCAACATTGTAATGCGCAAATGTGTTCACCCCACCAATATTACTCTGACCGCTGTTCGATGCCTGGACCACCATTCCGTAGGTCAAAAATGCAAACACGACCAGCACGATCAATGCTATTTTCATTATCCCTTTTGCCATCTCGTCTACTTCCGGAAAACGGAACTGCTTCGTTTTTCGCCTGATGGAAATTCTTCACCAGGTCCGGTTTCCGCTTTGACTATATCATTTGAAGAATATAACAGGTGATCTGCTGCAGGTGACATGGGGCATGTCATGTGCAGGAGATATGAATTGACCCTCCTCCCTTTTTCGGCGGAGATGACGGAAAGAGCTTTCAGTAGCCGAAGCCTGTCCCTTATCTGCGCCGATGTTACGGTGAATCCTTTATATTCAAGAATGATCCTGAGCTGATAGACCTTCCATCTCTTTGACGGGAATCTCCTAAGGGAATCAAGGATTACGATATCTATCTCATCAAGATCAAGAGTCAACTGTACCGTAAACTTTTCAGTCAACATCTATGTTCCTCCGTTCCCTATTAGGGAACACAGTTCCATTAACATTTATATAGTTGTTAATTTTTTTCACCTCTACTTTTATTCTTGCTTGATTTTAAAACGATTTGAGGGGCTTCATTTTTCTTCATGGTAATATTATATTCAGATGGTTCATTGGATTTTAATTTGGGAAGGTCTTGGCACAAATTGTATTCCTTTCTGACATCTTCCGTAATCTCTTTCCAATCCCATGTGAATGCGTGTATACCTCTTATCCTTCCCTCTATCATCCCAAACCTCTGCCATACCCTGAAATTCCATTCCTTATGCCTGCGTTGTCCAGGAGTGGATACCCATTCTTTCCATACCATCCACACCTGTAACCGTTGATATGGGAAGAAATATGGGTAGTTTTTATTGATCTTCCTTCTTGCGTCTGATATATGGCCACTGTTAACAGTTCCGGATGTGAACCATTTTACCTGTGCGTAGATCATGCCGTCCTCTCTCTCCCCCTTAACATCGAACGAATTGTGATAGTCGTTGTCGAGGGAGACTAGGATCTTCTTTCCACCCTTCAGATAGACTGTCCTATATGTCCTGGGATGTATTTCCGTGATATATCCAATTTTATCGAGGCAGCTTGAGACAAATTGCTCTCCAAGGTCTCCTTTTTGTTTCTTAGTTTGTTCTTTCTTTTTTGTTACTGTAGTAACAGGTTTCATTGGAGTACCCCCTTGATCTTCTTGTAGATCATCATTGCCATGTATGCATCTGCCAGGGCACTATGGAAATGTGAATCTTCTGGAAGTTCAATCTCAAAATATGCCGCTGCCTTTGCCAGTCCTATTCGGTCATAGGAATACCCCATCTTCCTAGATGCCAGTACCATGGGGTCTTCTCCCCAGTTAAGTCCGATTTTCCAAGGATGCTGTTCTATGAAGAATTTGTCAAATCCTATATTCCAGGCGTGGAATTCCGTCTTCATGGGGAATCCTTTTAGGTTTACCAGTTGATCTCTTACACTTTGTATTGCGTCGCCGACTTCCTGGAATGAGTTCACTTCCTCCTTTGTTCTCCCCTGGACTTTCAGGGCTTCCTCTGCATTTTCTAAATATTCGTTTCCAGGATTGCAGAGTTCATGGATCTTCTGGATTTTGCCATCTTCTTCCCAGACGAATGCAACTTCTATGATCTGGTCTTTCCTTGGTTCCTTTCCGAATGGACCAAGTCCAGTTGTCTCGGTGTCAAGAAATATGTGTGTTGTCATTTTCAGTACCCCCTGATTGAGTGAACTTCTTCATTGACGTAGTCATCCCATATTTCATCTGATACATCTCTTTCCATGGGTTTGTGAAAGCATTTTCTGCAGATCATATCTTCCTCTGGAAATTCGCATTTGCACAAGCAGGCGAATGTATCGCAATCCTCGCACATTATGAGTTCACCTCATTGTCTACTTCATTGAGTGCCTGGTTCGCTATTTTCATGAAGTACTGCCTAGCCTCACTTTCTCGTTGTCTTTCCTCTCTGGTCCTGAATATCCCGTCATGGAAACCCGTTCTTGGATATTCTTCTACCTCTTGGAGCCTGTTGCAGTATGGGCACCTCGTCTTCTTTTGCTTAAGGACTGATGGATTCACGTAGAATGTTTTGCTACAGCTCGTGCATTTGAATTCCATCATTATGGGTTCACCTTCCTAGAATCTATAACTTTCTCTATTCCTGACCCTATCAGGTTCATTACAAATCCTGCCAGTTTCCCGATCCATGAATCGAGTATCCTATTTGCCAGCTGTTCCTTTCCTGTTTTTCTATTTTGTTGTTCCATTTTTATTCACTCTCCCTGTCTATTATCTCGACCAGCAGTTTCTCTTCCCTTTCTCCTTTCTGAACCTTCCTGACGCTGTATTTTTCAACCACATGAGGAGCGGGCAGCGCTAGATCGTACAGAACCTGGGAAAAGTCTGAGTTCACCGTCTTTATATCGAACTCAATCCCGTAGGTCTGCCTAATCCACTGCTCCTTGAAGGTCATTCTCCCTGCTTTTTCCTGGAGCTTGACCAGATGGGAAAACGCAGAAAACATGTATTTGATCTCGTTTTCCCTCTGCTTCAGGTATTCCTCCTTCCTCCGCTTGTCTGCAAGGATGAGATCTTTCCTGGATTCAAGCATTGCAACCTTTGGCTTCAGCACTGAAAGTTCCTTCTCGATGTCAAGCAGTTCCTTCTCGTTCTCGTCACCCAGCAGTATTCTCGCACCGTACTGAAGGATGTAGCTGACCGGATATCCGGAATGGTCCATCTTCTTCTTTAATTCCGGAGTTGTTGTTGTGCTGATCCTGACAGCGTAATCCTTCTCGAGCTTTGCCGGCCTTCCAATTTTTTTTCCATGATTCATTTTTTCACCTCCTTTGTGTAAAACACATTGCTAACCTCGTCCATCCAGTCCTTTCCCTTCACGGTTCTTCCTACATGTACAGGGAAATAGTTCAGTTCGCTTAGAAATTCATCTACCTGTTTTCTCAATTGGGTTGAGTGAGTTTCTACAATCAGCCTGACACTATTTTCTTCGAGGGATTTCCTTGCCCCTTTCAGAACTTCAAGTTCAAAGCCTTCAACATCTATCTTTATGATGTTGGGCTTTTTTATGTTCAGATCGTCAAGCCTGTGAGCATAAACTTCAGTTCCATTGTCTGAAGCAACGGCCATGGCTCCTTCCATTTTGTATTTTATTATTGTTCCATTGCCTATAGCGCACCCATAAGCGAAGATATTACTTGTTCTGTTCATCTTCAAGTTCGCCTGCAATTCATAATAATTGTCTTTGTTAAGCTCGAATGCAAAAATTTCTGTATTAGGCACCTCGCTGCAGATAAGGGCATAATCTCCGAATTGCGAGCCGATATCCCATACAACATCATTCCTGCGTGGAACAAATCCTGGATGCATGTACATTTCCGGATCTTTGACCGCCTCCATGCAGTGGCGCCAATTCACAAACTTGATTCCATGCCTCATCCTAAATGGAAGATAATACCTGAAATACTCGTATTTTTCTCCCCAGTAGTCACCTATCCGGATCATTTACTCACCTTCAAAATAAAAAAATTTTTTTTGAAATAAGGGTAATTATAATTAAAATGTGTACAGTGTGTACACAAATTAATTATAGTATAAAAAAGATAAAAACGTAATTTCCTGCACCGGGGAATTTTAATACACACTCTACTTTTTTCGTAATCATTATGTATTAAAATTCTAGAGCCAGTGTTTTCCGTGTTCTGCAAGAGGTATTTTTTCTTAATTATGTATTTTAATTTTTCAACGCAGTAATTCAGGGTCTCGCGAATAGAAAATAAATAGTTTTTCATCTCATAACACCTCTGTACATTCCATCGCTGGGACAGTAAATCTCGCCTTCCCTTCTCATTTCATCCAGTGCTGTTCTCACATTAGATACACTGAAACCCAGTGTTTTACACTGTGAAATGATATCAAGTTCGCTCGTCTTCTCATCATGCTTTATGAGTGATCTCAGATATATGATGCAGTCCCTCACAGTGTTGGTGATTCCCCCGATAGCGTCCATGTCGTTGTTGAACTGCCCAAGGTACATCTCTATGAGCTCCTTTGCATTCTCGAAATCTATTTCATCAGTGGTGTCATGAAGCCTTGCCCTGGCTGATGCACGGGCAAGCCTCTTCATTGCCTCCAGCGACCTTGTGTTTATCGAAGCGTCCTTATCTTTGGACGCATACCTCAAGACTGCAAAATAGTCTGTTATCTTGTCATTGGTTACTTTTGACAGTGTGGGATGGAATCTCCTGCTATGGGTAATATATTTCAGGAGGAAGTCCCCCCTGTCTTCTGATCCATCGCCGTTGAGAATTGCAACGGCTCTCTGCTTTTCATATTCGACAGATCCTATTCTTTCCTTGAAGATGAATATGAGATCGAACCTGTTGAGGAGAGGCGGCTTGAGATCTATCTGCTTTGGAATAGGATCTGAATCAATGAATCTCCCATAAGTGGGATTTGCAGCTGCGAGCACTGAAGTTCTTGAAGGAAGGATTGCATCGAGGCCTGCTTTGTGCTTTGCAACGACACCCTGTTCCATTGCAGGAAGCAGTGCCTTTGAGTCTTCCTTGCTCATTTTCTCCAGCTCATCTATGGCGGCTATGCCTCCATCGGCCAGGACCATTACACCTGCAACCATGACCCTCTTGCCGTTCACTTCATCAACAGCTGCAGTCAGACCTGCAGCCGAAGCGTCGGTGACATAGATGGCCTTTGGCGAGATCTGCTTTGTCGCCATAAGAAGCTGTGATTTCCCGGTGCCGGGGTCTCCTACAAGAAGGACATGGATATTTCCCCTCACCCTGATTCCTCCCTTCAACACATCATCCGAGCCTGCAGCCTGAAGGACTATCGCCTTCTTGACTGTCTTATATCCGATGATTCCTGGAGCATACAGTTCCGAGAGGCTGTCGATTACGTTCACTTCATTCCTCGAGAAGGCCTCTATCTCCTCTATGTCCTGTGGCGTTATGGAGATCTGCCTCTCATCTATTCTTGCCTGGTTGACTTCAATTATATAGGCATAAAAAGGATCTTTGCCCTTTGTTTTCATTAATTTTCCCGTCACCCTCCCGACAATGGAAACATGATTCCCGGGGGCGAATTTCCCGGTGTTGTCGCCGGAAAACATCACGAGCAGGGATAGCTGGTATCCTGAAGCACTTGAATCATAATCTTCAGTTATGAGCCCCTCCTGGACTCTTTCCTTCCTGATCCTGTCCTCTATGATATTCCACTGGGTATTCATTCCGCAGGCATTGCAGTACCCGGGCGCAGTGAAGTCTGAGATCTGCACTCCCCCGCACTTCCTGCATGCCCATTCCGCTTCAGCTATTCTTTCAGTGGGCGGATTCTGGACATAAGTCAGATATCCCTTCAGCTGTACAACCTTCTCCTCATATTTTGAGAGACTCAGGTCAGAGAAAGAGATGTTATATCTTTTTTCGTTTACTACCTTCCATTGAGGCTCCACGAAGTCAGGATTTTCCCTATCAGATTCGGAAACGACCTGATTATTTAAGACAACTTTGTAATTAGAGACTACGTGGTAAACGAGGTACTTATTAAGGAGCGTAAGAGTTCCGTCATAATCTTCATCCATCTGGTCGAGAATGTATTTACAGTCATCATACCAGTTGTTTTCTCTGTGTTCTTTCTGGGAATCCTGAAACAGCTTCTCCATCTCCTTCAGGGAAAGATGGAACTGCGCAACCTCTTCATCTGTCAGTTCATGGAACCTGTCAGACTCTGCATATTCCTTTATCTTGGCAAGATCGAGCGTGTATTCAGTCAGATATGTAGGTTTCCCCAACCCTGCACCAAGATGCATCTCCCTTGCAAGATAATCACGGACGAAATCCTGAATTGCGTTTTCCTTGTTTCTTTCGATCTTGTTTTCTTCCTGCGCCTGTGCCGTCGGATTCATAGCTGATACCTCCTCAATTTCGGCTTTCTGTTCATGATGAATCGTTCCTTTTGGATCGCTGCATCCCTGTCAGGGAACACATGAATCAGGTCCACAACAGCGTGGCCATTCTCCAGCTCGACGAACTCGCATCTCGGCATCATCTTCTTTCTTGAACTGTCGAAATAATTGCCTTTTCTTTCGGTGTACGCTCTAAGGCCCTGTATGGCTGCTCCTTCATCTCCGGAATACAGCTGCAGGAGATAGGGATCATCCGACCTGATCTCGTCCATGCTGAATTTCTGAACCAGAAAATCTATGGATCTCTGTAAATCCAGATCATAGTTGAGGCTCATTCCAGCACCTCCAACAACTCTACGAATGAAGTAGGATCTCTCCACATGGTTTTCCTGAATTCCTCTATAAGTTCACCAGTGGTTGCGTCCTTTATGCCTCTCTTTCTTGCTTCCCTATAAATGAAATTTGGAACATGTTCGTCAAGGGCTAGCATGGAAGCACCTCCGGGGTTGCTTTAATTAAAAATGCACTATTTTCCTCACACCCCCTCAGACCCGCTATAACAGGTTCGGACGCGTTTGGACCCGTATTCATTCCTTCTTCGAGAAAAAATTTGTTCATTCTCTCCCTCACATTGTTTGCGTTTGATTCCGGATCTACGTGAGTATATACTTGAGTGCTTGCCAGTGATGCATGCCGCAGGTGGGTTTGCACAAATCTGATGTCAAGAGGTTTGATTCCAGCTTCTTCGTCACCCGCAAGAAGTCTTGTCGCAACCCAATGCCTGGCTGAATGTGGATGAAATCTTGGGACTGCCTTCTTTCCGACAGAGGAAATGTGCTGCCTCAGGTATTCGCTATTTATCCTTCCAGAAGGTCCTGTAAAGAGTGCTTGCGTATCATTAGGCCTCCTGTAGTTGTCAACATATCTCCTGATGCTCTTCAGGGCATCATCTGATAAGCCTACAACAGAATCAGATTCTCCCTTTTCGCTATGCACAAAGATACCATTATCCCTGATATCATCCAGATTGAGCATAGATACTTCTCCAATCCTCAATGCACCTGAGAAAAGGATCCTTAATACTGCTCCATCCCTGGCTGCGCTTTCCCTGTTCTTCTGATTGTCCGCATACTTGAGGATTCTCATGACGTCTTCATCCTCAGGTATCCATTTTATTGTGGTCCTTGGTTCCTTGAACTTTGGGATCTGGAATGATATTCCAGCTCCGTGTTTCTCGTTCAAGAACTTGAACCACTTCATGAGTGCTTTCCTCGTGACGTTCAGTGTCTGCCTCTTGGACCCTGATTTGATCTTGTCCAGGAAATACCCCTTCACCTGTTTCAGGTCAGGCGACACAATATCCATGTCTCTTGCCAGCTCTCTGATTTTCCTTGCATCCCTCACAATTGTACTCTGTGAATACTTCCCATCAAAGAGAGCCCAATCTTCAAATTCTTCTATCAATTCTTTCAAATTATCGTTCATAACTATATCGCCTCACTCACGGCCCTGTAGCTCTTTCTATCGTCATGATCGATTATCACGATCTTTCCTTCCTTTTCCAGCTTCTTCCCAAGATTTGACACGAGAATCAGGAATGTGGAAAGCCTCTGTCTGTCAATCCCAATGGAAGCAGCATAACCCAGCTGCCCCAGAATCTCCCTTGTCGTTATGCCAGGATGCGTCTTGATCACATGGTATATGTCATCCTTTGTGAACGGCATAGCCTGAGTCAGGGAAAGCTTGAATTTGTGTTCTCCTTCCATCATTATCACAGCTCCTCGTTCTTCTTCACATTAAGGACCTTCAATCTGCCGTAGTAAACTGGTATTTCATCCGGGATCTGCTTCAGCACGAAGTCCATGAACCCGCGTTTTATCTCCCTTGCATTCTCCAGCTCCAGAACTATGTTGTATCCCTTCTGCACATGGCCGTAATCGTCCACGTTCCTTGCAACATATGCCTTGAAATGCATTTCTGCATACCAGTTCTCGGCTATCTTTACATTAGCCTTGAAATTCTTTGGTATGGACGTCTTCATTTCCTCCTCTTCAGTAGTGCGCTCCATGTCTCCGAGTGATATGCTTTGCGTGTCAAGTCTTTCTGTTACTTTCATTTCTCTTATGGATTTTCTGACATCCTCCTCTAATTCATCGGTATGCCTGGAAAGCCATTCAAGGAGGGATTTCTTTGTAAACTTAGCCTTCTCATAATCTCCATCCCATACAACATAACCGGAATTTCTGTCCCTGTAGTTCTGCTTCCGTGTGAAAAACATCTGTATATCCGGATTCAATTCAGGCTCGAATCTTACGATTTCCCCATGCATTGTCCTTACTGAGATAAATTCCTCATTCCAGTATATACCCTCGACCATTTCCTTTTTGCTATGGCAGTACCGGACAATGCCCGATGACTCGCCAAAGGAAATGGACTCCACCACTGCAGGAGGAGCATTGTATACCATCACATTGCTGCCTTCCTGCATCCATTTTTCCAGACCATTCGTTTTGCTGATCATTGCTGCACCTCGTTTTTAAGTTCTTCTACTATTTTTTGCATGTTTTCAAGCGATTTCTCGAATCCTATCCTCTTGACCTGCTCATAGGTTGTGCAGTAGTTCATCCATTCATGCCTCAAGCAAAAGGCAACTTTACCTGGCATATCAATAACAAAAAGATTTCCCTCTTCCTGGACAGTTGTTTTATGAAAGCCAAGATCATACGCTTTGTCTCTGAATTCCTTATAGTTCATTGCTTCACCTCTATCTTAGGAAATTTCTTTTTGACCTGATTCATTACGTTTTCGTATCCTCTTGATTGTATTTCCGTGAACCAAATGTAGCTGTCCCAACTGTCACTGCCTTCAGGATAATGAAAAAATCCTAGTTTCTTAGCTGAAGCTATATGACCTACAGCATAGTTTCTATACCATCCGTATTTTTCCATTTCTTCTACGAATTCGCCGTATCTCATTGCCCCGCCTCTTTTTTATTTGTATGCCAGTGCCATGGTTTGTTCGAACCGAATTTGTTACCGTTATCTCTCCAAGTTTCACCAAATATGATTTCCATTTTATCGGTTTCTTCGTCTTTGTGTATCTCCTTCCCACATACTGAACAGATACCTTCTTTATCACTTATCATTGCTTCACCTCTATAACTGAATATATCAGCCTGAATCCATATTCTGAGTCATAAGGCTCTTTCGTTTCCTTGTATTTTAGGTATGGAAGATATTTTTCTACGTACGCTTTGATATATTCTATGTTCTGATCTCGCATATCGGTTGCATCATGAGTTGCCTCATCAACTTCTATCTGAACCTCTTTACCATCTGAATGGACATGAATATCATCACCACAAAAAATATTCATGCTTATTCTGTTCCTCATTGTTTCTTCAAGATTTTCTCCCCACGTTATAAGTTCCTCTTCATTCTCTGTTTTCCATTTTTCTATTATTTCTTCCATCTTCAGTGCCCTCCTTTCTTGAATCCTTTGACTGACTTGTCATAAGAATAACCTATTCCGCGCAGGAAGGTAGCGCATTCCTTGAACATTGACGGCTCAAGATTCTTCTGGAGAACCAAAGAGCCATTTGATTCACTCAGTCCATACTTCTTCTTAGCCGCCTCCAGTGCATTTGCCTTTGCATCCTCTGGTATGGATGGCTGGGCTGTTGACATGGTGCTTCCGTTCCACAGTCCATATGGCTCCACGCCTCGTTCTATAAGGAGATCTGCCCTTGCGTTGACCTGGTTTGCAATGCACTCCTTCTCAATGACTTTCACTCTTGAGATCATCTCGTCCACCCATTCCTTAAATGTTGCCATCTCATTCTGCCTCCATTCTGTTCTTCTTCCTGTGGATATTATCCAGCTGGGAGTGCCTTTCTATCTCGAAGTGGTCTGGATATTTCCTGATATGCACGGCATGGCTCATATGTGCCCTATGTCCACTATACTTTGATCCGCAGCTGCAGATAATTATCGGCATTACGCATCCCTCCTTACAGGCCATATCCTCATTGCTTTCCTTCCTCTGTCAATGCTTATCTTACCTTCCCTCTCGAGTTCCCTCAGGACCGGAAGAAGCTCGTAGGACGTCACGACCTTTCCGCCATATCTTATCGACTGCCCGCTGATTATGAAGTGGACAAACCCGCTTATCCTCTTCACTGTTGCCCCTGGAGCTCTCTCTACACAATCTAAAACGATCTCTCCTATATTCGGGGGTTGTAGCTGTGTTATCATGTTTAATCAACCTCAGAATCGAACGTACCGCCGCAACCATTACAATAACACATAAAGGCAGAATCGCCTGTATATTCCGCGTCATGCAAAACTGGATAAGCCACAACATTAACTTTAGTAGAGCCGCACTTCTTACATTTTACCTCAAAAGATTCTTGATATCTGAACGTCATTGACTCACCCTCTTAGGATTGTGCACGGCTGGCTTTCCTATTTTCCTGATTCCCAGTTCCTTCATCATGCACGGCTTGCATGTGTGCCTGTCTGCAACCGGCTTCTTTGGATTGCAGTAAAATGTCTCATCCTCCTCGAAGAAGTCACCGCATATATGGCACTCTGGTTCCTCATCGTTGCAATGGGGACAGAATACAACTGTTTCCTCAGTTACCTTGCTCACCATTTTCGGTTGAGCAGGCTTCCCTATAGCCTCATCATGTTCCGAAGATTCCCCATGGGAATCCTTATCTACAAAATTTCTATACATTCTTGCATCTCCGCCCTTTCGGGCAACTGGATCGGGACGGAACGAACCGTCCGGATCCTTTTTACATTTTTCACATAAAGCCCTTAAAAATCTGTATTCTCCATCAACATGAAGAACGGGAACATAGGCGACTTCACCTTTTGTGATCTCATGCCCACAAGGGCATTTTATCACGCCATAGGTTCTTGTCTCCCTTAGTTCCATATCTGTACGCCTCCTAAAAGATCCCTGAATTTTCCAGGCTGATGGTTCATTTTTCCGCACTCAGGACACCTGAAGTTCAGTTTCACGCCGTCCCAAACTGCAAACAACGGACTCACCATTTTCTGGCATTCCTCACAAAAAACACTGGATGGCATGCTCATTCTTTTCCCTCCGTCAGCTCCGTGACCTTTCTCTCGAAATCAACCCAGCTGATTTCATTTTTTACGAGGCTGTCCCTTAGGAGTCTTATTTCGTGGAGGGTCTTCTCGGTCGTTCTTTCCTCGTTAGTCATCTTTCAACCTCCAAAAGCATTTTTTTAAACAGGTTTGAAATTGCACTGTATTCGGCTCCAAGGAGCAGAAAACTTGCGGGAACGATCACTATAATTATGAAATACGAAAGATATGGGTCTGTCCTGACAGACTCTATAAACAGAACGATGTAGGATGCCCATATTCCAAAGATAAAGAGTGCAGTTACCGAGACCACCAAAAAATCAGTAACTTTCTTTATTTCGTGGAGGGTTTTCTCAGTACTCATACAAGCCCCTCCCTGATCTCCTCTATATCCTCGAGCAGCTCTCCTTCACTTAAGCCTGCACTTTCGTAAACAGCCTTTAGGTGAACATAATCACTGTTGCTCACTGCAATTACTTTCATGCCTGCACCTCCTCAGGATGAGATTTCTCGTATTCATTAATAAGGCAATCTACGACCTCAGGGTAAGTTTCGACAAAAAATACATGTCTAAGCCTTCTGAGCTCCTCATGGGCATTTTTAGAGACTTTTATAGTTACAACTTCGGTTTCCATATACACTCTACTTAGTGTAGAACATAGAAGTATATAATACTTTTTACACTATGTAGAATGTGACGACACGCATCATAATAAGCAAATAGTAGATTTGCTAACATTGGCTGAAAGAGACGGAATTCTATCTGAGCGTGCTCAGAGAATACTTAAAAGACTGCACGAGGAGAACAAAGAAGTAGTGAAAACTTCATTGTTATCTATAGTTCCTAATTCATACTCGCTAGATAGGTATCTAAAAGAGATGCTTAAGGGTGCTTTAATTAACGTTCGAGAAGAGAAGGTTGTTCGCAGAACATTTTACATCTCCCTCACTCCAAGGGGTAGAAAAGTGGCAGAACAGCTCAAGAGGGCGGATTTGCTCGCACAGGGAAAGGAAGAAGCACCTCTCGATATGCCCCATGACTTCATGGATGAGTTCCGCAATCTTGGCGCAATGACCCATTTTAACGTCAAAGATGATCACATCGCGGTTCAGGAGTACAATTTTGACGGCCAGGGAAACAACAGGATCGTTTATGTTTATACAAAGCCCAACGGGCACAATGTCATGAGGCTGTGGTGTGATGTGGATCATTCCTGGGACTGCAAGCATACAAAATTCGCATGGACTCTCCCTGACGTCCAGGAGCTGATGGAAAGACTATTCAGGGATATGCCTGCCAAGAAAGATGATCAAAATATCTAGTCATAAAAATAGCAAAATAGGCCATGCAATCCCTTCTCGTCCCTCTCAACAGATTCAAATCGATATCTCATTAGTTGAAGTTCACTAACTGCATTTTCAGACAGCCCATTTTCATTGAGGTAGATCTTGAGGATACCGTATAATTTTCCCTTAATTGATCTCTGGTCATAATCCCATTTGTATTGCTTGAGGCTCTCCAGGCTGTCAATCTCTACAAGAGCATCATCAATTATTTTGTCTATTGCGTCGTTTATTCTCTCTGTTGCCATTTTAATCACCTCCACTTTCAC
The DNA here is from genome assembly GCA_027343465.1 of Thermoplasmatales archaeon. Taxonomy (GTDB): domain Archaea; phylum Thermoplasmatota; class Thermoplasmata; order Thermoplasmatales; family Thermoplasmataceae; genus UBA447. The sequence continues at coordinate 925 of DAHWLW010000137.1, read as the reverse complement.
TGGGTAAATCAGGTTCGAAGTGTTCACTTACTAACCTTGAAACAATTCCGGAAATGCAAGTAGGGCAGCTTATCCTGACTGTTGTATTCCAGAAAGTCTCTTTTACAATAGATCTGTCCATGGTTTTGCCGCATTTATTGCATATATACGATATTTCTCCATCTGAGTCTTTCACCACAGAATAAGACTCATGTTTTTCTACCATTGTGGATCTTTTCCCATCAATATTCATAACTGGCCTCACTGAGGTCTTCTGTCCTGGCATTAACACCTCTTTATTGCATTTGTTGGGACATCTCCACCAGCCTTTAGGGAGTCTTCCCCCTTTCCTTAAATTAGGAGACCATACAACCCCGCATTTTAAACACCTGTAGCTCTCCATCCCAACTCTTTCTATCCCTGCTTTCTTCAAGCTCATATGTGTCATTATATTAGTAATACCATTAATCTATATAAGTATTACTAATAACGAGATTTGCATTCATATGGTCTGTTCATCTTTTCCTCTCTATGGATGATTAACTATCTCACCCTTCCCATAAACTCAGATGTATCCATCCCCGTAATCTGTGTATAGATACTCGTAGTAAAAACTGATGAATGTCCCAGCCATTGCTGCAATATATTCAATGGCACATTATCCATTATGGCCTTGACAGCAAAGGTATGCCTGAACTTGTGAGCATGAATTTTAAAACCAAGCTTATCCTGCATCTTCTTTAAGTAAAGATCCACTACCTGTCTGGACATTGGAAACAAAGGCTCCTCGGATTTTGTTGAAATGTTCATGTCCAGGAGATACTGCATGTAAGCATCTCTCAGTTCAATATGCAGCGGAATGATTCTCGTTTTTGTCTTTTGTTTTCCGGTCTTCTTATCTTTTCCTTGTTTCAAGGTGTTTAGTTCGACTGTGTTTGTAGTTAAA
>DAHWLW010000131.1:0-9937 GCA_027343465.1 Thermoplasmatales archaeon | reverse complement strand
TCAATCCTATCAAGGTTCAATTTTAACTGAGTTCGCTGTTGCACCCTTGAATACAGGGCAGCTTTCAATCCTATCAAGGTTCAATTTTAACTCGTTCGCCTAAAACCATTAAATTCGGTCTCAAGGAATGCTCAAATTTTCAAAATATTACGTAACCATATGTATGGAATTGAGTATAAAAATCCATTGTACAGTCAAAATTTATGTCTCTTAACACCAAACTTTTACTAACACAATATCTGAAAAGGTTTCAGAGCCATTCAGCTGGGTTATCATAGAATGACCTTGTCATATTCTTTGCATTCCCCTATTGTTAGCCTTCTGGCCAATTTCTTATCCCTCAGTATAAATATTTCAATGCCATCACTTTCAGATATTACTCTTTTAAGGCGTTCTAACAGCACCTTGATCTTGCTGGAAGAGATCTCCCCTGCAAATACAGAATTCTGTATCCAGAATAGAAAAGGAAGGCACGTTTTCCTAACTTTGCTTACTCGTTTCTGAGAAACATCATAAGTCAGGATTACAAACAAAGTAATTACCACCTCCTGGGTTTGAAAGGCTTGTATTCGATTTCTCCAAGTATGGCTTTTTCTAGTTTGTAAAGTTCTAGTCTTATTAGGTGTTTGTTTGATACATTTCTCTTTAGGGATGATACATAATAGGTATCCATCAGTTTACGGTCAAATGCTTCTAGAACCTTCTTCTTCGCAATTTCTGTCAATAAAATTCCATGTTCCGTTTTAAAGCTGTCTTGGGTAATCTGCCTTGTTTTGATGAGAGAAATTGCAACAGAATGCGAAAGAAGAGGTTTGAAAATCTCCGACACGTCAAGTGAAAGACTGGTCCTTCTAACCCCCGGTTCATGAAGAAAACTTATTTCAGGGTTAAGATGTGTTGAGAATATTTCAGATGCCGTAATCGAATAAACTAAGGAATTAAGGAAACTTATGAGGGCATTTCCAAAGTTGTTCGGTGGCCTCCTCACTCTTCTCACAATCCTGAATTTTTCTGGAAGAATGGTGTCGATGGCCTCAAAATAACTTTGCGCAATATTTCCCTCAATGCCCATAAGTTCCGTAACACTTCCGGAATTTTCAATGGACTCTGTGGGGATGATAATTTTCCCAACCCTGTACTTTGTAAGTATCTTGTTAAAATTATTTCCTGCCCCCTTGACAAATGACCTAGCGAGCTCCATTCTTCTTTGAGGATCCAGGTAAGTTTTTGCCTGCAGGACTGTAACCTGTCCACCTTGGAGGTAGTTTTCAGGAAGTATGCTGGAAAAGTATCTTCCATAGTATGAGTGTAAAAATACAGGAATTCCCTTTTGAGAGAGCAATTCTATCACAGGTGTGGATATAGTTGTATTCCCATATATTATGACAGAATCTACACTTTCAACAGGAATCTCCTCCTCCGCATTCTCTTTTATAAAAGCAAGGGAGTTATCTTTCTTTACGAGATGGCCTCCAGAGACAATATAGTATGGCCTCATATATCACCCCAACAGAACTCTACAAGACTGCATCCTGAAAAACAGAACGAATTCCGAACAGGGGTAGGTATTTTCTTTAATTTCATTTCCTCTATCAAACGGTATGTTTCCTGGAGTGTCACCCATGTCTCCGGATCAAGGAATATATTAGCCACATCCCTTGATCCGAGGAGATGCACAATCCCGTATACATTATGGAATCCTGCTCTTTGGAGCAGGTTAATGTAATGTGCTACCTGTATCCTGTCGCATTCAAGCAGATGTCGCCCTTTTTTAAATTCATGAACGCAGGTTTCATTCTCACTTATACTGACAGAGTCTAACCTGTTCCTACCAAGAGTTACCTCGGAGAAACCAGCTTTTCTCTTTCTTTCTGAAAGAAATTTTCCTTCATAGACATGTTCTGTACCATCGGTTATGACGTCAGAATGTAGGGATATCCAGAGCCTTCTCTGGCAAATTCTGGCATAACTTACATCTGTACCCCTAATCTCCTCAGGGTAGACAGGGTCAGGTTTCAATCTTCAATCACCTTCATATCCAGGCGCTCCGGGAAAGCTGTGAGTTCTACAAAACTTCTAAGTGCATCCCCATACTCCTTCAAAGGACCTCGTGAAAAAGCAGACGATCTAATCCTGTCTCTTATGCATTCCTTCATTATATCAGACTCTACCCATTCAATATCTCTTAGTTTTTTCCTTACACATTTCCATGGAATACCACAGATTTCAAGTTCAAAGTCTTTAAAGGCTTCATCTCTGAACCCTGATGACTGGAATTTTCCATTTTCCAGATAGGATCCTTCCATATTCTTCCTTGTCCAAATCTCTCCATATCTGGTATCGATAGCCTTGCTAACGGAATTATTCTGCACAGGTGCTGTAAGATCAATAATATCTATCTTCTCATCAGATCTTATAAATCTTGCAAAAGATCTGATATATGCCCTCCACCAATTAGGTATAAGTTCAGTTTCAGGCAAAGAAATGCCTTTTTTAATGTAATCCGAACGCTTTTGTTCAAGCCCATCAATTAATTCAATGATGCGAGTGAATTCCTTCTTTGTTTGGATGAGGGATCGAAAACTTCCGAGGTTATTCAGGTTATCATAAATTATGCTTTGAACATCCTGGCTGGTAAAGTGAAGAAAGGCTGCCAGATAAAATCCGATACGGTATGGGGAAAATTTGTAATATTCCTTTTTCATGTTTAAGGTCATTCTGTCCGTGAAATAGTCAAAAGTAACTTTTTGGCCATTGAATTCAAAATATGACTCAGCGGATATCATAACTTTTGATGGAGTGCTTGTGCCACGGCCTATCCTACCGATCCGTTGGAGGAAATTGTAATCGTATTTTCCCTGTTCAATTATGAAATTTGTGAATTTCTTATTCGGGTTGAAGCCCTGCTCTATTATGTTAGAGGCTATTACTATTCTGCCGTGGCCCTCAATCATCATGCGTATGGACTCCCTCTCAGGATCGTGAAAACCGGATACTGTCAGGACATCCTCTGATGGGATACCAGCGTCATAGATCAGGTCTCTAATTTCTGAAATAGTCCTTATCCTGTTTACTATCAGGCACCAGTTGCCTTTCTTGAGATCCTCAAGGCTATGCTTGACAATTTCAACTAGTAAAGCTTTGTAAATTTCGACATTAAGGCCTCCTCTCAGTAGATCACCTGTGTCATCTGATGCAACAGCATGTACAGTACTTATTTGCCCCATGCCGAAGACCTGGCCCAGGTCACTTTCAAGGTTTTTAGGTAGTGTAGCGGAACAGTAAATGAATTTTACTTTACCATAAAGCGCCAGGCAAAGAGATATAATCCTATTGCGCTGATCAGGAGAGTAAACGTGGAATTCATCAAATATGATTGCTTTGAGCCCCCTTGTTATTAGTTCCTGTATCATACCACCTACTCTTCCATGCACCCTTGACCAGTAGAAATTATAAAAAACAAGGAAAAGGAAGGATGGGTTGGTTATTATGATCTTCTTTCCGTATATTGAGTTAAAGATATAATCCAGGAATGATTCTTTGTTCATCTCCACGCCATTATTAATCATAGCCTTTCTTACAGAAGGGCTTGAAAGCTGTCCAATTTTTTTGCTATCAACCAATTTGCTGAACTCCTGCACCTTTTCCTCGATGAGGAAATTGTTTGGCAATACAATAAATGAGAAACCTTCTGAATCCTCAAGAAACTTAAAGCTGTAAGTCTTCCCTGATCCGGTTGGGGCATTAAGGATCATTATCTTATTATCCTGGCTTTTGTCTGTCAAAAAATCATAGATTCTATTCTGGAACCCTCTAGAAATAAACTGCGGGCTTATTTCAAGAGTCGTGTGCTCCAAAATAAACATCCTCCAATGAAGGCAGGTCAACTGGTCCTAAAATATAATAGGGCAGTGACACATGTTCTCTAAACTGAAAATCCCTGTCTAGGAACTTTTCTCCAAACTCTTTTTTTCCAAGTATATTCTGTATTGTGTAGAGGTTTACATATCCCTGCATATCAAATGGCTGTTCGATCTCATCCACCCTCACAGATCCAACTTTCCCAGTTCCAACTCTGAGTGCTTCGGGTAGTTTAATTTCATCTTCACTTAGAAAGAAGGCATAGAATTGGTTCCCGGGCTTTATGTGTTGCTGAAAGAAGAAATTCTTGTACATTATGCTTCCAGTCCTGATATTCGGGTGGGCGTTTGTGCCATTGTAATCGATTCCTTGCATTGTGTTTCTGTAAATTGCGTGCATAAGTGATGGCTCACTGTCCCCGTTGCCTGTAGAATAATAAGGTGGCATGGCCACGGTAAACCAGAATCTGTATTCAGCAAGTTCTTCATAAGTAGGTTGCGTTTTTCCGGGAATATTAAAATTATGGAGCCCCATTCCATGAAGAAGAGAATATTTCAGTGCTATGTCCCCAATGAACGGGGAAGGCCTAAGTCCCCTGCCTGCCTGAATGTAATAATAGTTCAGGGGGGAAAGCACTGTAAATCGTATTTTCTTTGCAATCATAATTTCTCACGGGGACATTAGCGGAACATATCCTTCCAGTCACTTTCCATCTTTGAAACCAAGACACTGCTAATGGTCTTCAGTTCATCCCGGCTGGCTTTGACCCTTCTGACCTCCTCAATGTATGAGTTAAGGTCCTTTCCTGAAATAAGGTTCTCGCCATATATTTCCTCCATCGAACTAATGAGATCAGTATCGGGTTCATAATTCCCAGTTTCCCAGCATTTTTTCATTACGGTATAAGAGGAAATTGGCTTATCACCCTTGGAAAAACCTATGCCTATTATATCATTGGAAACATTGTCTCCGAGAATGGCAGTTCTGGCCCCGTATCGGGTTGTATAGAGAATTGCCATTAGCTGAATGGCAAGCATCTCTTTCGAAATGTTCTCCATTGTAACAAATCTCAAAAATTCACATCCAGGTTTAATATATTGTGTCTCGTAAATCGCATTACTCTTTACACTGCCTGAAGTCTCATGGAGAATTGTTCCTGTATCAGATAAGGAGTTATGAGTCAGCCTTTCTGTAATTTTGAATACTGGCTGAAAGCTGTAAGCCCAGTCATAGTAATTTCTTGAAGCAATTGAAGTTGCATTCTTACCCGTTCCTGTGCTTGAATCTCCGAATATAAGGCTCACTGGGTTCCTTAAAACAGATTTAATCTCTACAGCGTTTCGTTCATAGTTTCTGGGAATTGCACCGTCCACAGACCTCATCTGTGAAAGGATGTAGCTCCTCTCAGCCCCTCTCCACTTGTTTCCAGGTATTACAACTCTTTCCTCACCATAGAATTCTTCGCTGGTTGTTTCAGTAGGCTCATTATTCCTGACTATTAGATAAGAAGTTGTCCTTGAAACTATTCCTATCTTTACAAAAATCCCTGAATTTTTTCCAAGATCAATGTCATTCGCGTTTCCTGCTATATATCCTTTTTCAATCATCTCTTCTATTGTTGTCATTTTCCACCTCTTTGAGCATTTTCATATTCCAGCAAATATTCAAATTCAAAAGCATCAATAAAATATGACTTCATTGAACCACTTGGGACCCTCCCTCCGAATAGTTTGTCCAAAGCAGAAATCAGTGCCCTAGAGAAATCATCAATATATGTGTGATTCCGGATTTCAATATTTTCACGTTCCAGGCCTTTCAAAATCTGCCCATCAAGAATATCCAGAAAGTCAGCCAGGTCGTGATTTCCTGTGCCACCTGTATTGCTCTTCCATTTCTCCAGCGCATACAGGCTGTCTCTCACTAGCCATGTCCTTTTATTAGAGCTGTCTCCAGGGTTCTTTAGCCTCAGGGCAGCTTTTGCCAGGTTTTTTATCTCTTCCATTTTTTCCACTCCATTATTTCTCTCCTTTATGCCTACAGGTCTATCTATAAGATTTTCAATGTCACTTATCCTATTCATGAGATCAGAGCCCAACAACGATCTCAGGCTTTGTTTGCCACCTCTTTTTTTATTTCCATTTTCATTCATGAGGCTTTTAATCTGTGAAAATATTGAAAGTGGCTCACTCAAATAACCCCTAATTACTGGAGCCATCTTTTTGAAGTCCATGAATCTGATCGACTTATTCGAAAGGACAGAGAATGTCTCAATTATATTGAGTACCTCATCAAGCTTGTTATATCTGATCCTCGTTATGCCAAGATCATTCATAGAGAATGAAGGGGCATCATAAACTAATATTTCCTTGCCAAGAGAAGGGGACGGTGAGTGGGCTTCCGAAATAAAGCATTTCATTTTGGTATTTTTCGAAAATATTATGGCAGTTGTAAGAACGCTTAGTGCATCTGAAAGGTTGTCAACGTTCATTGCACCTATCCAGAAACTGCTGTCAACCTTCAGGCTTTCGTCCCTTTCATATGTATCAATAAGGCCAATAAATAATTCCTCTAAGTTTGATGGCCCAGAATCTCCTCTCCCCCTAATCCAATTTGTGAGGACTTCAGCCATATCTATGTAAGAAATCGCTCCAGGGAAAGAAACGTACAATACTACCCTAGAAAAATCTGATCTTAACTGGGGAATTATGCATTTCCTCAATAGTGCCTCCAGTTTATAATCTATGTCGACCCTGGCAAAGCTTATAGCTGAGGTAGTAAGCCTGTTGGAGAAAGTGCTGTTAGTCGCCAGAGCGTACATGCTCTCTGCTTTAGCTTCATACTGGGCCGGATAAGAATTGATAATTGACATGGATTTCTTTTCAGGTACAACCGGTAATGGCCTGGAAATATGCCCGAGGACTGTGCTCAGAATGTTTGATACTGATTTCTCGTTTTCTGCGATTCTGGATGGTGTAAGGCCTGAATTGACGAAAGTTTCAAATTCAGCAAAAACTCCCTCCCAAACATCACCTCCTATAGTGTTATCAAGCAATACTAGCGGAAGAAGAAAAACACTTTTTTCCTTGTTTTTCCCCTTCGCCCTCCCTAAGAAAGGTTCAAGCATTTTAGCGTCCCTGATTGAGATATCAGATAGAGCCTTTCTGAGTATATTCGCGTTTTTACTCTTGAATTCAGGATTAAGTTGCAAATACCTTAAAAGAAATAATTTCGTTCTTTCTAGAATTTCTTTTTCATCGTATGAAGATATATCATTGAGTGAGACTAAATCTCTGAACTTGAAGGAGTCGAGATTTATCCTGAAAGCAATAGATGAAAGGGCCCTGGTGTGTTCAACGTATGAATTTACAACTGTTAGCTCTGATTCGCCAAAACTCTTGTCTTCAGGTTTTAAAACTTCCATAAACTTTCTATTATCGCAAAAGTAATCTTTCATATCTGAAAGCTTAATTTCAATAATTCCTTCAGTTGGAAGTTCTATCTTTCTGTCATTGCACTTCATTACTTTGGAAACATTCAACTTTGAAAGGAAGGATTTTAGAACTTTGTTATTTAAATCATCTATTTCCGCTAATGTGTTGAATTCATTCCCATAGTAATATATCCCCTCAGAAGTAGTCCAAAGGTATATGCCCCCTACTTCGGCAATCTTTTGGATAATCTCTTTGCGAAGTAGATCGCTGAAAGCATAAAATATGTTATGTGTGAATTTTATGAGGCGGATCTCCTCTTTCTTTAGAACTAACCCATGGAAGTGGATATCCTTCCTAAGTGTGTTGGGGATATTGTTAAATGCACTGGATAGTTCATCGGCAAGTCTTGAAATTTCAAGCTCAAATGTTAGATCCGTTGATATCTTGACCTCATTTCTCAATGAATTTGCAGTGGTACCAATTTCTGTAGAGAATGCTATCTGATATAATTCATTGGGACCCAATTCTAATGATTCATAAAGAGATTGGGGCAAATCTGAGATGAGAGAATCAAGTTCTTTCTTGGCTCTCATGTCCTTTGGGGTTCCTGTTAACTTGTTATAATCATGAAATAGGTAACCTACAAGCCCTCTCTTTATGCGCTGTTGCAGTTTCTCTTCAATGCTTATTTTATTTTCGTGCAGGGCAATTTCAAGTACCTTAAGGGCAAGGGAAGCTCCAGAAATTATATGTGCAAGGTAGGGCATGTCAAAGTTTGAGGCCCATGAAGGTTTATCAGGCCATTCTCCACCTTTGGCCGTCCTTTGCCACTCACTTTTGTTCCATATCTTCCCAAGTACTTCGGTAAGATACCATTTATAGATCACATTCAAGTTGATTTGAGTGTCAGGAGATTCAAAATACATTCCAGGGCTTAGTTTGGGGTTATTGCTCCTCAATAGTCCACCTCAAAACAACCAAGTCCTAGCCCAGTCTTAGAGCCCAACCCTTTATGATAGAGAAGCTCGAACGTCAAAGGATCAGCCTCTATCGAGCCAGTTAAATTGAATCCGCTGGTTATGGCTTCCTTTTTATTTTGAGATGAGATCCTCACCGTTTTCCTTTTTCCATTAAAAATTTTGATATCGAGTTTATCCGGGGAATGCATTAATTTGTTCTCAAGAACCCAGGTCATGCTCTTCCTGAGGTTCAATTCCAGATCTTCAGTGGAATCAACATATTTAGTTCGTGATTCAAAATCCCTTACAACAACTGGGGAAAGTGTTCTAAATTTGTAGGAATCCTTCGGTTTTGGTTTTTCCGTGTTTTTTATAGACCTAACAAGATATGTTGCATCGCAGATTCTTAGATGGGGGTCCTCAGCAATGGCCAACCTAAGGTGACTTTCCATCCTTTTGTCAATAGAACGGAAAATGATGAATCCGTTGTCAAGGGAAATTCCATTGGTTCCAAATTTGAAGCTTTGGGAGATTATGTTGCTAAAGGTGTGTATTGAAATGTTATCTCTGTCATGTAGCTTCCTCACTTCGGTATTGTATCTGTTAAGCTTGGTATAAAAAGCAAGCGCTACATAATAATTGTACTCATAGGGGATAACATTTCCTGAAACCCTTTTAATATTCAGGATCAGTGAAGTATATGCGGAAGACATAAAGGTTTAATAACTTATAGAGTATATAAAAATTGTGAAACAGGAGGGCGAAATAAATTCTTCGTCAAGTGAAGCCATAAGTTCTAATGGAGCTCTCATAACGTTTATAGGATTCAGGCCCCATCTTTGCGAGGGATTCATAAGTACGATCAATCCCGGATTCAAAATCCAGTCAATATATCTGTTTGAATCCGAATTTAAATCATTTAACAACAACATAGAGAAGTTGAACGAGTATGAGGTCGAGATTAAAAATGTTAAAGAGCAGTGTAAAAGGCGCTTTCCAGATGCCAATATATTGGATATTACTGTCAAATCAATATGGAGTATGAATGACATTTTCCCAATGATGTCCAAGATAAAGGAAAAAAGGGCTGTATTGAATATAAGTGCGGGCCCTTCTCCATTTATAGCAGTATGTATATTCTGGGCACTTAAAATGAAAACAGTCAATCTGGCCCATGTCATAGAAGTCAGGGACAGGGAAAACAAGGTAGAAAGCTTTTCTTACAAAATTTTCAACCCCATTCCTTTCCTGAACTATTGCTTTGAACTTGACGAACTGGACAGAGAGATTCTGAATATCCTCGGAAACGGGAAGACAAGAACTAGGGATGTTCTGGATTCAATCAACAAAAAAAGATCAACAAAAGATAGAATAACTTTGAAGACTGTAGAAAACAGAGTAAACAAGATGGTGGAACTTGGCCTTCTGGAAAAGTTCCTGGGAAAGAGCAACATATTAAACATACGTGATGACATTCTTGTCATATCAGGTTCTATAAACAATATGTATGTTTGATCATCTTAAAGTGGTCTTTGAGTAAGGTGAGCGCTATAAAAAGCAAATTGAAAAATATTAGCAGATAATCCAGCAGAAAGTGGCGGCAAGCATATTCTTCTTCGTAACGGTTGTAGTTGCTGTATTCTCTGTATTGAACCCGATCGGTGCAATCCCCACTCTTGTTGCCCT
>DAHWLW010000120.1:0-7165 GCA_027343465.1 Thermoplasmatales archaeon | reverse complement strand
TTCTATTTCCTTTATTTTAGAATTCAGTTCGCTATACCTTTTATTTAGCGAATTTATTTCTTTCGCGGATTCCCTTAAACTTTCAAGCTCTTTTTCCAGCTGATTTATCTGATTTTTTTCATCCTCAATTTGCCTTAGGCTCTGTTCTATAAGTGTTATTTTATCCCCATTAAGATAGAGATCGCTATTTTCCATTTCAATCTGCTTTCTTTTTAGAGAATCAAGATTTTTCAGGCCTTCTCTTAAATCAACAATCTTCCTCTCCAGTTCATCCATCTCTTTCTTTGCTTTTTCTGTAGATTCTATTTGGGACTGCAATTTAGCGTCTTTTTCAATAAATTTCCGGTGTTTTTCGTTTATGTTATCTTTCAGCCTTTCCGTCTGATCCATATCCAGACGATTCTTATTTTCCTCCAGAATCACATTTTTAAGTTCTTCCTCTTTTCTGGCCTTCTCATCATTTGTCTTTTTAAGATCATCTGTGAGATATTCATACTGGCCGATCCTTTCTGACATGCCTTTAACAATCCTGTCCACCTCGCTGAACGCCTTATCGTAATTTTTTAATCCAATAATCTCATTGAACACATCCTTTCTTTCGGCTGGTGATTCTTTAACAAGTGAATCTATTTGCCCCTGATCAACATAAATTGAATTTATGAAGGCACTTTTTGAAATGCCCATAATGTTCTGAATTTCATTAGAGACCGCACTTGCACCTTCTGCTAACTTCTGCCCATCCATAAGAAGTGCAGCGCTTCTTGTAGTCTCCCTGTCTTTTCTATTCTCTACCTGTCTGTATATCTCATATTCATGAGTACCTATTCTGAACCTGACCTGTATATTTGCCATTGTTGAATTGTATGAAACAACTCTCTTTCTCTCACTCTCTCCCTGACCGAAGAATGCGACCTTTATGGCCTCAAAGATGGATGATTTTCCCGATCCATTCTGTCCCAGTATGATGTTGATTCCAGTACCAAGATATATATCACTCTGCCTGTGGGATAGGAAATTTTCTATCTTCACATTTTCAATGATCATTCAAAATCTCCTCACAGATCTTCAATATATCCTCATCACTGTGTTTGCCCTCCTTTATCAAATTGTATATTGAAAGTGCCATGTTACCTCTCTTTTCATCATCAAAATATTTGGTAAATATTGATTCTATACTTTCCTCAAAGGATGGTGACATTTCCACTGAATCGGTATTCTCCTCTATTATGGGCTGTCTTATTATGAATTTCTCCCTGTATTCACCCAGTTTTTCCCTCATGTATTTCACATTGGGTTTGCCATGTATATTCATGGTGATTACAGGTTTCTTTCCAAATTCCTGATTATTAAGTTCGTCAAGTTTTTCAAGACATTCATCCAGAGTTCCTGTAAGATCCCGCTGAACCCTGACACTCTTCAGTATCACCCTTTCCATCTCTGTCTCATCACCATCGGTGTCAACAATATTCACACCCTTCCCCTGTCTTGTTAATCCTGAAATCTCATTTGTACTCTTTACCTCAGTTGAACCAGCATAACAGAAAAGGGACCTTCCGAATTTTTTCTTTATGAACTGGTGTATATGGCCAAAAGCCAGATATGTGTAATTTACAGGGAGATCCTCTTCTCTTGCCTCTGAGCTTTCTGGCGGAAATAATGGGGATATTGCCTGGTGCGACATAAATACGGAAATTTTATGTTCTGAAGCCTCCCTGCTTGCCCTGTCATATTCATTCTTCAACTGTTCTCTTTTGAATAACTTCATATTGCTGACGCCACCGATGAATACTTCCTCATTTCCTTTCCTGAATGTTGTGCTTTCAAACCCCTCAAGTCCCAGTATTCTCAGTCCAAAAAGATCAAAGAGGAGGTGAGATGGATTATCCCTTACCTTTGGTCTGTCATGATCACCAGCAATGGAGAACACAGGAATATTGTTCTTTTGCAGTAAGATCATAGATTCTTCAGCAACCCTCAGTGCCCTGTTAGATGGTCTTGCCGAATCAAACAGGTCACCGGAGTGAACTACGAAATCAACGTCCCTGTCTATTCCTATCTGCATGCCCTCCCTGAATGCATCATAGAAATCCATTTCCCTTTCTGGAATTCCATACTGCACTGAGCCTAAATGTGTATCTGAAATATGCAGGAACCTGACCGTTCACACCAGCCCCCTTATGAAATCTCTGTTTTTTTCAGGGGACGAAGCCTTTTCCCTCAGCATTCTAGACTCCTTCATCAGTGGCAATATGTCTATATCACCACCACCTTCCCTTGTTTCTCTTCTTCTGACCTTTATGATCACAGGAAACCTGACGAATTCTCCAACAAGTACAGCCTCTCCCGTATTCAGAGACGGAAGATCACTTATGATTGATTCACTAACACTCTCGCAGGATTCCTCGATTGCCTTCTGATCCATAGGGTTGGTAACACGCAGAATTATTTGAGAGTTACACTGGCTCAATACATCCTGATCTATCTTCCCCGGCCTCTGGGTTATCACAACAAGAAATGTTCCAAATTTCCTCCCTTCTGCTGCTATCTTTTTAATCAGTATGGGTAATTTCCCAACGGTCTCTCTTCCAACAAAATTATGTGCCTCCTCTATGAAGAAAAAGACGGGATACTTGAAATTTCCTGATGTTTTTTTGTCATAAATCTCATCCAGAACCTTCAGGCAGAAATATGATATTATATCCTGGTCAAGACCTGAAAGATCTAGAATGGAAAGCTGTCCGGGTCTCAGATAAGATTCCACCGGAGTTGTTACGTCAGTAAATATATCCTTTACGGCCTTGAGCAGGGCTATTCTGCCGGCAATCTTTGATTTATCCTGGAGAGGCATGGACTCATAGGCTCGCATGAAGTCCTCAAAATTTCCCTTTCCCTTAATATTGGAATATAGACGCCTGACGATCTCTCTCATGTTTGTCCACTGCTCATCAATCCTCATTATGTTGAACAGATCATCCTCTTCAAGGTCCTGAAATCTAAGTGAGAATCGTTCAGTTAGGGAATTTAGTTCAGTTCCATACCGGCCTGTGCTCATTGGTGTTTTGAACACCTTTGTTATATTGGCCATGGATTTACTCGCCTTCATCAGAGAATAGTCTGCATGTGGATCAAGCACAACTATGGTTGCTCCTGCTTTTGCGAGTTCCTCTATAAGAACTGCAGCTGTATTGCTCTTTCCTGCACCAGTTTGTGCCATTATGGCAACGTGCCTTCTCATACCATTGATAGATATTCCAGTCTTCACATTATCATAATCTGTAAGCGATCCAAGTTCAAGATTTCCATCTTCACTGTATCCGAAGAGTGTCTTCATCTCACTCTCAGTTGATCGTCTCACAGGTGTCCCCGGTCTTATGAGTTCTCTGTTGCTCTTCAGAACCCTTCCATCACCAGTTATTGATCCAACTGTTCTTGCCCTCGCTACATCAACTATCTCTCTTATTTTGGTGCTGTTCAATTTCTTAACAGTCTCGAAATCTATGCCCTGGCCAATTAGATCACTGAAGGAAAGAAGCTTTTCAACTCTCCCTATAATGCTTCTCCCCTGCTGCACCACTGTTATATATTCCCACCTTTTGAGCACTGCTTCTGGACTGATCACGAACTGAAAATACTCGCTTTCACTCTGCCCAGTTACATACCCTATATCAAAATCTGATTCTTGCACGTCTTTCACCCCTCGTTTCAACATATTCTGATCCTGCCATTTTTATGAAAAGGTTCATAATAATATCCTCAGTTTCCTCCCTGTGGAATTTTACCCTCTTGTCGGCTAGTGATATCCACAGGTTGTGATTTTTCAAACCTGTATAACCCCACATAAGCCATGATACTATATCCCTGTGATCCAATTCAGATCCATCTGGTATGATGAAATCAACCTTCATAGGTGTATCGTCCATGGATGGAAGAACATGCATGGTATAGAATGATATCTTTTGATCCTTTAGGATTTCCCTTTCCACAAATATTGGTTCAGTATATCCGGGATTCTGCACAATAGATTTTATTAAGAGATGATCAGTTATTGACTGTTTTTGCACATTTTCTGGTACATTACAGTCAGACTCCATTATGGTTTTTTTCAGAATCATAGTTTCAGAACTCTTGCCTATGAAGATCAGTACGACCTTTCTTTCCTTAACGGCTCGTAGGAAATCTACAAGCTTTTCTGTGTACATGGAATAAATATCCGGTAAATCTGTATCAAATTTCCTTGTCCTCCAGTAAAGCCTTCCGGACAGTGACCCATCCATCATGCAAATTTCTGCGTCTTTCTCCAGCATTGACCTTGTTGCGGCCATATGCTCAAGGTTCTCCATTATTCTCTTTATAAGCTCACTTTTCTGTTCTCTGTCCACGTGAATAAGATGAAAACTATCCTCCTCCAGTTCCTCTCCATCTATCTGAGAAATAGCCCTGGCCACTACAAGCTTCTGTCCATTGTACAGTTCTCTTGAAAATTCTGAACCATCTGTTGCACTGATTCTGAGTTCAGGTTTTTTCTGATCTGGAAGTTCATGAAATAATTTTCGGACCCTATCTCTGAAATAAATATATGCAGGGTCTTCTTCATGTAAAATAAGGCTTCTCCTTATTATTTCTCTGTTATTCTGAAGAAATTCACTGTACTTTTCAATAAAATCCATGGTCAAACATGAATTACTGTATTATATCGTTTTTCAGTATTTCTCAGGCAATAATATCAGGAGAGAAGTTTCAGGGCCACTTCTTCCATTAGCCTTGTCCCCTTTGAAAGAGCTGATTCGTCAATGGTGAATTGTGGTGAGTGGTTTGCTCCGGGATTTTTCTCATTCTTATCCGTTACTCCAAGGAAATAGAATGCTCCTGGAACCTGCTGCACATAGTATGCAAAGTCCTCCCCTCCCATCTGGGGCTTTGGATGTATTATATTTTTCTCTCCCACAACCCTCCTTGCCACACTTTCTATGACTGAGACAACCTCAGAATTATTTATTACAGCAGGATATCCGCGAAGGAATTCAAACTCAAACTCCGCACCGTATGTCTTGCATAAATTGCTAACCATCTCCCTGAGGAAATTTTCACTCTTTACCCGGTCTTCTTCTGTGAACGTTCTAACTGTACCTCTCAGTTCTGTATGAGGTGCTATGACATTATATCTGAATCCTGAATCCATTCTACCAAACGTAATTACAGCCGCTTCCGTTGGATCCAGCACTCTGGACACTATTGTCTGCGCCTGTACAACAAGCATGGCACCTATCATTAGTGTATCAACACCTGTATGTGGATATGCTCCATGCCCACCCTTGCTGTGTATCCTTATTCTGAATTCATCTGCGTTGGCCATGCACTCCTTTGGAAAGATTGCTACTGTACCGCTAGGAGCACCAGACATGACATGCTGGCCAACAACGTAATCAACATTTTTCAGAGCACCGGCCTTTATGAGTTCTACAGCTCCACCTGGAGGCATCTCTTCTGCTCTCTGAAAAAGAAGCCTCACAGTACCATTAAACTGATCTCTCTTCTGCATCAGTGATTTCGACACACCCAGCAGCATTGCCATATGAGAATCATGGCCGCATGCGTGCATTACACCGTCATTTCTTGACTTGAAAGGGATATCATTTTCTTCCCTGATTGGGAGGGCATCCATATCAGCCCTAAGGGCAACCGTTTTTCCATCAGAACTTCCCTTAATGTCTGCATACAGGCCACCCTTAGGAACTACATGAGGTCTCAGGCCCATGTTTTCAAGTTCCTCAATTATTCTTTCCTCTGTCTGTTCTTCCTGAAAACTCAGCTCCGGAAATTCATGAAACTGCCTTCTCATCGTAATTACATATTTATCAATATTTGACAAATCATCTGCCATAATGCCAAATATCTAATTCTGATAATAAAGATTGTTGTATGTTATTTACTCCTTATAGATAAATTGGCACAGGTGTAAATGAAAGTATGAAAAGTATGAGAACCAATATACCAACACCTATTTCCAGTGCACCTATTGGTGATGTATCATCAAGGGCTGGTGGATGATTCAACCCAAGGAAAAGTACAAGAATCGCTATAAGTAACCAACCGGTGTAGCTTAATCCAAGATAGAAAAGTACAAGAATGAAAAAGTAACTCAGATATATTGCTTTTCTTCCAAGCATCCCTCTAACGATATGGCCACCGTCTAACTGCCCAACAGGAAACAGGTTCAGGGCAGTTGCGAATATTCCTACCCAAACAGATATGGTCATTGGAAAAAATGGAGTTGTAACTGGCATTAACAGTCCAAGAACATGATAAATTAATGGATAATGAAGAAAATAGGGAATAAAATGATGATAAAGTGGCATTGTCTTCTGAAGATAGTTTGCAACAAATAGAAGTGGGAATGCAGTTGCGAAACCTGCAATGGGTCCTGCTGCTCCTATATTAGTCATTACCTTTCTATTGGGAAAAGGATCTCGCAAGGAAATGAAAGCTCCAAATGTACCTATGGAATATGCCAGTGGTATGAATGGAATGAAAAATGGAAGGGAAGCCCTAACCTTGTAATGCCTTGCAACAATGAAGTGACCAAATTCATGAACTCCCAATATGGTCAGAAGTGGTAGCGTAAAAAATACAAAGCCGTAAAGTACAGTTCTCCAGAAAACATCAGCCCCAGGTTTTATGAAATCTCCAGTAAAATAATATCCTGCATATAGTGTTGAGAATATGGTAAGTATGAGCATTATGAGATTTACCTTGCTGGATACAAATTTCTTCTTCTCTCCCATTGAAACCTGAACATAGTGTTCGTAGCTGTTAACCATTTGTGGTATATATCCCATGGATATTAGCTCCTGGCTCAATTCTGAAAACTTCTTTGTGATTAGCGGGTTATCTGAATCCAGAAACATGAACTTAATGGAAAGTGGATTCACCTCTATTTCATATGTATAAATGTAATTCTTTACAATGTCTACCACTTCTCGAACCTTGGGGTTTTCGAGTTCAATGTTCTGATCGCTATCCATGAATAACCTCTTGATCTTTTCCCCGTTCTAACGGGACCCATTCATTTTCCTGGTTCCTCTGACCCCCGGGGAATTTTTCGCCAGCCTCTGATCGGCATTTCATAGCAGGAATTAGATCCTATACTAGTGCAGAGGCCCATATG
>DAHWLW010000108.1:0-6055 GCA_027343465.1 Thermoplasmatales archaeon | reverse complement strand
CCGGTTTCCCTTCGATCGCCTTCGGTATACTGGGATAATGCCTTCTTAAGCTCGAATGCAAGTCCAAGGTAATCAACAACCAGACCTCCGGGCTTATCCCTGAAGACTCTGTTCACCCTTGCTATTGCCTGCATTAATGTGTGCCCCTGCATTGGCTTGTCAATATACATGGTATGAAGGCTCGGTGCATCAAAGCCAGTAAGCCACATGTCCCTCACAATCACGATGGTAAGAGGATCGTTTGGATCCTTCATCCTCTCTGCAAGGCGCTGTCGTCTCTGTTTATTGCGGATATGCTCCTGCCATTCAGGTCCATCTGCAGCTGATCCGGTCATTATGACCTTTATCTTTCCCTTATCATCATCTGGGTCGTACCATTGGGGTCGCAGCTTCACTATTTCATTATGTATTTCGATGGCAATCCTCCTGCTCATGGTTACGATCATGGCTTTGCCTTCCAGCACAGAAGATCTGGATTCCCAGTGTTCCACCATATCCCTGGCTATGGTCTTTATTCTGTTCTCGCTTCCGACAACAGCCTCTATCCTTGCCCACTTGCTCTTTAATTTCTCCTTAGCGGATATCTCCTCCCCTTCTGTTACCTCTTCAAACTCCTGATCTATGTGCGGCCTCTCCTCCGGTTTCAGATCTATCTTTGCAAGCCTGCTCTCATAATATATTCTAACTGTGGATCCATCCTCTACTGCTTGTTGCACATCATATATGTCAACATACCTGCCGAAGACCTGTGGTGTTGATCGATCCTCTTTCTCTATGGGTGTTCCTGTGAATCCTATGAACGTTGCATATGGAACTGCATCTCTCAGATACTTTGCATATCCGTATTTTATATCGGCATCCTCCCTGGATATGTCTGCCCTGAATCCATACTGGCTTCTGTGTGCCTCATCCGCT
This sequence comes from Thermoplasmatales archaeon, assembly GCA_027343465.1. Lineage (GTDB taxonomy): Archaea > Thermoplasmatota > Thermoplasmata > Thermoplasmatales > Thermoplasmataceae > UBA447. Next base: position 5,140 of record DAHWLW010000108.1, on the reverse strand, counting down.
ATAACGACAATATTCTTCCTTTCCGACAACAGAGGGAAATCATTCCCCTCTTCAGGAAGGAACTTCTGAATTGTTGTAAATACAATACCTCCGGATGCAACATTGATTAAGGATTTTAGAGATTCTCTTGAATCTGCCTGCTTAGGTTCCTGCCTCAGAAGCTCCTGGCATCTAGCAAATGTGCCGAAGAGCTGATTATCCAGATCATTCCTGTCAGTCAGAACAATAACAGTTGGATTCTCCATCTTCGGATCCAGCACAAGCTTACCGGTGTAGAAGACCATTGTGAGGCTCTTTCCTGATCCCTGGGTGTGCCATACTATTCCAGCCTTGTGATCGGAATCTATGGCTCCTATTGTTGATAATAGTGCCTTATTGGTAGCATTGTACTGCTGGTACGCAGCAACCTTCTTTGATATTCTTACGGCACCATTGGATCTGTCCATCTCATACACAATAAAATTTCTGACAACATCCAGTATAACGCTAGGATTGAGGAGCCCTCGTATAAGGGTTTCAAACTGCGTGAGATCCTTCGGTCTCTCATAATTCACTGTTTTCCATTCCGAGTATCTTTCTCTTGGTGATGTTATTGTACCATATCGGGAATCAATGCCATCACTGACTATGCATAGTTCATTGAACCTGAACATTGAAGGTATTTCACTGAGATATGTCTGTATCTGCTTGTATGCAGACCATATGGTTGCATTCTCGTCCTCTGGGTTCTTGAGTTCTATGATAACTATGGGAATACCGTTCACAAACAGTACGATATCAGGCCTCCTTTCATGCCTGTTCTCTATGATGGTGAACTGGTTGACTGCAAGGAAATCATTGTTCTCAGGGTGGTTGAAATCAAATATGAAGACTTTGTCATGCTTTATTGATCCGTTCCTTTTTCTGTACTGAACATCAATGCCATTGACAATAAGATTATGGAAATCATGGTTGTTTGAGACCAGATCCTGGCTGTTATTCTTTCTTATTATTCTTATGGCTTCATCTATTGCCTCACTCGGAATTTCAGGATTGATCAGCTGAAGCTTTTCTTTCAGCCTGTAAGTGAGAATAGGATCTGAGTATTCCCTCTCCTGCTCCTTTCCTCCTGGAGATATGTCAGGTCCAAATTTTATGGAATAACCTAGTTCAGAAAGAATGTCAAGGAATAAATCCTCCACATCAGACTCAGTCATCCACTTTGACATTTATTCCTCCAGTGGTGCTCTTATCTTGCCTGACATAAGTCTGGGGAGTATAAGGCTCAAAATAGAGCTAAGATTTTCTGACTCCACATTAGCAGTTGAAATTTTATTGTATATTATCATAGATAAATTTTCAAAGACATCAAGAATTGTCTTGCTAGGTATAATAATCTCGAAATTCTCCATCTGACTTTGAGTAATAAGTGGCTGTGTTGATCCTACATTTAAAGCTTCATATTCAACTCTTTTTAGGACTTGGAAAATATATTCTAAGTTTCTTGTTATAAACACTAATGTGTTGTCAGATGGCCAGGAAGGTCTAAATGTTCTTTGTATAACACCATGGGTTCCAACTCTACCAATAATTACTAAATTTTCAGAAAATAAATAATCCTTCGTATAACCCATAACTGAACTGGCGCCAATTAATTCTACAGAAAATGTTTCAGTCTTTAATTCTGACCGCTCAATTGGTCTTTTACCACTTTTAACCTTAGCAACGTCTTTAATCCTGCCTATTTTCCACCCCTTAGGCATCTCCCCAAGTTCAGAATCAACCATCTCTCCTCCGCTCGATTTGTATGGTTTCCCCTCTTCGTTGGGGAATTCAAAGTCAATGAACCAGTGCTTGAATATGGCCTGAGCAATGGCTTCGAGTGTCTTGTTCATCTTCTGGTTGAGTTCTATTTTTTTCTCCAAATTAGATAGGATTTTTACAATAGAAGTCTGCTCCGGTAAGGGCGGCACAGGAACAGTAAGAGATATTAAATCGGAGCCTGTTATGCCTGCAACCGCTACTTGTCTACGAATAGTATCTAATTGGTGCAATCCAATTTGAGATCTAAAAAAATAGAAGTAAAATTCAGGGTTATACTTCTTAAAGTCCAAACGGGCTCTGATTATAGAAGATTCGAAAACCCGCTTTTCCCCGTCTTGATCGACTATTGAACATTTTCCAGCCCCTTCAGCAACCAACGATCTCCTAGCAAAAAGCAAATCACCTTTTCGAACCTCAAATTTTTCAACCTCCTTACTGGTTAAATCTAGACGTTTCAGCGGTTGTTGTGCAATCCGTGCATAACCAAACAACTCCCCCATGTTGATTATTTTGACACCACGACCATGGAAGTCTTTTGGTTTGTAAATCCCATTTCGAGTTGGTTCGGACAATAGATTGCCGAATTTTAATAACTCCCAATTTTCTGGAATTGCCCCCATTTCAGTATGTTTCATAAGAGATTTAATTCTCAATTAAGAATCACCTCAAGGAGTGGTTCAAGTATCTTATTTCCAGCTCTAACGATAAATAAGTCCCTCTCCTCTCCAAATTGTTTGTCTCCGTGAAATAGGTTATTTCTGTCTCTAATCACAAATTCAATTCTCCCATAAAAATCATATGTTGATTTTATTACGCCTGGCAATCTCTTATCTCCATTTTTATTCATATTTAACAGTGGATTCTCTTCTAACTTGCTTTTAAGGATTATTAAATCACCCTGACGGATATTTTTAAAGAACTTGCCCCTCGTTGCAAAATCTTTTTTAATGTCTCTTATGGTTTTAAAATCAAATTTAACTCTTGCTTCTAACGAGATGTATAACAACACATATTTTACAAAGTCATCAGGCTCACATGAAGCCCGTTCTAACCACACTTTAGCTCTGGTTGCGTAGTCCATAACCAATACTCTCCAGATTTTTCTTCATCTCACTATCAAGTTTCTGCCCTTCTTCCATCTGCTGCTTCAGTTCTGATATGAGTCTCTGCATCTTCTCTTCAAATTGCTCATCATCCTCTTCCTCCTCCTCTGCACCAACATACCTGCCAGGAGTGAGAACATAGTTGTTCTTTCTGATTTCTTCAACGTCCGAGGATTTGCAGAATCCGAGTATATCATTATACTCACCTCCTTCCCCCCTCCATGCGTGGTATACTGAGGATATCTTACTTATGTCCTCTTCAGTTAGTATCCTGTGCCTCCTGTCTATCATGGTACCCATCTTCCTAGCATCAATGAACAATATCTTTCCCCTCCTGTCTTTGAATTTATTATTTTTCTTATCCCTGGTGAGAAACCAGAGGCATGCGGGTATTCCTGTGTTGAAGAACAGCTGAGGGGGCAATGCAACCATACAATCAACCAGATCGGCTTCGATTATATTCTTTCGAATTTCACCCTCATTGGATGTGTTGGAACTCATTGATCCGTTTGCAAGGACGAAACCTGCAATTCCCGTTGGTGCCAGATGGTGGATGAAATGCTGAACCCATGCGAAGTTAGCATTCCCTGCAGGTGGAATACCGTATTTCCATCTCACATCGGCCTTTATGAGATCACCTTTCCAGTCTGAATCATTGAATGGTGGATTTGCCAGAATATAATCAGCCCTCAGATCCTTGTGGACATCGTTGAGAAAACTTCCTTCGTTATTCCACTTAACCTGATCAGAATCAATGTTCCTTATTGCAAGATTCATTTTGCATAATTTCCATGTTGTCTGGTTGGATTCCTGCCCGAATATATGGATATCGTCAATTTTGCCCTGATGTGCCTGAATGAACTTCTCACTCTGCACGAACATCCCCCCTGAACCGCAGCATGGATCAAGCACTCTTCCTCTGTAGGGTTCAATCATCTCCACGAGAAGCTGCACTATGGATTTTGGGGTGTAGAACTGTCCGCCTTTCTTTCCCTCGGCATCTGCAAACTGACCCAGGAAATATTCATAGACTTTACCAAGAAGATCCCTGCTCTTTGCACTCTCTGTGCCCAGTTCTATTCCACCTATTAGGTCTATTAATTCACCAAGCCTCTGCTTGTCCAATGACGCACGGGAATAGTTTGTTGGAAGTACACCCTTCAGGGATGGATTGTCTCTTTCTATGACATCCATGGCATCGTCAATCATCTTGCCGATTGTTGGCTGCTTTGCATTCTTCTGAAGGTAATTCCATCTTGCCTCAGGAGGGACCCAGAAGACATTCCTTGAAAGATATTCATCCCTGTCTTCAGGATCGGAAAGGTGTTCCCTGTCATTCTCCAGATCTTTATGGATTTCCTCAAATGAATCTGATACATATTTCAGGAATATGAGGCCAAGGACAACATGCTTGTATTCTGCAGCATCCATGTTGGAGCGGAGTTTGTCTGCTGAAGACCATAATCTCTTCTCCAGATCGGAATCAGGGTTATTCATGGAAACTTATAGGATTGAATGAGCATAAATTTTTGGTGACGATAATTCATCACCAAAAAAACTATGCTGTATAAATGTGGGAAATTCTTATATTCTATGAAACAACTAAATACGCCTATCTTTGCATAATTTTTACTCGCGTTTTCTCAAACCTTAAATTGTCATCGTAATAACATTTATATGAAATCTACATTTTTTTCTGCTATAATACCAAAGTTTAAAATGTATCTAAAGTACTTACATTTGTGGACAAAAGAGAAGCCCTTACCAGATATATTAAAGAAAACATCGTTAAACTCACTTCTGAAAGGGTAAATAAAGATGTCGAGAAAAAAATTCGGAAGGATTTTTCAGAAAAGCACAATCTTAAGTCCAATTCAAGATTTTCAGGGAAGGATGTAGCAGAAGAAATTACTAGGTACATAGTTAGGACACAAAGCCTAAGCAAAGCCGATTTTATTTTGCAAATTCAAAAAATTCCTTTCATTGGTTCAGAGCTTAGTGAATCTCAATTAAATATCATATACGATACTTATTCTAAGGACAACAGTCTTATAATTAGGAGCGAGGACCTGTCTAAGCTTAGTAGTGAGGAATATATCAGAAAAATACAAGAAGAATTTGCCGAAAAAGCTAGGAATCGAGTGGAAAAAGATAATGAACTTGTTCTTTTAGAGATTCAAAAATTAAAGGATGAGCTATTAAAAGAAAGGGAAGAGATAAAAAAATTTACAAGT
>DAHWLW010000130.1:0-2561 GCA_027343465.1 Thermoplasmatales archaeon | reverse complement strand
ACTGAGTGGAATTGGATGGCTTTCTGGCGCTGAAAATAACCTCAAAACACTTCAGATGATAGATCAAAACACCATAAAGAAGCAGGACATCCTTAGGGTTTATACAAGTATGGCTGCAAATCCCGCCAACAGAGCAAAGGTCTTCGAAGAAATCCCAAAGGCTATGGATATCATGGAGAAGAACTTCAGGGGAACCGCATATCCTGGCATGCTGGCTGAGATGATCATACCTGTGGTTGGTTTAGGCAGGGAAAATGATATGAAAAAATTGGCCGAAAGCATTAAGAAACCATCTAACCAGAACGGAGTAAACAAAGGTCTTGAAACTCTTGACATTTACAGTAGGCTTGTCAGGAACAGTAAACGTTAAAATTTTCATAATGAAACTCATACCCCTCAATGGAAATTTCCGTTGACAGTTATGATTTGAGGCTGAGCATAGATTCCGGGAGACACTCTTACAGCGGTCTGGTATCAATTTCACTGAATACAGATGATGGAAACATAAAGCTTGATTCTGTTGAACTCTCAGTAAAGGAGATTAACATAGATGGCAGACAGACTAACTTTGAACTGGACGAGAGAAATCAACAGATTAGGATAAAGACAACACCTGGGAAGCATACCGCCTCCATTAAGTTCAATGGAAATATTCCAAGAATTCTGACAGGTTTATACACCGCCAGATATAATGGCGGTGAAATATTCACAACTCAGCTTGAGTCCACAGGGGCAAGAAGAGTTTTTCCCTGCATTGACAACCCTTCTGTTAAAGCCGTGTTCAATTTAGCGATTGAAACATCATTAGACCTGGAGGCAATTTCTAACATGCCTGTGAAGCAGGTCCAGGAGATTGACTCCGGCAGGAAGCTGGTACTTTTTGAGCCTACCCCGAAGATGTCCACTTATCTGCTTTACATAGGAGTGGGCAAATTTGATTCGTCGCATGAAAAGGCAGGAAATGTTGATGTTATCCTTACAGCCCCTAAGGGGACACTTACGTCATCCAGATTTCCTCTGGATACAGCTGCACGTGTCATAGAATTTTTCCAGGATTATTTTGGAATTACTTACATCCTGCCCAAGGTACATCTAATCTCTGTGCCAGAATTTGCTGCAGGAGCCATGGAGAACTGGGGGGCCATCACATTCAGAGAGATTTATCTCAGCATAGATGAATCCACAAGTTCGGGGAATTACAAGAGTATTGCTGAAGTAATTGCCCACGAGCTTGCACACCAGTGGTTCGGAAACCTTGTTACCATGAAATGGTGGAATGATCTCTGGCTGAACGAGAGCTTTGCCACTTTTATGTCATATAAAGTTGTAGGGAAAATCCATCATGACTGGGACCCAACCGGGGACCAGATACTACTCAGAACAGAGGGCGCTCTCCGTAGTGATTCCCTCACCAATACCCACCCCATTGATGCTGATGTGAGGAATCCTGATGAGGTTGCACAGATATTCGATGAGATATCCTATGGAAAGGGTGCCAGCATATTGAGAATGATTGAGAATTATGTTGGTGAGGAGAAGTTCAGGGATGGCATAAGGATATACCTGAAGAAATACCAGTATGGGAATGCCATGGGATCTGATCTGTGGAACTGTATAGAGGAAGCTTCAGGAATGCCCATATCAAGAATAATGGAGGCATGGATAAAGAGGAAAGGGTACCCGCTCATTCTCGCGGAGTCCGTTAACGGAAAATTAAAATTACGGCAGAAGAGGTTCATGTTGAATGGAGAGGACAGTGAATCTCTGTGGCCAGTTCCACTATTCGTAAAGAGAACCAAAGGCAACGAGCGCATTCTGTTTGAAACCATGGAGATTGAGATAGAGGACAATGGTGTCTTAAAGCTCAACGATAGCCAGATAGGTTTTTACAGAGTTATGTACTCAGATGAACTCTGGAAAAAAATTTCCTCGTCCTTCTCAATTTTAACGAGGCTTGATTTCAGAGAACTGCTAAGTGATCTTTTTGCCTTCCTGAAGTCCGGAAACCTTGTCCTTGAAGAATATATGAGAAGGCTGGAGCCATTCATGGATCTGGACGATTATGTTGTTGTGGAGGATCTAGCAGGGCAGCTTTTCACTCTGTCTTCAATACTTCCTGAGAATGAAAAACTAAACAGCATGGCTGTATCCTATTTCAGAAAGCATCTTGAATCTCTGGGTGAGAAGAGGGAAGGAGAAGCGGACTACATTTCTATTCTCAGAAGCAATCTTTCAGTCTATCTGGCATCTACCGACCTCGAATACGACAGAAGGATCGTTGCGGATTTCCCAAAACTGTTTGATATTGATCCCGATATAAGGGCAGCCGTTGCGATCTCAGAGGCCAAGACAAACAACAACTTTAACAGCCTTATTGACAAATATCGCCTTGCCGGTGGCGACGAGGACAGAATAAAAATACTGAGTGGAATTGGATGGCTTTCTGGCGCTGAAAATAACCTCAAAACACTTCAGATGATAGATCAAAACACCATAAAGAAGCAGGACATCCTTAGGGTTTATACAAGTATGGCTGCAAATCCCGCCAACAGAGCAAAGGT
>DAHWLW010000128.1:0-21002 GCA_027343465.1 Thermoplasmatales archaeon | reverse complement strand
TAAAAATATGTATTCTACTAAATTTCGTTCAATGAATAAGCAGGAAACAGTCACAACATTTACTGAGGAACTACCTATTCTACTGCCAAACATGAGGATAGAAGACATATCATTAGACGTACCAATAGACAAACTAGGTCGCGCTGATGTCATGGTCAAAATTAGAACTGGAAACCTGAAGAAATATCTACTTATTGAAGTCAAATCCAGTGGAGAACCAAGAATAGTTCAGAGTTCCATTTATAGACTCAAAAAATTATCCGGAATCAATAAAGGGACATACCCGGTATTTGTTGCCCCCTACATCAGTAAGAGGTCAAGAGAAATTCTAGCCTCAGAAAACATCGGTTATATAGATTTAATAGGGGATGTATATCTCAAATTTGGCTCAGTTCTCGTGGATCGTCTAAGCAACGTTGAGAGGAAAACAGAGAGAAGTCTCAGTCGAGGTATATTTGCTAATAAAGCGACACGTATAATTAGGGCAATTCTAAATTCTCCAAATAAGAGCTGGACGATCAAAGGTCTGGCAGGTATTTGCAGAATGAGCCCGGCTGGTGTTTACTTTGTCATAAACAATCTTGAAGAGAAAGGCTATGTCTTAAGGGAAAAAGATAAGAGCATTAAGGTAGAAGACCCAAAAAGGCTCCTACAGGATTGGGCATCTAACTGGTCAGTTGAAAAAAGCAGATCTAATGCCTTTTTTTCCTTTGCAAAAAATCAGGAACAGATAATATCAAACTTCGTAAATGCAGGAAATGAGCTGAATATAAAATACGCATTCACTGGAATGGCTGGAGCTTCAATGGTATCACCATTTGTAAGGTATAACGATGTGTGGGTGTATGTATCAGGAGACACAGATTCCCTAGTGAGGAAACTAGATCTAAGACCAACAACTTCTGGAGCTAATGTCAGGATTTTTGAACCCTATGATGAAGGCGTATTTATGGATTCAAGGGAGATCAGAGGAGCAAGAGTAGTCAGCGACATCCAACTGTATGTAGATCTATTCACATATCCAGCACGTGGTCAGGAACAGGCCGACAGAGTTCTTGAAAAATACATCGGGAGGGTTGAAAAATCTTGAAAGAACGTTTTACGTCGGCTTTTGAAGATCAATTGATTGTTGCTTCTAAGAGTGCTCTCGTTGAGCTGATGCGAATACTCAGACCATATAATGAGGCAATAGTCCTGGTTGGTGGCTGGGTTCCCTACTTGCTATTGGAATCTCATAAGGTCAAAGGCGATATTTTTAGACATGTGGGGTCAATAGATATTGACCTTGTTGTGGACCCTGATCTTGTAAATGATCACGAATACCAAACAATTGTTGAGCTAATAGGAGAAACTGGATGGGATCAAGTGCCCAGCAAACTATTCACTTTCGAAAGGAAAATTATGGGAAAGGATGCTGTAGAGAGATACATAACAGTGGATTTTTTAACACCTCAACAAAGGAGCGAAGGAAGAGAACATCGTCATAGGGGAATCCAAGCTGATTTAAAGGCCCGTACTATGGTAGGGGTCGAATTGGGCTTAAAGCATAATTACTGGCATCATATGAAAGGTGAGATGCCTAATGGAGCCATGACAGATGTAGATTTTAAAATGCTTGATGTAGTTGGGTGCATTGGAACAAAGGGTATAGCGCTGGGAGAACGTTATAAACACAAAGATGCTTATGACATAGTCTCAGTGCTGGATCATTATGGTAAGGGGGTGAAGGAAATTGCCTATGAATTTTTGCCATTCTTAGGTGAATCCCAGATCCAAGAATCATTGACAAGATTGGGCAAAATGTTTTCAAACGAGAGATCAGAGGGTTCACTATTATATGCTGAGTTTTTAGAGCCAATCGATAAAGAGGAAAAGGATATCTATGCGCAGAGGGGGTATAGGCTCGTCTCTGAATTCCTGGCGAATTTGTGATATAGTGAATACTCTGTTAGTAATCTGGAAGATTGATAACCTAAAATGGGGAGGGAGCTTAAGTGGCCTCTTTACTTTTTAGATAACAGTTAATCTTCTAAATTATGGGTTTGTAGAAGTTAGCATACAATGCTTGGAATCTTCGAACCCTCACTGAGGTGGCACTGCATCTCACTTCGAACTAATGTTCCGGAATTAGAGTTGTAAAAAGCGAAAATGAATGAGCTAAGATTTAAATTCTGATTTCCTGAATAAATATTCATATATAAAAATGGCAATTATGGAAAACAAAAGAAGTATTCCAGAACAGTCATTGAGGGTAAGTTCACCCTTTCAAACAGGGCTGCTGCCGATGTCCTTTCTCTAACTAAGGAAAATCTGGTCATTCAACTCAATAGTGGTCCATACATAGTCCTTGGGATAAAAAATATAAGTAGCCTTGAAAACGCTTTTTCCCAGAATTATCAAAAAATGTAATTGAATTATATCCGATTAGACCAAAATCAAGACTGGATTAATATCCAATGGTACTATATGGGAGCATGGAAAAAAGTACTCAGGGAAGGAGCAGGCTGGCCCTCTGGTACAGTGCGTTCAGAGGATTTTATGATAGGAACAACTCTCAGAATGCTGATTTTATAGCCAGGTTCCTTTTTTCATCAAGGAGTGTAATCCTTGTAATATCAGCTCAGGCTGCAATTATTGCGGGCCTAATGGCATATCTATTTTCATCATTTAATGCTATCCGATTTGTAATACTGTTCATAGGGTTCATAGACGCACATGCTCTCAGCAACCTTTCCAACGACTATTTCGGGTATTTTCGTGGCGACGATTCTCCAGACTCACCTAGGAGAATGTATACAATTCACCCTATAGCTGATGGAGTGATAACAAGGCATGAGGCAAAATTATCCCTTATGGTTCTTCTTGTCATTGGTATCATAATTGCTGCTTATTTCACTCTTTCTGTAGGAATTTACACTCTTCTCTTCTTTGGCCTTGGAGTTGCATTGCTCTTCTTTTATGATGCCGCCCCAACTCCACTTAAGGCCATAGGCCTCGGGGAGATTGCCAGTTTCCTTGCGTGGGGTCCTGTGATGATTGCTGGAGGATTCTATGTTATTAGCGGCCACCTTTCAGTGATTCCTGTTATTGCTGGAATCCCCTATGGTCTGGGTGTTATGTCCATTCTCTGGGGAAAGCATATCGATCAGGAGGCATACGATTCTTCCAAGAGGATTCGGACAATGCCAGTTATACTGGGAACAAAGGTGAGCAGGGATGCAGGAATTGCGATCATCTCCCTTGTCTATGTTTCAGTTTTTGTATCTGTTATTTTCAGCATTCTTCCAACAACATCTGTGATTATTCTTGTAAGTGTGCCTGCAGCAATAATGGGCATCAGAAGGTTCTCCTCCCCAAGGCCTGAATCCCCACCGGAAGGATTCGTGGGATGGCCACTCTGGTTTCACAGGGGTGCCCTTAATTTCAACAGGCGTTTTGGATGGTCCTACATACTTTCACTTGTTGTAGCTGCAGTACTTTTGCATATTCCGGTAGTAGAACACTTCATTTTGCTCAAGATACTATAAACATTTTTATGAAATGATTGAAATAATCTTTGATATAAGCAATTTCAAATACAAAACGCTAATTTCAACATGGAATTTATTTTAACCTTACTGGTTTTTATTCAGTTCATCGACTATTCTGTCTGGATCGGTTCCTATAATCTGGCCTAACTTTCTGTGCAATTCCAGGAGACGGATGGAAGGTTGGTCAAGCCCCTTCTTCCTGTATGACTGGAGAACATCATCAATATGCACATATTTTTTGCCGGTGACAAGATTGTCAGCATGGGCAACAATCATCTCTTCCAGTGTGGAGGGAATGAAATCCATGTCAGGCAGGGAGAGTTTAAGAGCCTCTTCTCTGGTGATTCCAGCTCCTGTATGTTTCCTCACAGCTTCTACAATCCTGCTGTCAATATTTCTTTCAGCCAATATTTCTGAGCCTACATAGGCATGAGTTATATCATGAACCTTTGTCTTGCCTATATCATGCAGGATTGCTGCAGCAGTCACTATGGAAATGTCTGCCTCTGTTCCATTAGCCATGGCCAATGCAAGCTTTTCAACAGCAAGACAGTGGTCAATAAGACCATCAGGGGAACCCTCATCTCTGAGGATTCTTATGGACTCTTCTGCATCTGGGATGATCTGGATCTTTTTTCCCTTTGGCTGTGGGATAACACGAAATTTTCCATTGAATTCTGATTTCAGCTCTTTCCCTTTATTTATTCGATCAAGAAAAATTGCAAGAGCTGATACTTCGCTAATTGGCTGGTTGGTAACGGAAATATTGAAGTTGGATCTGCTGTAAATTTCAGGAGGGACCTTGCTTGCACCCACAACTACCATCAAAGGTTTCCCTGCAGAATCTTTCAAAACGGAGTCAATTGCATCATCAACGGGAACGCCATACATTGTAAGATGAACGAGTACTCCATCGAATGCCTTCATGGCTTTCCATGGATTTATGCCAGTTTCAATGTGAAAGCTGCCTCCGAATCTTTTGACGATGGATCTGATACCATCCTCCAGTTCAGAATCCTTTTCATCGATCAGAATGGATGATGCTCCAAAGGCTCGTGCCGTCAGGGCGACATGTGTTGTTATCCTTTTGTCCCTGAAAGGTCTGTGGTTAATCCTCAGAACAGATATTGGTCTGCCTGAAAAACTATTATCATATTCCGCCAACTGTGGCAATTTTGTATCCCTTTATCTGAAGTATGCTGGACCTTTTCACTATGCCCCTTAGAAGAGCCTGTGAGATGTCAAGGGTTTCAACTACATCACCAAGAAAGACACCATCAGGTTCCTTGATCATGTTTTTGATTTTCTCCTCATATTCAAGAAGTTTCTCCTCAGAGAGTGTTGTTGCATAAATGATGTCTGCAAGTTCACTCATGCTCCCCAGCAGATTTATCTGGACACTCGTGTAATATGTATGATAAGCCTTTTCCGGGCCATTCTCTCCAGTGATCCACTGGCTTTCTATGAGTTTAATTTTATCAAGGTAGAGCAGCCCTTTCTTACCTTCAACCCCGAATTTGCTCTCGATCATAGGCATGGTTACCCAAGAGGTGGAAAGGTCAAGCAATAGCCTCCTCTTAACATCGCTGTCAGCTGCATGAAAAATTGAAACTAACTCACCCACGTCATTAACAACTTTAATCCTGCTGACCATTCTTTAGGTATTGCACATTCAAATATAATGATTGGGTTAATGCCTGTGGAGTTATATGGATTAACGGATAACCAGTGAAAAGTGAATTACTTTTTTTAAAATTTTAGCAATATTTACTTCCTTCTCTTCCTGATTTCATAGAGTAGCATTCTGTCGTATTCGATCGTGAATTTTATCTTCTTTGACTTGAGAATTTTAGAAACTTTCTCTGTCATCTCATGAATATCCTCAGAAAGGGTTCCTATGTAAATTATCATCTCTTTCCTGCCTTCCGGGAAGATCATCCTGAACTTTGCCCCATCCTTGAAGTAGCCGAATGGTTTTTTATTCTTCTTGAGCTCTACTACATTGAGTTCCATTGAGGTCTGGTCATACTGAGCCTCTTCCTGGTTCTGCTTTGTTTCACTTACTATAGTATCCCATATTTCAGGAAACGCTTTTTCAAGATCCTTCCACTCGAAGGCTGAGTCAAAAATAATATGCCCGCTCCAGTTTTTCAATGTAACAACATTGTTTGAGTTTATAAAAATGTTCTTTATTTTGTGCAAATCCCTTTTTTGTTGTTATTCCTAATAACGTCTCAGGGATTTGAATTCAGTGAGTGACCTACGGATTCATGGTCTGCAAACGAGAGAAAAACATTAAAAGATCAGTAATCATAACCCTAGGAAGCCCCGTGGTGTAGTGGCCAAGCATTACGGGCTCTGGACCCGTCGACGGCAGTTCGAATCTGCCCGGGGCTATTTTTTTTTATATTCCAAAAAGAAAATCATAATAGAAAATGATGGGATACCATAACATGGCTGAGGGCGACGTTGAGGAAAATTATGAGATGGCAATTTGCGAATACACTGGAGAATCTCTCAGAAGAGACCATCCCATATTCTCATATCAATCGGAGATTAAAATGGCTCAAGCCTCATTAGGCCTGGCTATTTCAGAGGGGGTAAGGCTCCAGGCAAGCAGAGAAATTCTAGATATGCTCGATACTCTATACCAGATTCTGGCAGACCCGGAATCCAAACTCCCGGATCCGCAGAGGAAAATGCTTAACCATGCTGATGACGTATGGCTTGATATGAAAGATAAAATGTCAAAGGGAGACAGAAGAGCGGCGTTTCTACTGGATTCACACGCTCATATGGAACTTGCTCTTTCCTACCTTGTTAGGAGCAAGGAAGATGCTCAGTTCAGGGAACTTATACCTGATTATTTGATAAAATATCTTGGAAAATTGAGCACCTTCACATACAGAGAAGCCATAGGGCACGTCATGCTTTAGATATTTCAGATTTAAGATAATCCCTGTAAGACTTTGGCTCCTTTACAAATCTGTCCAGGTAAGTGTTTTCTCTGTAATAGTCAAGAAGATACTTTTCAACTTCATCAGGTGTAAAAACTGATAACGACTTAAGATTCTCAACTGCTTTTTTCCAGCCAAACTTCCCCTCTATAACCTTTCTCTTTTTTTTGCTCTGGAGTTCCAGGGACAGGTTGATAATTCCAGCCAGTGATATTTTGTCTCTTGATGAGATGTCTACGGCACCCCTGAGATCCTTCGCAGCCTCTATGACCTTCACAACATCTTCAATGTGTACTGGAGAAAGTGAACCTCCAGACGGAAGCTTTCCTAAAGAATGATCCTGGGTAATCTTGCGTATTTTTGATGTGAACATGTCTCCATTTCCAAAAATTACAGATGGCCTTACATTAAGATGGTTCTTCACAAGGGCTGCGTTATCCTCACCAGTTCTCTTTGTCCTGAGGAAATCTGTCGTTCCGTAATGGACGTTGATTGAAGAAAGATATACTAGCCTCTGGTTTGTGTCGTTCTTATTCAGTGCAGCTGCTATATTCTTAATACCATTGACATTCACTGCAAAGGCCTGATCACCAGGGGATTCAACGCCAGCAGCGTCAATAACGGTGTCAAAATTCTTGACTGCCTCTGTAACCTGTTCTGGGACAGTTATGTCTCCCTTAATCCACTGGAATCCAGCATCCTTCAATTCCATGTTTTCGTTCCTTGAGAAATATTTTACTTCGTCAGCGCCGATCAATTTTACTATGTTGCGACCAACATAGCCTGATCCACCTATGACCAAAACCTTCATGATACAGATAGGGGAGCACTGGTTTCCTAATATATATTTTCCAGCTTAGGTTGTTTTACTTTTAGCACCAGGAATAAAAAATGGAACCTATAAGGCAACATTTGTTCAGCTTTTTGAGAAATAGATTTACAAGAATAATGGCATAATACCAGAGTATGATAGGTGAATCATACAACGAAATACTCCAGACGATGTTCCACAATTATACTGATGGTTCTTCCTGGTATTTTAGGAGGGCTATAGACCTTATTGAAGCATCGAATGAAATTCCAGTTGAAAAAGTATCGGAGGATCTCCTTTCATTAAGGCCTGGAATCGGTAGCCTGAATAATATTTCTATTGCCCTTAAAAAAGGCTCTGATCTTGGAATGAATAGGGCCCAGATAGGTGAATCTCTCCGTTCGTATCTGAAATATTCATTCTCCGCACTATATGAAAGTTTCAGCAAGCTTGAATCTGGCGGTACAATTCTTACAATAAGCAGAAGCAGTGAGGTACTCAACCTGGTAAATGTGATTAAGCCAGGTAAGGTTTATCTCATGGAATCCCGGCCTGGTAACGAATCCGAAAAGTTCGAGGCTGATCTGGGAAAACTGACGGATGTCGAAGTGATAGAGGATGCTGCAATCGGGCAGTTTATTGCCCGGTCAGATTCAATCATAACAGGTTCTGATGGCTTTTATTCAGATGGATTCTTTACGAACAAAACAGGTACGCTTCCGCTTCTCCTTACAGCGGAATATATGAAAAAACCTGTATATGTCATTTCATCAAGTTACAAATTCTCCAATCTGCAATCAAAAGATCAACACCTGTTCAGAACAATAGTGCCCGGGACATCCAGAGATGTTAATCTATTTGAAATGGTGCCTGTTGAGAAGATTGGAACACTTGTAACGGATACAGGCATAATCGGGCATCCATCTAAGGATACCGTGATGACCATAAATAGAAGGTTCATTGAAAAATGTCTGGGATAAACTGTTATCAGGCCATATGCGCAATATTAATTATGAAATCTATAATCTGAAACCTGATCTCGAATGTCCGGGAAGTCGTCAGATGTCTATATGATCTCTGGAGGGGTAACGAAGTTCAGAAAGGCCGATCCTTCAAGAGATTTTAGAATGAGGGTAAAAGAGGCCTTTGATTATGCATTAAATGATGTCAATCTATCTGTTTCTGATATAGATGGTTCTGTTTCATGTTATTTTTCCGATCACTTCATGCGGCAGGTGATGGCTGGTGCAATGGTACAGGATTATCTCGGCCTGAATCCAAAGCCCAGCAAACGTCTTGAAGGTGGCGGTGCAACTGGAGGCCTTGCGATTCAATCAGGATATGAAGAAATAGCATCAGGAAGGATGAGTGTTTGTGCCGTTATGGGCTTCGAAACAATGTCACAGGTAAATACATGGAAAGGAAACGAGTTCATAGCCCTGGCAAGTGATACCGACTTTGACTATCCGGTGGGCGGATTCTACACCGGATACTACGCAATGATGGCACGAAGGCACATGTATGAATTTGGAACAACTGTTGAACAGTTCGCAATGGTATCCGTGAAGAACCACGGAAACGCTATGCATAACCGCTTTGCCCAGAGCCCTATGGAATTGACAGTGGAAGATGTTAGAAGGTCTCCCATGGTCTCAACCCCTCTTACAAGGCTGGATATCTGCAACATGTCAGATGGGGCAGCAGTTGCAATCCTGGCATCAGAGGAAAGGGCATTTGAGATATGCGATCACCCTGTACGGATAAGTGGGATAGGGGGTGGAACAGACACTATGAGGCTTTCCGACAGACCCTTTGGGGATGTCCCACTCCTTCCCAATGAAAAGAAATCTGACTATTCAGGCCTTCGTTATCCCGGATTGCACTCATTCAGGGCAGGGAGGATGGCAGCCATAGAAGCTTATTCTGCGGCCGGAATAACAGATCCCCCGGATGAAATCGATGTAGTGGAGGCATACGACTCATATTCGTCAGCTGAACTCCAGGCGTATGAGGACCTCGGTTTATGCAAATACGGAGAGGGGGGCAGTTTCATAGAAGAGGGAAAGCCCCTCCTTGGCGGAAAGATTCCTGTCAATCCTTCAGGGGGTCTAATAGGCGCAGGCCATGCGATTGGGGCAACAGGTGTTATGCAGTCAGTATTTCTGTTCTGGCAGCTACAGCATTCTATAAAAAAGCATTTTGGCAGCGAAAAAGCGCAGGTTAGCAATGCCAGAAAGGGTATAGTCCATACACATGCAGGAACAGGGACATATGAAGCAGTGACTGCAATGGAGGCGGTCAGATGACCATAAATACAAAAGCAAGGATAGAGGAAACAGAAGGTTCAAGAGTAGTAACAAACGTAGACCCACTCATAGTAAAGGACCATTATGAGATAGACTATCTGCATAGCTACGGGCAGGACAGTGAATTTTTCAGGCAGATTGGAAAAGGGAAGCTCATGGGCAGTAAGTGCAGCAAATGTGGGTATGTATACGCAACCCCAAGAGGGCATTGCATGTTCTGTGGGTCAGAAACTCAGTGGCATCAGCTGCCTCTCGAGGGAAAGATTCACACCTATACCACCTGTTACTCGGGCAGTGAAAGTTTCCTTGATGAGGTTCCTTACCATCTTGTAATGGTTGAATTCGAGGGTGTGAATTCCCTTTTCATGGGAAGGCTTATAGGGGCAGACGAGGAAGATATAGAAATAGGTATGAAGGTTAAGGTGAGATTCAGAAGAAATCTGCAATTCTCCGCGACCGATGTATACTTTGTACCGGATCCCTCCTGACAAAAGTTCTTTACCGCATGGAATATGGGTTCATTATGTCCGAATTCTCAAATTCAGATGGCGATGTATTTCTCGTCAAGCTTGAAAGAATGATAGACAGGGGGGCACTTCTCTCCAGATACAGCAGGACTTCAAATCTCGACATAAGGGATGTTTATCATAAGGAATTTGAAAGGGACTCAAAGCGGGGTGAGGATTTCTATCGCCGCGTTTTCCTGGAGTATGGGGATGAATCTGTGGCAGAACTTGTCACTGCACAGGTTTCAATTCAGAATGTTTCAAACATCCTTACTAAACTGATAGAGGAACAGAGAATTGGACTTTCCTATCTGGAAAAGTCTTCCCGCTATGTATCTTACAACAAAAAATCCGGAGGATCATACCTTTTCTGCCCCCCCGAGTCTGTGGGCATTCCGATGGAATTAGAGGAGGACTACAGAAAATTGTGCAATGATCTTTTTGAGTTTTATGACAGATGCCTCCTGCCTGCCCAGGAATTCTTCATGAAGTCATGGCCCAAGGAAAATCTTCTGTTCCCTGATGCATATGGTTCAGAAGTCCCTTTTTCAGAACTTAAGGGGGGGGCTTTAGAAACCGCAGATAAATCTTACAAATCCGCCATTCGCGCCAGGGCTCTTGATGATCTGAGGGCTCTGCTGCCTGCATCAACCAGAACCAATCTGGGAATAAGCGGCAACGGAAGATCATTCATATATCTGATACAGAGGCTTAAATCGATGGAAACCCCTGAGGCCCAGAGAATAGCAAACTCTCTATTTAGAGAGCTGAGCGAGGAATTTCCAGAGCTAATGAATGCTGCAGTAAACCGTTATGGTGAGAAACAGATTCAATATATGAAATCAGAGGCAGAAGCAATAAATCCTCTGGGACTGGCTCAAAATCCTCCAACATGCAGGTTCATAGATTGGGACCAAGAACCTTCTGCAGCTTACAGGATTGCAGCAATACTGAGATTTCAGGAGACTGGCCAGGATCTTTCATCGATTATGGATAAATTGAACCAGAAAGGATATGATGAGGTAATATCGATATTGAATCATTATTCAGAGAAACGCAAAGGAAGAAGGGATAAAGTACCCAGGGCATTCGAATCCTGCCAGTACTTTCTTCAGGTGGCGGTTAATTTTGGCGCTTTCAGGGATGTGCAGAGGCACAGGTTTCTTTCTATTACAAGGCCACCCCTTACTCCATATAATGGCTATACAGTTCCACCATTCTTTAAATCAGATGAAGAAACTCTCGAGAAATTCAAAAGCCTGATGGAGCAATCGAAAGCTCTATACGGCAGAATCAGAGAAAAAGCTGGCCATTTTGTGGCACAGTATGTTATTCCCTTTGCATTTGTCTATCCTGTTTCAATAGTTGCAAATGCCAGGGAACTTATACACTTCTGCGAACTCAGATCAACACCACAGTCTCATTACGATCTAAGGGAACTGTCAAGAACTATTTATGAGGGGGTAAGGGAAAGAACTCCAGTTGTTTCCGGTGCCTTCAGGTTTGTGGACACAGGCGAATATGCACTTGGACGTTTGAGATCGGAACAGAAGAAGGAGCTCAAACTAAGGAACCTGGAAAGATGATACCTCTTCGCAGAGGCTTATTTTAACCACACTTGATAAAATACCGTTTCATAAAGTTTATATTGAAGAACATATTTATCTGTCAACCTGAGGTGAATTTAAGGTATGTTATCAGGACAGATGCCAATATTCGTGCTTAAAGAAGGAACACAGAGAGAACAGGGAAAGAATGCGCAGAAGAACAATATAGAAGCTGCCAAGACCATCGCAGACGCTATCAGGACTACTCTTGGTCCAAAGGGAATGGACAAGATGCTGGTAGACTCAATCGGGGACATTATTGTCTCTAACGATGGAGCGACAATACTGAAGGAAATGGATGTGGACCATCCAACTGCCAAGATGATCGTTGAGGTGGCCAAATCACAGGATTCAGCTGTTGGGGATGGCACAACGTCTGCAGTTATACTTGCAGGTGAGCTCCTGAAGCAGGCTGAGACGCTGCTTGACCAGGGAGTTCATTCAACTGTAATCACAAACGGTTTCAGAATGGCAGTAAATGAAGCAAAGAAGCATCTTGATCAGATTGCACTCGAGGCAAAGGACGACAAGACTCTCAAGAGAATCTCCATGACTGCTCTTTCCGGAAAGAACACCAGCCTTTCAAGCGACTTCCTGTCTGACCTTGTAGTAAAGGCTGTTAATGCAGTTGCAGAAGAGAGAAATGGAAAGGTCATAGTGGATACTGCAAACATAAAGGTTGACAAGAAGAACGGTGGTTCTGTCACAGATACCCAGTTCATAAATGGCCTTGTGATCGACAAGGAGAAAGTCCATCCCAGAATGCCGTCACCAGTCAAGGATGCAAAGATTGCCCTCATAGACTCTGCCCTCGAGATAAAGAAGACAGAAATTGAGGCTAAAGTTCAGATAACAGATCCTTCAAAGATACAGGACTTCCTTGCACAGGAATCTGACACTTTCAAAAACATGGTGGAGAAGGTAAAGAAGAGCGGCGCAAACGTTGTCCTGTGCCAGAAAGGAATTGATGATATTGCACAGCACTACCTTGCTAAAGAGGGCATATACGCAGTCAGAAGGGTAAAGAAAAGCGACATGGAGAAACTTGCTAAGGCAACTGGAGCCAAAATTGTCACAAACCTCGATGACCTGACATCTGCAGCTCTTGGAAAGGCAGAGAAGGTTGAGGAAAAGAAAATCAGCGATGACAGGATGACATTTATAACGGGATGCGCAAACCCCAAGGCTGTTAGTATACTCATAAGGGGCGGAACAGACCATGTTGTTTCAGAAATCGAGAGATCACTGAATGATGCAATCAGGGTGGTAGCTCTAACAAAGGAAGATGGGAAATACCTCCCGGGAGGAGGAGCAATTGAAGCAGAACTGGCCATGAAGGTCCGCAACTATGCGAACTCAGTGGGAGGAAGAGAGCAGCTTGCAATAGAAGCTTTCGCCAAGGCCCTTGAGATTATACCCAGAACTCTTGCCGAAAATGCTGGAATGGATCCAATAAACACTCTGATACAGCTCAAGGCTGACCATGAGAAGGGTAAGGTCACCTACGGAATAGATTTCTCAGAGAACAAGGTCGGAGATATGGCAAAGGCAGGCGTCTTTGATCCCCTCAGAGTGAAAAAACACGCACTTGAAAGCGCTGCTGAAGTATCAACAATGATACTGAGAATCGATGATGTGATAGCAAGCAAGAAATCAGGCCCAAGTCCCGGAGAAGGTGGCATGGGCGGTGGAATGCCAGGCGGAATGCCTCAGTACTGATTTCTTATCACTATTTTTTCATTTACAATATTTCGGGAATTCTCATCTTTCTTTTTCTTTCAATGCATTATAGTCCTGCATAGCCATTTAATAAAGCCGTTGGCGCACATTTAATAATTTTATTGGAATCACCGTTAGGTGACATCTTGAATCTTTACGAATACATGGGTAAAGACATATTCAGGAAGAATGGACTTCCTGTACCAGAAGGATATGTCGTGGAAAAACAGTCAGATCTTAAGGAATACCGCAAACCGGTTGTTGTCAAATCCCAGATCCTCCTGGGCGGAAGGGGAAAGTCAGGAGGAATAAAATTTGCAAAAAGCGGAGAGGAGCTGAAGGCCGCAGTCAATGATCTTATAGGCTCAAAGGTAAGGGGACTTGCAGTTACAAAGGTTCTCGTCGAAGAGATGCTGAATATCCAGCACGAATATTATGTGAGCATAACACTCAGCAGAGAACACAGGGCTCCTATTCTTATCGCAAGTGCATCCGGTGGAGTTGAAATTGAATCAGTTCCACAGAAAGAGATTTTCACACGTGTGATTGATCCATTGATTGGGTATTCCGATTACATTGGCAGGGAAGCTTCAAAATTCATGAACCTGAGACCTGAGATAGCTTCACAGTTCAGGGCAATCCTGAAGTCCCTTTACAGGACATTCATAGAAGAGGACTGCGAACTTGTGGAAATCAACCCTCTGGTGGAGACTAAAGAGGGGAATCTCATAGCTGCCGATGCCAAGGTAATAATAGACAATGATTCCCTTTACAGGCACAAGGAGTTCAGCATCACGGACCCAGAGAAGACACCACTGGAACTTGAGGCACAGGCTAAAGGCTACTCCTTTATCGAACTTGACGGTAAAATCGGTGTCATTGCAAATGGAGCTGGCCTGACGATGGCCACACTTGACGCCTTGACGCTTCATAACGGAAAACCAAGGAATTTTCTCGATCTTGGTGGAACGGACAATGTCGAGATAGTCGCCAATGCTTTTGATCTAGTTCTCAAGGCAGATCCGAAAGCCATACTCATCAACATATTTGGTGGCGTCACAAAGGCCGATACTGTTGCAAAGGGTATTGTGGAGGCGAAGAAGAGATTCAATATTTCAAAGCCTATAGTTGTCAGGCTCAGCGGTTTCAATGAGGACGAAGGCAGAAAGATCCTCAGCGAGAATAAGATAGAAACTTATCCAACCATGATGGAAGCGGTTGAGAGGGTAGTAAAAGTTGCAGGTGGTGCATAATGGGAGTACTTGTTGACAGGAATACTAAGGTGATAGTACAGGGAATAACAGGACATCAGGGCTCATTTCATGCCGGACAGATGATGAAGTTCGGTACAAAGGTAGTTGCAGGGATATCTCCAGGAAAGAGCGGGACAAAGTTTCAGGACACAGTTCCCATAGTTGATTCAGTGGCTGATGCAATGAGTTTCTCACCGGATGCCACTATGATTTCAGTTCCAGCACCATTTGTTAAGGATGCTGCCTTTGAAGCAATAGATCAGAAAATCAAGCTGATCTACATCCTGACCGAACACGTCCCGTTCCATGACTCAATGGAACTGATCAGCGAGGCCAGGAACAGAGGCCTTACAGTTATAGGCCCAAATGGCCCCGGAATAACTGTACCTTTTGAGTGCAAGATAGGCATTATGCCAAACCAGATATTCAAGGAGGGAGATGTGGCTGTTGCTTCAAGGAGCGGCACCCTTACTTACGAGATAGTGGAATCCCTTACTAGAAACGGAATGGGCCAGAGTGCAGTTATCGGACTTGGAGGAGATCCAGTAGTGGGTATGAACTACATTGATGTTCTGAAACTCTATGAGGCAGATCCAAAAACAAAGAAGATTGTCCTTGTTGGAGAAATAGGCGGCAATAATGAGGAGCTTGCAGCAAGATATATCAAGGAACACATAACAAAGAAAGTTGTTGCGTATATCACTGGAAGAAGTGCCCCGCCAGGAAAAAGAATGGGACATGCGGGGGCAATCATAGAGAAAGGCGTAGGAACTGCGGAATCTAAGATAAAGGCATTCAATGAGGCGGGTGTTAGAGTTGCCGACTATCCCACTGATGTCCCTGGTCTTCTGAAGTGATCTGCATGAAGAGGGATATTCTCTCCGTAACAGACATGTCCTCAGATTTCGAGGACATAATTGATCTATCCATAAGAATGAAGAAGCAGAGATACACAGTTTTCCCGGAGATGCGTAACAGAATGCTCGGGATGATTTTTGAAAAACCGAGCACACGAACAAGGATTTCACTGCAGACAGCCATGGAGCAGATGGGTGGCCATGCCATATACCTGAATCCCAATGACATGCAGATTGGCCGTGGGGAGACAATTGAAGACACAGGAAGGGTCCTATCAGGTTTTCTTGACATAATATCCTACAGGGCATTCAGCCATGAGAGTGTGGCATCCCTGGCAAAAAATGCAAAGGTCCCTGTTATAAACGCTCTCGATGACAGGGAACATCCTGTACAGATGCTTGCTGATTTCATGACAGTAAAAGAGATCTTCGGGCGAACTGGCGGCCTCAAGATAACATATGTTGGTGACGGGAATAACGTTGCCAACTCCCTGGCCCTTTCATGTGCAATAAGCGGTTCAGATTTCACTATCGGATGCCCGGAAGGGCATGAACCTGACAGTAAGATATGGCAGAAGGCACAGGAAATTGGAAAGTCAACAAAGGCCAGGCTGGAAATAGAACATGACCCGGCCAAGGCGGTCGATGGTGCAAACGTTGTCTACACCGACGTGTGGGTATCAATGGGGGAGGAAAAGGAGAGGGAGGCAAAGGAAAAACTCTTCTCCAGATATCAGGTGAATGAATCCATTATGGAACATGCTGACAGAAATCATATATTCCTGCACTGTCTGCCTGCCCACAGGGGCCTGGAGGTTTCTGCAGGTGTAATTGACGGCATACATGGCGCGGTATTTCAGGAGGCTGAGAACCGGCTCCACACATCTAAGGCACTCATATTCACCCTGCTATCTTGATGTCATGGTTGTGCCAAAAAACTCACTCTTTTTATCAAATTTATTCATTTATCATTTCGCTAATGGGGAATTATTTCCGGCAAGAAAATTTTAAGTGCAATAACATAATGACACCCCAATGTCAAAATCCTCTGTGAGGAAAAATGGTCGCATTAATATTAACAGGGTCATAGAGGAACAGAGGAACCATTCAAACCTTAGAGAACTGCCTTCTGTCCTTGTCCCTGTATGGCAGATAAAGATCAGGGAGAGATTTGGAATTTCTGTTGACAGGGAAATTGCTGAGTACATTGTTCTGGCTGCTCACGAGAGAGGAACCTGGAGGAGGCAGAGGGCAATAAGGAAAATTGAGAAAATTTTCCAGAAAAGGGGAGACTCCATTGAGGAATCAGCAAGAAAGGCCAGACAGGTTGTGGATCTGGCAGTCGGCACCCCAGAACAGTAAATGCCACTGCTGAATCAGAAAAATCTTGAAATTGCACTTCAGAAACTAAAAGTACAGAAAACTTTTTCAAATAACCTTGAGCAGTATCCTACAGATGCCCATACTGCTTCTGCTGTCCTGAACCTTGCATTCATGGATGGAAACATAAAAGGAAAAACAATTGCCGATTTTGGGGCGGGTAATGGAATATTTTCTGTAGGATGTGCCCTACTGGGTGCCAAAAAGGTGTATTCAGTGGAAGTGGATCCATCTTTGGTTGAGACACTCAGGGAGAACACATTATCATTGCAGGTTGATGCAATCAATGCCGACATCAATGATTTTCATGAAAAGGTGGACACCATCATAATGAATCCTCCTTTTGGTTCGGTAAAAAAAGGAGCGGATTTCCCTTTCATGGATAAGGCAGTGCAGTTATCTAACTACATATATGCAATTCATAACAGAAGATCCAGAGCATTTGTGGAGAGCTTTTACAGATCCGGGGGAGAAATATTCCGTATTTCAGATATTATGATCCGAGTCCCGAGAATTTATCAGCACCACAGGCACGATTTTGAAGCAATTGAATCTACTCTATTCTGCGTTAAGGTCGTAAGATGATTCTAAAAAGAGACTTATTTCACCGTGTGATAGCAGGAAAATAATAATTAAGCCATAAGTTATAAGGTTCGGATGGCCGGGGTGGGGTAGTGGGCATCCTTGGGGACTGTGGATCCCCGGACCCGGGTTCAATTCCCGGTCCCGGCCCTCGTCTCAATACGATTATACCGTTGCTGTCTCTTTGCATTCCCAGGTGACATTTTTATCAATGCAGGAGTTTTGTGTTTTTTGCCCCAGTGTTAACTTAATGCATTATTTTCTAATCTTTAAAAATTTTTGACCTCTTCAACTCTTTGTGGATAGTCCATAAATCCCCACTCATTTACATTTTGTGAAATCTGAGGAACTTTTCATGCTGATTCAAGGTTTTGATGTTCCATTGATCATTAAGGAAATAAGTTCGCTCACCAGGGAAAGAGCGAGAATATGTTCAAGGGATTTCCCAAGGGGTTCAAAATCCCAAGGCCCTGTACGTGGCACACTCCATGGTATTCATGCGATTTGGGAATGCACAATAAGGCATCTCAACAAATTCACCTACCACGCATATGTGCATGCAATGGAACCCGGGAGAAAAGGAAATGAGTATGGAATGAAACCTGCTGATAACTAGGTTCAGGAAAAGGATCAGGCTTCCCACTATATTCTGAGGCAATGGCTGCTGAGATGCGAAGGGAGATACCTGTATCTGCTGTTTACAGAATAGCAGGAATCAATGATGATTCAGTTTGGAGAATCCTCAGACACTATGTGGATGAGACAAGGAAGGATCAGAACCTCTTCCATCTCAATATACTGGGAATTGATGAATTCTCTGTTGAGAAGCACCATATGTATGTATATTGTTATACGACATCGTAAATAGTAGTGTCATACACATAGCAGAGGTCAAGAAATCAGATAAGTTTAGGAAATTCATATCATGAAGCATCCATTGTTTGATCCATCGAAAATAGATCATATAACCATGAATATATACAAATCACACATATCTGGAGTAAAGGAACATTTTCAGCATCTGAGACAGCCTTTATTCACTTTCATGTCTTAAAGATGATGAATGCTATCCTTGACAGAATAAGAATGAGGGAAGCAAGGGTAAATGCAATCCAATGACATACACGATATTACTGGCTGAAGAATTCAATAAATCTCTCTGAAAAGGAAAGGGATCACCTCATGTCTTTCAAAACCATTGATCTGCAGACATCACATGCCTATCATTTCAAGATTCCGCTTCAAAGATTACAGACCTTAATTTTGACTTTTCTTTGGAATATTTGAGGAAATAGATATCATGGGCATCCAGGTCACGGATGCCCGATATAATCAGGCTTGGAAAGACCATGAAGATACATCTCAATGGCATTTTTGAGGCCAAAACATCTAAAATAAATTCAGCTGTTGTGTAAGGCCTGAACAGTAAGATCAGAACAGTATTAAAGCCTTCCTATGGGTTCAAGGCCCAGAAATACAGGTACACGATAATCTATCTGGTTGCAGGAGGATTGAAGTTGCCCCCAGATGGTTAAAGAGACCTAAAATTTTTAAACTTAGTGTACATTTTTGCCGAAAGTATGTTCGAGAGAATGAGATCAGGCTGGAGACTTGCCAGAAGCGTTAGAAAAAGTGTTTCACGTGATAAGGGGATCTATACATATCCAATAATCTCAGGTTTAATTTCAGTGATTGTATTTGTATCCACGATCATAGCTCTCTTTATCTCAGTTCCGTCTGGCAGTCCTTATCTCTATCCGATATACTTCGTAGGTCTTTTCATCGCATACGTAGTGGTATGGTTCCTATCTACACTTGTGGTACTTTCCATGCTTATTTCCTACAGGGCATTCAACAGTGGTTCACCTGTTTCAATTCGTGCTGGATTCGGGGAGGCTTGGAAATACAGAAAAGTTGCCTTTGAATGGGGTTTGTTTTATGGAGTATTGATGATGATACTCAGAATAATAGAATCCAGGATAAGAGGTATTGGCGGACTTATATTCGGAATGATGGGCGCTTTCATAATTTCAGCTGCCACGTTCTTTGCTGTCCCCGCAATTCTCGACTATAAATCCGGGCCAATTAAGGCAGTTGAGCAGAGTGTTTCAGTGATCCGAAGAAATTTCGGGCAGACTTTTGGGGGAGTTGCATACGTTGACCTATACACGCTCATTTTCACACTCTCAGGTGTTGGGCTTTTCATACTTGGTATAGTTATACTGGGCTCTTCCCTCGGCCTAATAGCTCCACTTGTCCTGATTGCCGCTGGGGTCATACTACTGATAGTAGGTCTCATTCTGAATTTCACTTACATGAATATACTCAAGCTAGTGCTTTTCGACTATGCCAATGGAAAAGGTCTTCCAGAGGGTTTTAACGAGCAGGAGATAAATGCAGCGATAAAACGCAGAGGCTCAGGCGGAATGGCTTTCAGGAATTTACTTGGAAACAATGGACAAATCTGAGAAACATTGAATCATAAAATTTATAATACCAAATTTTTAAATGAGATCCATTACCATTAAATTGGCACATTCAAGGATTCTTCATTAATAAAAAATACTGGGTGTGTTGTTATGGAACGGAATAAAAATGAAAAATATGGGTGAATGAATTAGACAGGGACGATTCTCACTACGTTGCTTCCCCTTATTATTACTGTACCAAGCTTTCTGTTAAGGGATTCTGAGCTTTCCTCAACATTGTCAAGAACCATGTTCATGTACTCGTCAAAACCGGAAAGCACACCCTGGAGGGTCCTGTTATCCTTAAGCAGCAATGCAACCTTCTTGTTTAGATTCTCTTCAAGCATTTTCATAGGCATTATCATACATTTTCACCTAGTTGTATTCGTCCTCATCCATGCCTTCCTCCCTGCTCATAATGACCTGAATTAGACCTTTCAGTACTTCTTTCACATCATCCAGCTCCTTCCTCATGGAGGTCAGCTCATTGGAAAGCCTTTCTACGTCTTTAATCTTCCCACCAACATTATCTTTCATTGTCATTCCTCTTCAAAATTTATGTTCCCATAATCAGGCGCGACTTTCCTCATTTCTGATCTTTCGCAGTTTTCACAGTAAAGTGTTCCGTTTTTAAGCTCAAGTATGGTTCTGCACCTGTAGCATGTAGTTCTTAGGACCCCTAGATTCTCTCCGAATATTCCAAGCTCAATGCCTCTGCTCCCTGTCCTAAGCACTCTTACTCTTATAATGTCCCCTATTCTAAGGACAAGGGGAGGACCTCTGGAAAATCTCCCTCCTAAACCCAGAGATGCTTCAGCATCGTAACTTACGAGCCCCATCTTTTTGTTATAAATTGCACCTATTCTTAGAGAAGCTCTTCTCTGGTCAACTTTAAGTACCCTGGCATACGCAATATCGTTTCTGTGTATTGTCTGCTTTTCTCTGTACGGCTTTACTGAAATGTTCAGTTCTTGATCATCGCGATCAATTTTCCCAAAGACGTTTGAAACAATTTCACCGTTTTCA
>DAHWLW010000115.1:0-12740 GCA_027343465.1 Thermoplasmatales archaeon | reverse complement strand
AAATTATGGCCTCGATACCGCTGAAACCATATCCAATGCACTTTCAAGGGCCTATTATTATTCCAACAATGGAACTATCTATGAGAAAATTGTAAACGGCACAGAGGCAACAGGTGTCGTGTATTATTCCACTAACATTTCTATCCTTAAAGTTAGCAGTCCCTTTAACAGTGGTATAATAAAAATAAACGGAACGCCGCATACATTCATTGGTGGACAGGCAAATCTTACTTTAGGCCCGGGAAATTATTCCGTCAGTATAGTTAACAATTCCCTCGTTAAGTATATCTTCACTGTTGATCTCAGGCCGGGAGAAGTTGAGCACATCTATAAAGGTGAATATCCGGTCATATTTACAGAGAAGGGTTTGGAATCGGGAGTGAAATGGTGGGTTAACACAGACGGCAGCAATTACTCTACTTCGTCCAGCCAGATAACAATTTATGTTCCCGATGGGTCATATTCATATATTCCTGGTCCGGATAATAATGATATAAAATCCTCCGGAGGAGAATACAGTGTCAACGGCATAACAACTTACGTAAATGTGTCATTCCGGTATGTTGACTTTAATGTTACTTTTCACGCTTTAAACCTTCCGAACGGATCAAGGTGGGGCATTATTGTTAACCACATGTATTATCAAAATGCCACCACAGATAACTTAACTTTTGCCCTCTCGAATGGAAGCTATTCCTACACGGTGGTAAATAGCACTGAGTATTATTCTCCGGGTTCAAGCGGGAATTTCACTGTGAATGGAAAAAACACATCAATCAATGAAACTTTTGTGAAATATTCAATCATTCAGGGGAAAATATATCCGTCAGGAAGTTCAATATACCTGAATGGAAAGGCATTGAACTATTCCGGTAATAATTTCAGCATGTCCCTTGTTAATGGAAAGTACTCTCTGCATGCATTTAAGAAAGGCTATTATCAGTTCTATTATAATTTCACAGTGTCTGACGGAACAGTTATTACAGAAAACATAAGCCTTAACCGAATTATATATCCACTGGATCTGACCCCATACATAGGGATTGCCCTTGGTATTGTTATTTTCCTTTTAATATACAGGTCTCTGAAAAAACCTCCAAAGAAATGAATTTTATCCAGTAAATATCCGGTTTCATGATAGGTAATTTCACATAATGTCAGACAATAGATGATATTTTATCTTAGTAAACATTAACCACTTATATTATGAAATGGAACACTGGAGAAAGAGAGCTTGGTCCACGGCTTGGGGTGAGCCTCTGGGTTCTTGTTGCCATATTCTTTTCGGTTATCTATCTGGCCATAGTTAATTTCAGCAATGTATGGACTCCTTTCAGCATATATGCCACGCTTTCATGGTCTTTCGGGATGCCGATAATAATTCTTTCATTTGTAGGTGCTCTAAGCTCCCATAGTATGAGAATTTCCAAATTCACAGGCAGGATAGATAGAAAGGTCATTTTTGAAATACCTACAATCGCCAAGGCTTCAAATCTGCCTGCCCTTTACAGGGTTGTTGACTCAATCCTTAAATTCGCTCCAAGAAACCTTGACAACTGGAGAGTTGATCTTGTAACTGAGGACTGGTCAGAGGGTATAGATCAGATCAGGGAGAGATATGAAGGAAAGAATGTAAACCTGATAGTTGTGCCTTCCTCGTATGAGACCAAAATGAAATCCCTGAATAAATCCAGGGCTTTGCAGTATGCACTTGAATATCACATCGAGAAGGGGGAGATTGGCAAGGATACCTGGCTGTTCCACCTTGACGATGATGCCTCTGTGGGTTCAGATACCATAGCGGCTATAGCAGAACACATTAAATTCAAAGGAAACAAGTATCTTCTGGCTCAGGGCGTACTGGCATTTCCTCATGACAATTCAAACTCAATCATTGCCAAATTCGCGGACTCAATGAGGCCAACAGATGACATGACCAGGTTCTACTTCTTTACTGCTCTGCTAAAAACTCCTCTGGTCGGATTGCATGGTGAGAATCTTCTGGTGAGGGGTGACGTCGAGAAAGAGATTGGATGGGATAATGGCACAAGGCCAATTTCTGATGACAGCTGTTTCGGGCTCCGTTTTTCCAGCAAATATCCTGGAAAATCATCATTCCTTCCTGCATTTACCTATGGAGCTTCCCCCTCAAGCGTAAGGGATATGCTGAAACAGAGAAGAAGATGGCTTGTCGATCTGACAAATCTTGGCGTTTACGGCCCACTACCATGGAAATACAGGCTGCTTCTTATCTATTCTGTGCTATTCTGGAGCAGCATGATCACACAGAATGTCATTCTTGGAGTGATGATTCTGCAGCATCTTCATGTGATAACGTTTGAGATCATCACTCCTCCCATGGGAGTTATGTGGGCGTTCACATTCAGTTTCTGGATATGGTTCTACTGGAACGGCCTCCACATAAACCATCAGGTATCCAGAGAGAAAACCCCATTCTGGAAGAAGGCACTGATAATGGTGCCGATGTTCTTCTTCATAATCGGGCCTCTGGAAACTATCGGCGGAGTATGGGGCCTTTATGCATTCCTCAGAAATGAGAGGAAGTTTGAAGTAATCAGCAAGCCAACCTGAAGTGATGGCAACATTAAGATATTTCCATAATCTTTCCATCTATGGATTCCATATTCTTCAGGATGATCTCCAGTGGCAGCAAGGGAAACTGTACAGTCATATGGGATTCATCAACCCTTCTTGTTCTGGATTTCGGAATTTCACTAAAGAGGTATTCATCGTTCATCGACGGACTTGATCTCAAATTTGATGAAACTGCCCTTTTCATAAGCCACGAACACAGTGATCATTGCAAGGGGGCAAGATCACTTATAAACAGGAGGAATATCGACCTTTACAGCAGAAAGGGAACCCTTGAAGCAATGCGCCTCGACTCCGGATACAGAATTGGAAGGGAAGTGGCAATAGGAAATTTTAATGTAACTGCGGTGGACGTATCACACGATGCATCAGAACCGGTAGCTTATGTTATAAGGAGCGGAGGCAGAAAAATATCTGTTGTATCCGATCTTGGCCATGTTTCAGCGGACCTATTGAGGGAGTCAAAAGGCAGCGATATACTGGCCTTTGAAGCAAACCATGATCTTGAGATGCTAAAAACCGGATCCTATCCATTTCCTTTAAAAAGAAGAATAATGGGCGACTCCGGACACCTTTCCAACGAGCAGTCAGCTGAAGCAATCAGTAAAATGGCCAAAGAAGATTCTGATATAATACTGACACACATAAGCCAGGAAAATAATCGCCCGGAACTGGCGCTCAATACTGTCAGATCCTATCTCGACAACCGGTCCGTAATGTACAGCTCTATTCAGTGTGCATTCCAGGATACCGGCACCCCGGTTATGAGCATAGAGAGGTTGTGATTTAATGGCAAAGATAGGTTTTGCCGGCCTTGGAAGGATGGGAATACCAATCTTAAGAAACATCTCACGAAAGTTCGAGGTTGAAGGCGTATATAACAGAAATTCTGAAAAAGCTGTTCTTTTTCCCAGGATTAAATTTTATGACGAGCCATACAGGCTGGCCTCTGCATGTGACATCATTTTTGTGTGCCTCACTGGCGACAGCGCATGCTATTCTTTTTTTATGGGTGAGAGAGGCCTCCTGTCCACTATCAGGGCGAATTCCATCGTGGTGAACCTTAGTACTACATCAGTCTCTCTGGCGGCAGAATTGTCAGTGAGGTGCACTGAGGCCGCTGTTAACTATATTGAAGCTACAATGCTAGGAGATGTTAAGATGGCAATGGAGAGGCGGATAACATCACTTGTTTCCGGGGATCAGGCATCATATGGCAAGGTTTCTGAAATAATAGATGCGTATTCATCGCAAAAACATTTTTTAGCATCCCCTCATGGGTCTGTGAAGATGAAACTTATCGCCGATCAGCTTGCAGCAACCATTCTTGCATCATCTCTTGAAAGCATTGTGGCTGCAGAAAGGCTTGGAATCCCACGGGAGCAGTCAATGGAAATCATATCCCAGGGCCCCTGTTCTTCGGAGATTCTAAGCCTGAAGAAAGAAACGGTAATGAAAGGAGAATTCCTTCCAGGAACTTCATTAAGGGATCTGACCCGGTCCATGAGAGGGGTTGAGGATCTTTCTGCGGAGCCAGGTTTATCAATGCCAATATCTTCTGTTTCTAACAGCATATACCGGTCAGCCATGCTTCTTGGGCTGGGAAACCTGGACTATTCTTCAGTTCTAAAAGCATTCCTTCATCTGGACGGTCGCCTTTGAAATGATATCTGAGCAAACAGGCACAATTGCTGTATCTCTACTGATTTTAGTTACGGCGACTTCCCTAATTTATGGAGCGGAGAGGGATTCAAGAAAAAGGTCAGTTAATCCATTTCTTTTCGTTCCTATTATTGTGATCGGGGTGGTGATAAATATACTGATATCCAGTCCGCCCATCTTCATTCTTCTTGGTGTGGCAGCTTTCGTTCTGTCATTTCTGAGGTCATCCTCTTACGGATATATTATCTCTGGGGTTCTGATGATGATTGGAGCCATAATTATGGCATCACTGAGTTCATATCCAATCTATGGTTTTGAATTCTTTATAATCGCTCTTATTTTCATAACAGGATTCAGACAGACGCTTTTCGGAATAGGAGACACG
The DNA here is from genome assembly GCA_027343465.1 of Thermoplasmatales archaeon. Lineage (GTDB taxonomy): Archaea > Thermoplasmatota > Thermoplasmata > Thermoplasmatales > Thermoplasmataceae > UBA447. The sequence goes on along the minus strand of DAHWLW010000115.1, from coordinate 8,080 downwards.
AAGGCAATAATTTCCTTAATTTTCTCATTTACGGGTGTGAACGTCTCTCTACTCAGGGGTGTCATTGCTCTTGATGGGCTTATTGCCAATGGTGTTTTCATACTGTTCTATATTGTGCTTGCATCTCTTGTTTTTCTTCTTGCTGAATTCATACATATATCCTCTGCATTCCGTAAATTCGGGGCAACTGGATTTAGGATTCCATATAGCAGGGATGCTGAAAGTGCAGCAGGTATTGCCTTCGCCAAAAGGAAAAGGGGCTCAGGCGAATACCTGGTATACAGGGTTCCTTTCCTGATTCCCGTTGCGGCCGGTTTCTTTCTCTTCATTATATTTGGTTCTATTTTCATCTGAATTGGAAGCCAAAAGAAATTAATCCAAATGACCATGAAGAGAATGAATGCCCCTTAAGGTCATAAAAGGCGCTTCCCAGATCCTGACAATGGAGGGTTCAGGCTGGAAACCCCTTTCAGGAAAATCCATGGAGTCACTGTCCATCAAGAATGGCGTATCAGTCGTAATTGATGGTTCAAAGATAAGAGATATAATTCCAGACAGCCGTCTGGACTCATTCATATCCTCAGAGAATCCAGAAGTCATAGAAGCGTCGGGCAAGGTGATAATGCCTGGCTTTGTGGACTCTCATACGCACATAGTATACGGTGGCTCAAGGCATGAAGAATTCTATCAGAAGCTTCAGGGCAGGACTTACCTTGAGATACTCAACTCCGGGAACGGAATATACAGAACAGTTCAGGATACCAGGGATACAGATGAGGATACAATATTCCGGCAGAGCCTTGAAAGGGTCAGAGATGCCATATCAACGGGCACCACTTTCATGGAAATGAAGACAGGTTACGGTCTAGAAACCGAAAGCGAGATGAAAATGCTGCGAGTAATGGACAGGATATCTGCAACTGGCATAATTGGGGTTTCAAAGACCTTCCTTCCGTTGCATGCCATTCCAAAGGGAATGACAGAATCCTCTTATCTGGAAATGGTTCTGGGCAAAATGCTTCCTCTATTCAGAGGAAAGGCAAGATTTGCAGACTCGTTCTGTGATAAAGGTGCATTTTCAAAGGAGTCCACTGAGAGGTTTTTCAGGGCCGCATCATCCATGGGGTTTGAATTACGCTTGCATGCAGATGAACTTGCCAATATAGGTTGTCTCACTCTTCTTAATGGTCAGAAAGTGGCATCCGTTGATCACCTCCTTGAAACAGATAAGGCAGGCATGGAAAGGATAAAGGCTTCGGGCGCAGTTGCGAATTTCCTTCCTATAACTGCATTCAACATCAAAGATGGCAAATATCCGGATATTGGAATGTTCTATGAGAACCAGGTCCCATTCTCAATATCCACTGACTGTTCACCAGTTTCTGGAAATACAAGCATGCTGTTTGCAATATACCTTGCAGTGAGATACTGTGGCATTTCAATCGAAGCAGCCCTATCTGCTGCCACGATAAATGGAGCATTCTCACTGGGGGAGAATAACAAAATAGGCTCAATTGAACCCGGAAAATCGGCTGACCTGATCATACTGAATGCAGCGGACTACAGGGAAATACCTTACCGGTACGGCTCCAGAATGATTTCCAGAGTTATGAAGGGAGGAGAGATAATTTACAATGACAACGGTTCGTTTTATTAGAATCTGTTAAATTCTTAATAGTGATGAGTGGGCATTGAAACTAGATCTAAGCAGTGCAATAGAGGAAATAACAAAGAACGGAGGCAAGAGGGTCCTATTGCAGTTACCTGATGGGCTTAAACCTGACGTGTTCTCCTACTTCACTGAACTGTCAAAACATTTCAGTGTCATAGTTACTTCAGAAGCATTTTACGGGGCATGCGACATCGGCAATAAAGATGTATATGAGGGAGTGGACTATATTGTTCAGCTTGGCCACTCCGAAATTCCCAACATTAAATATCCCAGACCGGTTATATTTATAGAGAAGAGGATGGAGAAATTCCCAGAGATATCTGACTCCGCCTACGGGATACTTTCAGAAAAGGGGTACAGAAAAATAGGACTCCTGTGCTCCATACAGTATCTGGATATGATGCACAGGGTTAAGACCCAGCTGGAAAGGCTTGGATTCAGTACTGTCATAGGGAAGCAGGACAGCAGGATGAAGTATCCTGGACAGGTTCTTGGATGCAATTTCAGTGCAGCTCATTCAATTTCTGGTGAGGTGGACTGTTATCTGGTCGTGAGCACCGGAAAGTTTCATGGGATTGGAACACAGCTCTCATCCGAAAAGCCAGTGTTCATTCTTGATCTTAACTTAAGAGGAATAGAGGATATAAGTGCTGAAACAGACAGATTTTTAAGGAAAAGGTATGCCAGGATATATCAGGCAAGAGATGCAAAAAAGTTGCTCGTTGTTGTAGATTCCAAAATAGGACAGTACAGGATGAGGCTCGCAGAGACAATAATGGCCCAGGCCAGGCAAATTGGCATTGATCCAGTTCTGATTGTGGCCAATGAGGCCAGGCCATCTGACTTCGAAAACATGATGTGCGATGCAGTTGTCTTCACCGGTTGCCCAAGAGTCCCAATTGATGAGGAAGACAAGTTCAAGATGCCTGTCCTGACTCCTCAGGAATTCCAGATGGTATTTGGCATTAAGAAACCCACAAGATACATTATGGACGAAATTGTAGCAGTGGACCCCATCAATTAGATGGGCTTTCCTATCAGATAGGTACTGCCGTGTTCCACAATCTCAACATCAATTCTCGAATACAGGGGTAGGTCACCTGGAACAACAACAGCCCTGTAGGACTGGTCCCTTCCCATTGTTGTATGATCCTTTACTTTCTCAGTAAGGAAAATACTCTCAATTCTTCCATGGAGGCTTTCCATTTTCTGTCTGGTGATATTCCTGTGCATTTCTGTATATTCGGAGGTCCATCTTTTAATCCTGCCGGAATCTGGCAGCTTCCTGTTAAAATCCCTGGTATACTGTCTGGGGGAAAATCTTGTTATGTTGATTATCTCAGGCCTGGTCAGTTCAAGCATTTTAAGGGTGTTGTTGAAACTTTCCTCGTCATCATCTGGGTAGCCGGAAATTATGTCCGTGGATAGTGTCCCATCAGGATAGGATTTCCTGAATTTGTCAACTGTCTTGAGAAATTCATCCAGTTTGTACTCTCTGTTCATGGAATCAAGGATTCTATCATCGCCACTCTGTACAGGCAGGTGCAGGAACTTGAACACCTTAGAATCTGAATATGAATCCATCAGATCGTCGACTATTTCATAGGTATTCCGGGGCTCCATCATTCCAATTCTAAGCATGAAATCTCCTTCAATGGAGCATATGGCCCTTATGAGGCCTGGAAGCCTGACGCCTGTATCCTTTCCGTATGCAGCAGTGTCAAGCGAGCTTATACGCACCTCGCCTATCTTCCTTTCCAGCTGCATTCTGACCTGGCTGGTTATTTTGTTTACGGGGCGGGAAAGGAGTTTTCCCCTTGCAACCCTAGAAATACAGAAATTGCAATTCCCTGTGCAACCCTGGTTTATGGGTATTCCGTCAAATAGTGAAGGCTCCCTTATCTCAATGTCATCGAGTGCACCGTAGTAGAATGAACGCATCTCCCTTGGATGAAGGACTTCTATGGCCTCAGAATCAAGAGTTCCCCCACTGACTGGTGGCAGGCATCCCATTACCCTGACCTTCGAAACAGATGAAAGCTCCTGTATCCTTGAAAGCATCCTGCTCTCTGTGTGTTTTATCACCACACATGTTGATATAACGCTTAGATCAGCATCGGCTGGGTTATCTACTATTGTGGACCCGTCCTTAAGGAGGCTATTGACATAGAGACCCGCCTCTGACTTGTTGAGGGTGCATCCATACGACTCGAAGTATATCCTCATCAGCAGACCTATTTGGGAATACCTGAAGCCATTATCTCTTCAAATTTTTTCTCATCAATTTTTCCTGTCTTTAATGCCAGTTCCTTGATTGATTTCCCTGTTTCTACCGCCTCCTTTACTATCTTTGCAACAGTATCATAACCAAGGTATGGGTTCATCAGAGCAGCGGAACCGAAGCTTCTGCTGAGGTGTTCTTTACATACTTCCTCATCGGCCTCCAGTCCATCTATGAGTTTCGTTCTGAACATCCTCATTCCATTGGCTAAAAGGTCTTCCGACCTGGTCAGCTCAAAATCAATATGTGGCATCATCACGTTGAGTTCAAGCTGTCCAGCCTGAACGGACACGTTTAGGGCTTGCTGGGCACCCATTATGGAGTGGCATATCATATTCATAGCCTCTGCTATTGAGGGATTTATCTTTCCGGGCATAATGGAGGAGCCCTGCTGCACTGCTGGAATTCTGATCTCATGGATGCCGGCGCCTGGTCCCGAATAAAGAAGCCTTATGTCATTGGATATCTTTGTAAGATCAAGAGCAATATCTGTTACTGCATCCATAAGCCTTGAGAAATCTGACATAAATTCCATTATTCCAGGCAGATTATAGCTCTTCCTGAAACTGTGACCGGTTATTTTTGATATCTCTTCCACAACGGAATCCTGATAACCCGGTGAAGTGTTGATACCAGTGCCTACTGCGGTACCTCCTATGTTCAGCTCAAGTATGTAGTCAAGGGCCTGTTCCAAAGCCTTTTTTCCTTTTTCAAGCGTATATGCCCACGCAGAAATCTCAAGCCCAAATGTTACTGGTGCGGCGTCCTGAAGGTGAGTTCTGCCGGTCTTTATAACATGCTGAAACTCCTTCGATTTCTTCTGGAGGCTTTTTATTAGAAGGTCAAGTTCCTCCAACACCTTATTGCCCTTCCTGTAAGATACAACTCTTATCAGAGTTGGATAAACATCATTGGTGGACTGGCTCATGTTCACATGATCATTTGGATGTATGAAGCTGTATTCACCTTTCTTCTTTCCTGCATGCTCAAGGGCGAGATTGGCTATAACCTCATTGGCATTCATATTGTATGAGGTGCCGGCTCCTGCCTGAAATTTGTCAATTATGAACTGGTCATGGTGTTTGCCATCAAGTATCTCCCTGCAGGCAGCAACAATTGCACCAGCTTTGTCCTTTGGGAGCCATCCTCCTTTATTGTTTGCAATGGCAGCTGCCATCTTTATTGCAGTGATGGAATCTATGTGGTCAGAGTCAGCGGTCTCCCCGGTTATTCTGAAATTATCCCGGGCCCTGAGAGTGTTGATTCCATAATAGTACTGGTCGGCAATTTCCACCTCCCCTATGACATCATGCTCTTTTCTCGACATGCATGGATATTTCTGATGGATATTAATTCATTATGAAATCAATATCAGATAAGTGAACCTGTGCCGAAAATTCCCTTTATACTATAACAAGAAAAAATGCTTAATAGACTTGGGAAATACAGTAGTGATTTATCATGAAAACTGATGAGGTAGTTATAAGGGTCGGAGGGGCTGCCGGAGACGGTGTGCAATCAGCTGGCCTCATTATAGCAAAGACTTTTACAAGAATAGGTCTCCATGTAAACACCTACAATTATTATCAAAGCATCATAAGAGGCGGACAGAGCTGGTATCAGATAAGGGCCAGTGACAGAAAGGTAAAGTCCCAGGGTGATGGGCTTGATGTTTTAATAGCATTGAACAAGGATGCTCTTGAAAGGCATACTAACCCCTCAATAAATGAAGGCGGAGCATCCCCGCTGACAAAGGATGGAGTTGCAATTTTTGACAAGGGGCTCACTAATTTCCAGAAGTATGATCTTGACTACGTTGAGATGCCCCTGAATGAAATAGCCTCAAAACACAGCAAGAATGCCCTTATGAAGAACACAGTTGCCATAGGGGCGGCAATGGCTTCTATAGGTATTGATTTTGAAACGCTTGCAGGAGTTATAAGAGACCAGTTCGGAAACAAGGGGGAGATTGCGGAGCAGAATGTAAATGCTGCCAAAGAGGGATATGAATACTACAAGGCAAATTTCAAAAAGCTGCCGATCAAACTGAAAACCTCCAACAAGAAATACTATCTGATGAGTGGGGGAGAGACCCTGGGTCTTGGCGCAGTCAATGCAGGACTCAAAATGTACGTTGGATACCCTATGACACCAGCCTCATCTGCCCTTCACTATCTCGCATCACATCAGAAAGATTTCGGAATTTTTGTTAAGATCCCGGAAGATGAGATTTCAGCAATTAATATGGCCATAGGTGCAAACTATGCCGGTGTCAGGGCCATGACAGGCTCCTCTGGTGGAGGTTTCTCGTTGATGGTTGAAGCACTGGGTATGGCAGGAATGATGGAAGTACCTCTTGTTGTATACGAATCTCAGCGGGCAGGCCCATCAACTGGCCTCCCAACCAAGACAGAACAGGGCGACCTTAACCTTGTCCTTGGGGCATCCCAGGGTGATTTCCAGAGAATAGTCCTGGCTCCGAGGAATGTTGAGGATGTCTTCTATCTGACCAGGGAGGCTTTCAATCTTGCGGAAAAATATCAGACACCGGTGATCGTCATGTCTGACCTTTACGTTGCGGAACACTATGAAACCGTTGAAAACCTGGACCTTGATTTCAAAATCGACAGGGGAAAGATTGCAGAACCGGGCATGAAGGAATACAAAAGATATGAGTACACGAAGGATGGAATATCATACAGGGCCTTCCCGGGAACTGCCGGACTGACGCATAACGAGGATTCAGATGAGCATAACGAATACGGAGATGTTGTGAGCGATGCCGTCACAGATCCAACATTGAGAGTTGAGTCCATGAAGAAGAGAATGAAAAAACTGGACGCTTACATAAAATCCATGCCGCCGACTCCATCATACAGATATGAAGATGCAGAATTTGCAGTCGTTCAGTGGGGAGGAACTCAGGGGTCCGTTGAGGAGGCTGTGGATATACTCAGGGAAAGGGGCCATAAGGTTGGAGCAGTGGAGATTAACCGCCCGTATCCTCTGAATCCTGACATTGACAAACTTCTTTCAGGAAAGAAGAAAATTGTTGTTGTGGAAAACAACTATTCTGGACAGATGAACAAGCTTCTGAGGTCAGAATTTCTGGTCAAGACTGAGCTTGTTACAAAGTATGACGGAGAAAGCTTCTATCCAGGTGCACTCGCTGATGAGATAGAGGCAGTTTTGAAGAGGTGATTAAAATGGTTACAATTGCAGATTATAAAGGAAAAGTAAAGCCTGACTGGTGCCCCGGATGCGGAAATTTTGCTCAGCTTTCAGCCATTAGCGGAGCACTTGCAGATCTGGGAATAGAGCCAAAGGATTCTGTGATCACATCAGGAATAGGGTGTTCAAGTAATATGCCTGAGTTCATAAATCTCTACGGCTTTCATGGGCTCCATGGAAGGCTTCTGCCAGTTGCCTCGGCCATAAAATGGGCAAATCCAAAGCTGACTGTCATCGGATATGGTGGGGACGGAGACGGATTTTTCGAAGGGACACAGCACTTCTACCATACAGCTAAGAGAAATGTTGACATTACTTACATTGTATCGGATAACCAGATATTCGGTCTTACAACGGGCCAGGCCTCTCCAACAACAGAACTTGGAATGAAGACAAAGTCAACACCAGATGGAAACATTGAGAAACCCCTTAACCCACTGACAATAGCACTTACTGCTGGCGCCACATTCGTTGCCAGGGCATTCTCAGGCGATGCCCTCCATCTTAAAGAGGTAATAAAGAAGGGAATACAGCACAAGGGTTTCAGCTTCATTGATGTTTTCAGCCCCTGTGTTACTTACAATAAGATCAACACATATGATTACTTCAGGAAGCGCGTATACAAACCTGAGACAGATACAAAGGACTTCCATAAGGCATATGAGCTGGCTCAGGAGTGGGGAGAGAAAATACCCATAGGTGTTCTCTATGATGTGGAGGGCCCAAGCTATGAAACATCAGATCCGGTCATAGCGGGCAAGGCTCTTATAGATATTCCACCTGTAAAGCTCACAAAGGAACATCTGGCAGAATTCCTGTAATTTTTCCCAATATTTCCATATTTTTCTATCTTTATTTCTCTAATATGGTCTCTGAAATAGTTTAAATTAACAACA
>DAHWLW010000094.1:0-37348 GCA_027343465.1 Thermoplasmatales archaeon | reverse complement strand
AAGATCATTGCATATCCCTACCTTCTCAAGCGGCACATCCACAGTGGCCTGATGTGTTTCAAAGGGGTTGATGTTAACCGCGATCATAAGAGTCTCTCCCGTTTTAATGGACTTACGTGTATAAAAAATTATGTTTGGATTATTTGTAGCATGGAATTCAAGGTTTCCAATTTCCATCAGTGCTGAGCTCTCCTTTCTTATTCTGTTGAGGATGGAGATGAACTTTCTTATATTTCCAGGCGCAAACCAGTCACGTTTTTTGATCTCGTACTTTTCTGAGTTCAGATATTCTTCCTTTCCTTCTATTGCTTCATTCTCGCAGAGCTCAAATCCGCTGTATATTCCCCACAATGGAGACAGGGTAGCGGCCAGGACAGCTCTCATTTTGAATGCGGCTCTTCCTCCGGTCTGAAGAACAGGGGGCAATATGTCTGGAGTATTGGGGAACAGCATGGGTCTGAAATGTGCCCGTAATGGATCGGAGGATATTTCGGTAAAATAGTCCTTTATTTCATAGTCATAGTTTCTCCATGTAAAATAGGTGTATGAACTGCTGAATCCTATCTTTGAAAGCCTGTACATAACGCTTGGCCTGGTGAAAGCTTCAGCGAGGAATATGCAGTCTGGATAGATCTTTCTAACCTCAACTATTAGCCACTCCCAGAATTCGAAAGGCTTGGTATGCGGATTATCCACTCTGAATATTCTCACCCCCCTCTCTGCCCAGGTAAGGAATATAGATTTCATTTCCTCATAAAGTGCCTTTTTGTGGGGGCCTTCAAACTTTAGAGGATAAATATCATAATATTTCTTAGGGGGATTCTCTGCGTAACGTATGCTCCCATCCGGCCTTCTGTAGAACCATTCAGGATGCTCTTTGACGTAAGGGTGATCGGGTGAGCATTGAATTGCTATATCCATGGCAATTTCTAATCCATTCTTTCTGGCTTCTTCCACAAGATGTAAAAAATCTTCCACAGTTCCAAGTGAAGGATCTATGTCCTTGTGCCCGCCCAGTTCACTTCCTATGGCCCAGGGGCTCCCCGGATCAGTTTTCTTAGCTCTAGGGGAACCATCCCTGCCTCTTCTATTTGTTTTTCCAATGGGATGGATCGGTGTGAGGTATATCACATCAAAGCCCATTTCCTTAATGTCGGGAATCCGTTTCTCCACGTCAGCAAATGTTCCGGGGCCGCTTTCAGGCTTGCCCTGTGAACGCGGGAACAGCTCATACCAGGCTGAAAATGAAGCTGATTTCCTCTCGGACAGCACTGAAAATGTTCTGCTGGACACAAGCCCATGATGGCTCTGGCAGAGATATACAGTCTCAATGTTATCAGAGTCAGTGAGTATATCTATAATTGAAGAGGAGCTTGCAGTTTCGATTGATTTTATTATTGTGGAAAGTTTCGACCTGAGATTTCCTTTGGCATTCTTCAGGTAGGTTTTGAGCATTTGCACACCTGCAATCTGGTCCTGTTTCACATCCTCGCCTGCACTGGCCCATTTCAGGATACCATCCCTCCAGGTTCCGAAATCATCCTCCCATGACTGAATTTTGAACCGGTAGTAACCTCTCTTCCGTATACTTATTCTTCCAGACCAGAGATCATTTCCAAGTGGTTCCAGAGGGCCATACTCCCACTTTCTCTCTGATGAGTGTTTGCTAGCAACTCTGCTCCTGATCCTGGAAGACCCGCTCCTGTAAATACGAGCGGTTACAGTAAGTACTGAACCTTCTGTCGCTTTGGTCGGGTAATTGCCGTTGTCAACTGTTGGCATCACTTCTTCAATAACGATGTCGCTTCTTCTGTTCATCTGATTTTCCTCCTCAGAATTATCATTGACAGTGGTGGAAGTGTAATCTCTATTGAATGTCCCATCCCATGCATTGGATGATCTGAAGCAACTGCTTCATTTTCATTCCTGACATTGCTCCCTCCATACTCCGAACTGTCCGTATTGAATATTTCAACATAATTTCCAGAGTCGGGAACGCCTATGGCATATTTGTGTCTGGGAATAGGAGTCAGGTTGAATACAAATATCAACCCATTTGCCTTTCTATCCAGCCGCATGAATGAAAGAACACTCTGGGAAGAGTCGTTGAAATCAATCCAGCGGAATCCTGAGGGATCGTTGTCCAGCTCATGTAGAGCACTCTCACTCATATAGAGGAAATTAAGGTCAGAGACCATTCTTTTCAGACTGGAATTGAATGGATTTGTAAGGGAGTTCCACTGCAGTTCCTGAGATTCTGACCATTCATGTTCCTGCCCGAGTTCGCTACCCATGAATAGAAGTTTCTTCCCTGGGCTCGCATACATGAATCCTATGCAAGCCCTGAGGTTTGCAAACTTTTGCCACTCGTCTCCGGGCATTTTGTTCAGGAGCGATCCTTTCATATGAACAACCTCATCGTGTGAAAATGGGAGTATGTAGTGCTCACTGAAAGCATACCAGATCGTGAAGGGCAATATCCCATGTTCGTATTTCCTGTATATGGGGTCTTTCGAAAAGTAGTAAAGAGTATCATGCATCCACCCCATGTTCCACTTGAAATCAAATCCAAGACCTCCTTCTGAGGTAGGCCTGGATACGCCTCCCCAGGCTGTGGACTCCTCAGCAATTGTTATTGCATGAGGGTCTCTTGTGTGGATGATATCGTTAAGGCTTTTTAGAAACTCAATAGCATCAAGGTTTTCCCTTCCACCATACCTGTTTGGAATCCACTCCCCATCCTTTCTGGAATAGTCTAGGTAAAGCATTGATGATACTGCATCAATCCTGATCCCATCTGCGTGATATATCTCAAGCCAGAAAATAGCAGATGATATGAGAAAATTCCTTACCTCATTCCTGGCATAATTGAAAATCCTTGTACCCCAATCCGGGTGGAAACCAAGCCGGGGATCTGCATGGTCAAACAGGTGCGTGCCATCAAAGAGGGACAACCCATAATCATCATCCGGAAAATGGGCCGGTACCCAGTCAAGGATCACTCCTATTCCCTCCTGGTGGCACCTGTCAATGAAAAACATGAGGTCTTCAGGTTTCCCGTATCTGGATGTAGGGGAATAGTAATTTACAGTCTGATAGCCCCAGGACCCATCGAATGGATGCTCCATAAGGGGAAGGAACTCTATGTGGGTGAATCCCATCTCTTTTACATAGGGGATCAGGCTCTCAGCAAGTTCCCTGAAATCAGGGAAAGTTCTGCCTTTATCAGAAGGCCTTTTCCATGACCCTGCGTGAACCTCGTAAATTGAAATAGGTCGGCTGTATTTTCCATCTTTATTTTTTTTGTAGCCTGTTTTTTTATCTGTCCATTTATAATCAAGATCAGCTACTATGGACCCAGTATTTGGCCTCAATTCAGTTCTGAAAGCAAAGGGATCAGTCTTCTCGCGAACAGAAAAATCAAGGGAGCTCTTGATTGCGTATTTGTATACTTCCCCTTCACGCACTCCAGGCACAAATATTTCCCACACCCCAGAATCCTTAATGTTAGTCATTGGGTGTGCTCCGTGCATCCAGTGGTTGAAATTACCTATTACAGAAACAGAAACTGCGTTGGGTGCCCAAACTGTAAATCTTGTCCCCTCAATCCCATCTCTCGATTCCATATGTGCTCCGAATGTATTGTAGGCCTCCTGCAGCTCTCCCTTCTTGAAAAGGTATATTTCAAAGTCGCCAGTTTTGGCTTTAAAGAAATATGGATCATATCTTCTTTCCACATACCCTGATGAATCACTGAAGCATAGAAGATATGGACTGGATACATCCTCATAGTCAACGGTGCATTCAAAAAGTGGGTCATTTGTGGGATTCTCCATTTTCATTACAATTTTACCGTCAGAGTTTTCTATCCATGCCTCCTTTGCCCTTGGAAGATAAGATCTTATTATATAAGATCCGGAGCCTAATGGATGTGGCCCAAGGAGTTTCTCCGGATGGCTCTCATTGAATTCCATAACACTCAGTGTCAGCTCACTGAGATTTCTTTCATATTCTCCCAAAACAGCACCTCATATGTCCCATTAACATTCCGTTTAATAGTGTATAATCATTTCCTTATCTTATTTATAATTAGACGTGGGACATCTATATTGATGTTAGTACAGAAACAACTGGAAATTTGCTTTGCAGGTTCTTATACCCAAAAACCAGGTCTGTTTATAAAATGATAATTTTATCGGATAAAAATCAACGGCAAATTTTTCTCAAATTTTCTCATGTGAAAGAATTCCTACTCAAACCCTTTTATTAAGGACACTGAAATTGATTTTTCTGAGTCACATTCAAGAAAAGGTCGCAATGTCCTGTTTAGGGTTCCAGAAAAATCAGACGGAATAAGAAAATCAAAAAATATCCCTTCTGTTGAGACAGAATATTTTGTCCCGATCATAGGGATCATGTTTTCCATAATGGTAAGGTTCAGTTTCCTCAAAATGCCGTTTATTTTGAGCTCTTCGCTAAACAGATCCCTGTAATTAGTTGAATCTTCTAAATTACAATTATATTCCGGATAAACCGTGATCTTTGGTACCCCATCGGTCGAATTATATTTAAGGAAAGCCTCAAGGCCAATGGGAAGAGACTGAAAATTATTCTTGTTTTCTGTTGGAATTATTAGACGGTATCTTTTGAGGTGGTGCTCAGCATTTATGGACGGCAACTCGTCATGGGCAAGATTTATTCCGGCAAATGATTGGGGGAAAATTTCTGCAAAATCAAACTTCAACATGCTCATCAAGAAATCTGAAATTGCATTGATATCATGTTTTCTGAACAGGATCTGCTGAAAAAGTAATCCTTTTTTGAAATACTGCAACTCCAGAACAGCAGAATCGATGGCAAATATGAATCCTAAGTCAAAATATCTCTGAAATTCCTCATCAGATGACTTTATGAGGTAATTGGAACCATCTTTTCTTATATTGGATCTATTTAACATTATGGACCCTTCCTTTGTTTTCACCTGTTTTTCCATTACGTAGGTGAAGATCAATTTGTCCGGGCCAAAATACGTGATTACCGGGAACCGGGAATCCCCTCTTGATGTGAGTTTGAGAGCTGGAGACTTAACTTCGTATGCGATTGTGCATCTCATTGTGTCGGGAGATTGCGTTGATATATCCAATTCATCAATCCTCTACCGGAAGATCGTCAAAACAGTTTGGATCTGATATTCCAAGCCTTTCAAAAGCAGATTCGCCATCACAGCAAAGGGCCATTCCCTTATAAGATTGAACAAGAATTCCAACGAAGTTGTTTCTTCCGTCTATTATGAAAGAGCCTTCGTCCCCGTAGGAGCAGAATTCAGACTCACTGGCAGCAACAAGAAACTGATCAACCATAAGAACAAGGTTTGGTTCTCTATATATGAGAAATGAAACATCCGTGGCTATAACCCTTCCTTCTGTGTAAGATGTGACCTTTCCGGATTTTCTGACATTCATTCCTATAGTTGCTTTTTTGAATCCAGTTGGTCTCCCAATATCCTTTATCCTTGCTGTGCAGTTAATGTGCCCATACACCTGAGCCAGTGCTGCATCCACATGATTTCTGCTTATTCCATTAGGGCGAATTGCACTGTCCAGTTTTCCTATTATGTTAAGTTTCCTGTTATTGTCTTCAGCAGATGGCTGGGAAATTTCATCATGGATCTTAGAACCAGGCGGTCCCAGAACAGAACTCGTTGAAACAATGTACTTTCTGTCATATTGCTTTACAATGCAACCAAGTGTCCCACTGGTATCAAAAGGCACATTTCCAATAGAAATACCTCCTTGAATTATGAAATTCTGATCAGGGGTAGTTCTTATGGGTTCCTTAGGCCTTATAAAATCAGAAATTATAGGGTAAAGGCTCATTCCTATTTCTGCAGCAGAAAATTCTCCTCTAAGCGGCTCAATGAGCTCCCGATTATCAATGAAAATATACCAGAAAAATTCAGGGTTTTCAAAACCCAGTCCGAAACCATTAAAACCAGGAAAATTAGGCATAATTCTGTTCAGTAGCTCCTTGGCCCGATCTATCCTCTCATTTGCACATGAGAGATCGAACTCATGCCCGCCCATTAGGCAGGATTCGCCCTCAATTTTCTTCTCACAGTTCCAGCAGTATGCCAATTGCAATCACATAATTCCAGTTTAGATTAATTAGATTCTGTCAGCCAGCTTCACGAAATTTTTCACGTCTCCATACTCTATTGAAATGCAGTCCCATTCTGAAAGTCGAAGATTCAATCTGCGATTGCTATTCTTTACTACCTCCCCTATTAACGGCGAAGAAATAAGCTTCAACGGACCGCCTCCTGTTTCTGAGCAAGGTACTCCAACTGAATCTATTTCATCACCAAGTTCCGTGAGAAAAGGAAAAATCATAATTCTCTTTCCAACAACGAGGCCCTCTAATCCGCTGTCTATCTGTTTCGGATCCCTCATTTTTGCCAAGTATGTTATCAAAGATTATAAAAGTTGCTAACCTGATAATATAAAATACTTTACTATTCATCATTTTTTATTCAAATGTAAAAAGATTGTTAATAATGTATCTATTAAGGTTTCATTTCGACTATTTACGAAATTATATCTACTTAATCTATTCGAAAAATTATGAAAATAGTAAACATCCATTCCAATAATAATTTATTTTTGGTACATAATTTTTAACGTACGTTATATGAAACGACACTTTAAATACTTATTTATATATATTTTAGTGAAATTACACTTCTGAAGTAAGTCATATTTGCTAGATTGTTGCGGTCATTCATATAAATATAAAGGTTGTGAAAATTAGTATGGCGAGTGAATATTCAAATTTCTTCTCCATAATCCAGTGCAATATGTTTAAAGTCTGCTATATGTGGTTTTAAAAGCAAGAATAAACACTCACTTGAAGAACATGTATTCATTTCTTGAGAAAATTCTGTATATCAATAAATCAGTACCTTTAGAAATAATGCAACTGAAAATATGCGAGGGATGGGATTTGAACCCACGAACTCCTACGAGACAGAATCTTAAGTCCTGCACAGTTGGCCAGGCTTTGTTACCCTCGCAATTGATTGGCTTATACGCCAGGAATATATTAAAAATGCTGATATTCGGGATATGATATTGGTATATCCTGTCTTGGGAAGTGAAGTAGTGAGAATATCTTAATTACTGCGATGTATATATTTCTTGCAATAAGTTTATTTATCTTTATTACAAATCAAGCATCTGAACAGTTTGTCCAACCCTGGAAAAAAGGTTTTAAAAACGATTCTGAATTATTATTCATTGCAAAAGAATACAAAAAGACCGAAGATGGAACACAACTAGCTGTAAGAACGGGAACCGGTTTTGGGAGCCTATGAAAAATAGAACCAATACAAAGTTAGGAAAAAACCTGATGCAAATTGAACTGCATCGACTATGAAACTCATATCTTAAGTCACTATATAGTGAGGTTTTATTGAACAGAAAAAGCAACTTCGTAAAATTTAATGAGCAATACAATAATAGTAAGAGATTGTTAATTCTATCAGATTCTAAACCCTAACTATCTAGTGTAATGTGCAAATATAAAAAAAATATGAGTATTTATTGTTTAAAATCGAAATAAAGATTGAAACTTCGAATAAACAGACCACTTCTATCTTTTTATATAACTCAGGAATCGGTATCAATGATTCCTCAGGGTGGTATGCCGGATAAAGGTGAACTCGTAGGTTTTGAATTAGAAGAAGAGCCAAAATGGATCACCGTAAAGCTGGAGGATGGGTCGGTTATACAGATAAAAATGGAAATAGTAGCGATAATGAAGGGTGGAAATGATCCCAATACCGGGCTTCCGCTCTATATGGTACAGGCGACAAACATAATCAGAATGAACAAGGTGCCAAAGGAACTGATTCGGAAAGGGCAGCCTTACGACGAGAATAAAGGCCAATCACTCTACAGATGATTTGTTTTCCAAATCTCTGGCATAATGTATGTTACAGAAAGAAGTGCAGTCCTTTTAATCAATTAAGCTCCTTTCCTTTGATATTTACATTTAACTGTCTGGAAAAGTAGATTAAACCGGGAGTTATAGGATACCGTGGACGAGATTGACTGGAAGATCATCCAGAATCTGAGAATGAATTCCAGAATATCGAATTCTGAGCTCGGACGGCGGTTGAATCTTTCTGAGGGGGCAATTCGCAAGAGAATCAAGATCCTCCAGGAAAACAACATTATTAAGCAGTTTACAATAGTTTCAAAAAACGACGGCATAGAAGCCATAGTGTTTGTTAGAATAGATCCAAAAAAGAGTCAATATATTAAGGAATACTTCCTCAGAAGATTCGAGGAGATATATGAATTTTCAGGCAAATTCGATATAGCGCTTCACTTCCATTGCAAATCAATGGAAGAGCTGAACGAGAAAGTCGATAGTCTTAGAGAAATAGATGGTGTCCGCAGCACAGATACGCTGATCAGGATGAGTTAGCCATTTTACATTAACTCTCACACAAAACAAAATTCCTTTAGAGAATATTGGAGATATAATATCTATCCGCCATAAATTAGAGAGTAATTGTTAAATAGTAAAGTCCAATTGGAAAATAAGGGATTACAATGGCTGAAGAAAACATTATCTTCGTTGGCAAAAAACCTACTATGAATTACGTACTGGCTGTTGTGACACAGTTCAACAGCAACGTTGACAGGATTGTCATAAAAGCAAGGGGGAAAGCTATCAGCAAAGCTGTAGATATAGCAGAGATTACCAGGCATAAATTCATTCATGAAGCCAAGTATGACTCTATTAAGGTGGCAACAGAGACACTCCAGGGTGAGAGGGGAGAATCCAACGTTTCCTCAATAGAAATAACTCTGACACGATGATTTTATCACGTTTTAAATCCCATTTTGATAAAATTTCCATTTCATAATTTCAGATTCTGAACAAGAGGTATCCTGTTAAGATTTTTTTCAAAAATAATTAAATGCATAGTTAAAATTCTGAATGGAAAGTGAGCTGATGAAGGATTATTATGAATGGGGTTCAGGACTTGGCCGAAAAGTATCCGAGGTCAATTCCAGGCTTTTGGAATCTATACAGTCGGACCAGGAGGATCTCTTTTCAATGTCCAGATACACCATTGAGGCCGGGGGGAAAAGGTTCAGACCCCTGCTCACAATTCTTGCCTATCAGATAAGTACCGACGCCGATTACAGGAACATCCTCGATCTGGCAGCGGGCTATGAGCTTATCCATACGGCAAGCCTGCTTCATGATGATATTATTGATAAGGCCGCCACAAGGAGGGGAAGACCCACCTTAAACAGCATATATGGAATTGACAATGCAATAGTGGTGGGAGATTATCTTTTTGCAAAGGCATATGAATTGGGTTCAAGATACGGCCCCGCGGTATCAAAAATTATGGCCGATGCCTCAAGCAGGCTTGCAGAGGGTCAGATACTTGAGTCTGTCAACCTAGGCAACATGGACCTTCGAGAGGATACTTATCTGCAGATAATTAGCAACAAGACTGCGAAATTCTTCGAAGCTTGCGCCCTGGGAGCCACGGTTGCCTCAGGTGCCCCTGTTGAGGTAAGGGAAAGCCTGCAGAATTTCTCATATAACCTTGGAATGGCGTTTCAGGTTACTGACGATATACTGGATGTCATTGGTGACCCAAATAAGATGGGAAAACCAGTTTTTACGGACCTGAAGCATAGCGCCATAACAATTCCATTCATTCATGCACTTGCAAATATCAATGCTCAGGAAAGAGCGGAATTTGTGCGTCTAATGGAAAACCCCTCCGATCAGGATAATGATAAAAGAATAAAGGAAATAATAGTAACATCCGGATCCCTTGATTATTCATTTTCCATAGCAAAATCATTTACGGAATCAGCACTAAATTCAATTAAAGGAACACGAAGAACACCGGACCTGGATCTTCTAATAGAACTTGCAATGATGGTGGTTCAGAGAATACAGGAAATATGATCCGTTTTCCCAAAAATTCTAAACTGATCCGGACATTACCCATTCATGTCAGGAGATGATTTCAGTTCCTTCAGGGAACAGACTCTGAAGGAAAACGGGATAAAAAATACGGAAAGCGGAGTTTTTTATGGTAAATTCGCAGAAACAAAAGGAGCAGAGACGTACACTTCTATCAGTCCTGTAGATGGGTTGAGGAATTCTTATTTTACACTTGCAGATCGCAGAGAATATGACAATTCCGTCAAATATCTGGAAGAGGTATTTGAAATGTGGAATGAAATATCACCTCCCAAGAGAGGAGACATTATCAGGGCTATTGGTGACTCACTGAGCAAGAATAAGTCCAAACTCGGTGCACTGGTCTCTCTAGAAGCCGGAAAAACAGTGGCAGAAGGGGAAGGAGAGATTCAGGAGATGATAGATATTGCATACTTTGCTTCTGGGTTATCCCGGCAGCTATACGGGCTGACAATGACCAGTGAGAGAAAAGAACACAGGATGATGGAGATCTGGAATTCCATAGGCACCATAGGTGTTATTTCCGCTTTCAATTTTCCATCTGCAGTATGGTCATGGAATGCATTCATAGCCGCAGTTTGTGGGAATACTGTTCTATGGAAGCCTTCTACCAAAGGAGGGCTTGTTTCAATAGGGGTGATGAAAGTTATCTCAGAGACCCTAAATGAAATGGAAGCTCCTCAGATATTCGCACTCGTCAATGGAAAGGGTGGTGATGTTGGGGACTGGATGGCAGAAGACAGCCGTCTGAAGCTCATATCGTTTACCGGATCAACTGCAACAGGAAAGCGTGTCAATGAGAAAGTTTCTTTAAGGCTTGGCCGAACGATACTGGAACTCGGGGGAAACAACTGTGCAATCGTCTCAAGGCATGCTAACCTGGATATAGCGCTCAAGGGAGTCGCCTTCGGGGCTCTGGCAACCACGGGCCAGAGGTGCACAAGCACCAGGAGAGTACTCGTTGATGAGGCCATTTACGATGAATTTATCAAAAGGCTGAAGAATATTTATGAAAATATTCCCGTTGGGAATCCCAGAAAGGACGGTATTCTTGTGGGCCCTCTGATCGATAAGCAGGCTGTCATTAAATATACTGAAGCGCTTGAAACAGCCAGTAAACAGGGAGGGAAAATAATCGTTCATGGCAAACCAATAAAAGTTCCAGGCCTTGAGAATGGATTTTATGTCCGCCCTTCTCTTATTAAGGCAAAACCTGAAATGGAAATAACAAAAGTAGAGACGTTCGCCCCCATACTTTATGTATTCAAATACAGAACCCTTGAAGAGGCAATAACGATACACAATTCAGTTCCGCAGGGTCTTTCTTCATCAATATTTACAGAAAATCTGAGGGAAGAGGAGCAGTTTCTTTCGTTTGCGGGGTCAGACTGTGGCATTGTAAATGTGAATACAAGCACTGCAGGGGCCGAAATAGGAGGGGCTTTTGGAGGAGAAAAGGAGACAGGTTCAGGCAGGGAAAGCGGAAGCGATGCCTGGAAGCTTTACATGAGAAGGCAGACAGTTACTGTAAATTATGGTAAGGACATCCCTCTTTCTCAGGGTGTCAGGTTCGAGATTTAAACATTAAAGTACTGTGAGTAATTTTTTTATTAATAATTATTATTAGTAATGTCATAATGCAAAGACAGTGAGAAGAGATCTTATCACGGAATTCCGCGGTCCAATCAGGTCGGTGGAGATAGTACCCAGGAAATCGTTGAACACAGAAGAATTCCTATCAGCAATAATTAGGCTGACCGACAGAGCAAATATGGTCACATCTCCTGACAATCCAATGGGAAGTCCAGGAATCGATCCGGTGATAGCAACATACCTGATTGCCTCTCAGAGTGATATGATTCCAGTTCCCCACATTACCCCTAGAGACAGGAACAAGATTCAGATACAGACAGAGGTGCTTACTGCCCTCAAGCTCGGAATAAGAAATTTTTTCACCATATCCGGAGATCCAATTGACCCAAAGCACATGTCCAGGGAGGTCAGAGAGGTGGACACACTGGGGCTTATCGATTGCATCAGGGGTTCGTTTGCCCAACTTCCGGAAGGAATGATGCCTGTAGACGTTTCTGTTGGCTCTGCAATGAATCCATTCAGGGAACAGGAGGAAGAAATTGTAAGATCAAAGATATCAAGAGGATCAGGTTTTTTTATATCACAGGTGATATTCGATTCTTCTTATCTCAAGCAGGAATGGGTTCAAAGGAGAAACTTCAAACTTCTTGGGGGTTTCATGCCATTGACCAGAAAGGGGCAGATAAAGTTTCTTGATAAGATGGGTTCCCGGATATCTGACGAGAGCAGAAAAAAACTTGAAAGTGCAGACAAAATAGAGGAGGTATCATCCCGCTTGATAAAGGACGCATATGATGACCTCAAAGGATACGTGGACGGAATTCACCTGATGCCAATGGGAAAGACAGAGCTTGCAGCAGAAATACTGGAGTGCATATAAATGAAGAAAATAGAGACGGTCTTGTTTGGAATTTATCCGAAGAGCGAGAAACTGAGAATAAGGATAGGAAGGTGGGAAAGGAATATTGTCAGCACCTCTGACCTTGTAAATGTCTTACGACAGGAAACAGATAATGTAGAGAGCGAATGGGCTGAATCCGGTATTGATCACTGGGCCTCACCACTCTTCAACTGGTACGACATATTCCGGCCGTTCAGTACACTGATAAAAGGTATAGAACTTGGCCCACTGACAAGATATCATGAAACAAACACATTCTATCGCATTCCTGTAGTGGGAAGAGACCTGTCAGTGAATGAAAACCCAGATCTTAAGCCAGACTCGAAAGATGGGTTGCCACCCCCTCTCTATTATGGCAATTCAGAATGGGCATTCTTGCCAGGGCTGAGGACCTTCTATACTATGTCAGAAACTGCCAGAATTAATGAGGAAGAATTCACAGAAAATATGATACCAATTTACAGTGATATATTGGAAAATGCAGGAAAAAAGAAACTCTTTGTCTTCGAAGGTTCTGACCCGGGTCATTTTGATTACTCCGTATACAAAGAAGTTATGAGCCCCTCAAAGACTGTAATATTTTTCAGTAGGTCACCCGGAAAGGATAACCTGTCCTCTATATCAGAAAAATTCTATTCTCTCATAGAATCCTCCAGGGATTCAGGTGATCAGACTTTGCAATACTCTCAACGCAAAGGTGTTGCAGTTATTGATGCACATTCTACAAGTATTGAGAGCAGTCACAATATTCTGGAAAAAATAGAGGACACCGGTGAGAATGTAATCTTAACTTCAAATGACTATCTTGACTTTCTGCCCAGGTCTGTAGCTGATAAGAAAGTCAGAGTCTTAGGGGGTTGTTCAAGTGTCAGATAAAAATATACTAATAACTCAGGAAATAGGTAGCTTCAGAAAGCCGGAGTATCTTAGCAGAACATTTCACTCAATTGAAGGCAAACCTGAATTTCAAGATGTAGCAGGGCGGGCTTCAATTGAAACTCTCAAGTTATTCTCAGACAGTGGCATAATGAACCATGGAATAGCAGGAGAGATGTTCAGGTGGGAAATGTATGAATATCTTGCAAGGAAAATCAGAAATATAGAATTTCACGGAAAGGTAAGGTCGTTTGACAACAGGTATTACAATAAGGGCAGTGTATCAGGGGAGATTTCACTTGTAGAGTCACCTCATGCAGATGAGCTGGAGTTCATACTCAAGCACACGGATGCCCCTCTTAAAATACCTATAACAGGCCCATATACAATGGCAGACTGGTCATTCAATGACCATTACGGAACAAGGCTGGAACTTGCCAACGCATTTGCTGACCTGATCAGGGGTGAAATTGAATACATCCATGGGGTATGGAGAAAATACAGGGGAGATGAAATTATGCAGGTCCAGATAGATGAGCCCGCCGCCACAACCCACCCTTCTGAAATGGACATTGTTATAGAGTCTGTGAACAGATCTGTTCAGGGTCTCACTGGACTTGAAACATCTATACACGTATGCTACAGCAAGGATTATAGAATGCTATATGACAGACTACCTGACCTGCATCTGGATGGCCTGAACCTTGAGTATTCCAACCGGGATCTCCTTCAGTTGGGTACTGGTGAATCTGCCAGGCCAGGCTTCTCAGATATAAAATATTTCACACAGATTAATACTTCCCTTAATGTGCCAAAATTCCTCGGCATTGGTGTAACAGATGTTCATATTGATACTGTTGAAAGCGTTGAACTAATAACAGACCGCATAAGAGAGGCATTGAGATATGTCGAGAAGCCAGAAATTATAAGGCTCAACCCTGATTGCGGTCTCAGGACAAGGTCCAGGGAAATCGGTTTTAAGAAGCTGAAAAATATGTCTCTGGCCAGGGAGATAATTATGGATGAACTGTGAAGTTATATCATTCCTCAATTCTATTCCTTTTTTTCCTGAGATAAAGATAATCAATCATTAGTGCCACATAGAAGATCAATCCTCCTGTGAGTGCGATATTTGCTGCTATGTAGTAAGGGTTGGAATATGTTATTTTTAAACTCTGTGTTGTGTATTGCTGGGAATTGTTGAGATAAAGTTCCAGGATCACATAGGTTGTATGGAATGGCGTTACTCCAGTCAGGAATGTGTAACTGCTTGTCTGTTTCCCAATAGTGATGGCTCTGCTGTTTGAAAACTGGGGATTTCCAGAAATGTATATCTCATAATGGGAAAAGTCGGAACCGGTATATGTTGTCCAAGAGATATAGGAGAAATAAAAGAGAAACGGAAAATATCTCCCAAATGAGAGTATGACCCTCGAAGATATGCTGATATCAAGAGGTGTGAGATAAATTTTCAGGGGAGATATTGAACCTGTTATATCTGTCATTCCACTGTATTTTTCATAAAGTGGTGATGTTATGTTGATGCTCAGATCACCCGGAGCAGAATAGAACACAAAATACCCCTCTGAATTGACATAGGCCAGTAGATCATTGCCTGAATATACCCTGCCTCCTGAAATATTAAATCCGAAGACACTGTCAAATAGGTGTCCGGAAACCTTAATCAGAGATGAATTCAGAGGATCCAGAGCTACGGTTTCTCTGTAATATGTTCCCGGTTTAGGAGTTACAGATATACTGTAATTATTGAATCCTCTGGATGTGACTGTTACATTAACAGGCCTTTTGACATAAGCCGAAAATGGCCCGAATGTCCCATTGACTCCCTCCAATGCAGTCCCTCCAACAGCGACAGTTGAATTCGGCTGGAATACAAAGAATTCAAAAACGACTCTCATGGGTTCAATGGACAGGTTGAGGTATGTGGCAGCGTTTACTGTCAATTCAGTAGTGTTGAACCCTTTGGAGGCAAGTGAAATAGAATCAGTATTGTTAGTGAGAACAATCCTCTGCTGGGTGCCAGTTTTTCCAGTATAGGTTATACCGTTGTCTATTACAGCTGTGTAAGGGACCCCAGGTAAATATGAGACGGAGGAGCTAACATTGAGATCAGACTCTCTTAGCCCTGGCACTGTTATTTCCCTATAGGCGATGGCTGTATCGTTATTCGCATAAACTGCTTCCACGGTATAGGAGCCTCCCGTTGATTGGAAATCGGCTTTTCCCGAATTTAAAGCTGTTCCATTAACCAGCCACTTGACATTTGAGTTGTTTGTTGCCAGGGATAACGAGACTGTGGAAGGATATGCGAAACTTTCATTGAACAGTATCAATTGCTGAGTTTCAGTCGTTTTCTGAGTATATGCCTGGGACATCCCCCTGAAAAACGTGTAGTTTCCTTTTGAGCCAGATACAGAAATATTGCTGAAGCCGTTACCAGAGCTGGAATATCGCTCCATGAATTCCGGATTGAGGCTAACTGTTTTGTTTCCGTATACTGCGTGGGTGTTTGAGAATGTCCCATTGTATATGAAGGATGAGTTATCCTTCCCGTAAAGAATACTCTCTCCGATATTGGGCATAGCAGCACCCGAGAAATTCATAAATGCAAAAAGGCTCAATGAGGTACCGCCAGAGGAAGATGTTATATCTGTCCCATTCTCATTGATATCCAGGGAGAAGGCCATTGATTCCGGCAGGCTCATCACAGGACCGTATTTGGTATAGTTCAATCCATAATTCCTCAGATACAGGACTGCTCTGTAGGAATCGTTGTGGATTAAAATACCAGATTCTAAGAACTGTTCTTTATCAGCATACAGTGAAACATAAAAGAGGTCAGATGAATTCGTAAATGTGGAATTAGCCATTATTGAATCTGATGGTTTACCGCTTATGGACAGGTTACTTTCCAGTCCGCTGAAGTTATAGCCTGATGGGTCGAACTGAAGTCGGGCTCCGTAAGGTGCGAGAAATTTTTCCGAACTCAATACAAGCTGCCACACGTTCGGGGTACCAAGCCCTGTTACAGGATTCCAGCCAGCTGAGTTTGAATAATACCCATTGGAGCCATAGTAAATCTGTGTAAAAGATATATTGTAGTAATCGGAATGATAGATCTGATAGAAAAGAGGGTCCGGAGATCCGATTGTTGTATTGTCGGCACTGTCAATCAGGGCGAGCACAGCAGACCATATGGGTGCACCTATACTCGTTCCTCCAATCCTGTACTGTCCACCACCAGTAATTACCTGAACTCCAGTATAGTTGTCAGCATCCATGGCGACGTCAGGAACCCCTCTCATATTTGTTATGTTCTTTATTCCGTTCTGGTATGATGGTTTGGGAAAATACATACTGTAACCCCCACCGCTGCCGTATGTCTTTCCGCTAATGTTTCCACCCCACCCCTCCTGTACAACAGAATCCTTATTCAGAAATGAGAGAGAGGTACCGCCAACAGAAAGTACATAGGGATCGGATGCCGGAAAATTAACGGTAAGTGTTGTTTTGCCGTCAAGGGCTCCCTGATCACCGCTTGCTGCAACAACTGATATACCTCTGAACTGAGCCTGCTGAATCATTTCAGAATACGTTCCTATCTCCGAGGATGAAATACTGCTTTCAGGCACACCCCAGCTTAATGATATTATGCTGGCCAGGCCATTGCTTATCACCATGGAGGTTGCATTCATAAGTGTTGTGAGGCCGTCATCAGGAGCTACGAAGAGTTTAATTCGGGCCTGAGGGGCCATGGCATGTGCCCACTCTACGTCTGTGGAGGTCTCAATTGCCCATTGCCTGTTCACACTGAGAGGTTTACCGGAGGGGTAATAGATGCTCAGGTTAACAGGAGGAAGGTCATTCAAGTGATCGAAAGCATTCAGGTCATACTGAATGTTCGGATCTCCGTAAGCGTCAACTATTCCGATTGTTATTCCCTTGCCACTGTCGTTATTGGCATAGGCCTGGGTAAAGTTATATGCGTTCGCAATCATTGAAGGGGTATATGCAAATGGAGCTATCTGATATGGGGTCGCATTGCTGTATAGCAGATCTGTTAAAACCGGTTGAGACTGATTAACTGAAAAATAGTCGGAAACCACTCCGCCCTTCAATTCAGAAAGAACTCTGTTGACACTGTTGAAATACTTATCCTCAACCCTGAAATTTATCAGTCCACTATCCGAACTGAGCGTACCGGTATATTTATGGATATTCTCATTCAGAATAGCAAGGCTTTCTGGCTCAGGATTCAGAAGAACAGTAAACTGTGTCTGATTATCAAAGCTCACAGGTGTAGAGATGTCAGTATTGACTTTAACCTCAAAACTGGCAGGGGAAATGGTTGAAGAAAATGCAGAAGAGAGAAGAATTAAAACCATCATAGATGTAATTGACAACAGCAGAATTCTATTTATCTGCATATTCCGTGCA
Source organism: Thermoplasmatales archaeon (assembly GCA_027343465.1). GTDB lineage: Archaea > Thermoplasmatota > Thermoplasmata > Thermoplasmatales > Thermoplasmataceae > UBA447. The sequence goes on along the minus strand of DAHWLW010000094.1, from coordinate 19,500 downwards.
CAATGAGAAACCCTATTAATATATTCTCCTATTGAGCCCTGTTGATTAGAGAGCAAAATCCAGAGATATTCCTACGAAATGCTTTCAAAGACTATTACAGATCATGGTCACCTGATCCTGTGGATCTGATTCATCAGAGAGAGATCGGATTCATTCCCTTTATGGGAACCATGATACGCCACCGGTCAGTGACGGGTATGAAAGATCTTAAGGGATTCGGGGAAAGAACAGTCCCCCGTCACCTTTATTATTCAACAGCATACTACAGAAAGCCTGAAGAAAGGATCATGGCCGATAAGGAATGGATGGGTGCTGAGCTCATTTTCGACCTTGACGCAGATCACATTAAGGTTCCAGGAAACCCCAGATATGACCAGATACTGGATGTTGTCAGAGAACACACCCTAAGGCTTGTGGAAAGATTTCTTCTCAGTGATATTGGAATGGATCCGGAATCCATACTTGTGACATTTTCCGGGGGAAGGGGTTATCATATACATGTTAAGAGTGAATCTATTTACAATCTAAACTCAGACTCACGCAGAGAAATAACCAACTACATAAGAGGAGAAGGCCTTGATTCATCCTCTTTCCCGAGAATGATCAATGACGGAACAGGAATCACCGGGATATGGCGGGAAGAGATAGACAGGGAGTTCTGTAAAGTCTTCACTGACATAGAATCATCGCAGAATTCACTACTGAAGGAGGCTCTTGGTGATGGCCGCAGCGTTCGCCCATATGTATCAAGACTAAGGAAAACTGCAGCTGGCACTTCAGCCGAAAGCAAGCTGACAATTTTTACCAGACCTGGCCATGAGAAATATCAGCATCTTGACGACCAGGACAAACTTGTTCTGGCACACATCATAAGCCAGGTCAGGGAGAAAATCATGTGTGAAATAGATGAGCCTGTCACTACCGATATACACAGGCTAATCAGGCTTCCTGGCAGCCTTCATGGAAAGACGGGCCTCGCAGTTACTCCGTTGAATATTGACGAATTGAAGCACTATGAACCGCTCAGAGAATGCAGGGCAAAAATATGGAAAGATTCAACAGTGAATGTTTTCATGGAAGCTGAATATGTGATAAAGTTCGGCGGGGAAATTGTGAATATCGGGAAAGGTGAGAACGAAGTTCCTCTTGATCTGGGGATATTTCTTCTTGCCCAGAGGAAGGCTAAATTAGTATAGATATCAACAAATACCTGCTCCTAAAAATTTTTTATAGTAACTGGTAATCCAGAGATGGTGAAGAAATGGAACTAAATAAGAGCAAGACTCTAGAAAACCTCAAAGCAGGATTTGCCGGTGAGTCTCAAGCAAACAGAAGATATCTGTACTTTGCGCAGAAGGCAGACGAGGAGGGTCTACAGGAAGTAGCATCAATATTCAGGTCGACAGCAGATGGAGAGACAGCCCATGCATTCGGCCACCTTAGATATCTTGCAGCTGTGGGTGATCCTGTTACTGGGGAGCCAATAGGAACAACAGAACAGAACCTTAAGTCTGCAATTGCAGGGGAGACATATGAGTACAGCCAGATGTATCCAGGTTTTGCAAAGGTTGCCAGAGAAGAACAGTTTGATGATATAGCGCACTGGTTTGAGATACTCTCAAAGGCAGAGAAGTCACACGCAAAGAAGTATGAGGACACTCTGAAGGCACTTCCGAAATAAGATGGCGGTAGCCTATGGCCTCTAAAATCGGGAGGAAAGAAGTTCTCCTCCCAGAAATTTATGAAAAGCACAGACAGGAGGATACAAAAAAGATAATCAGCCTGAAGAAGAGCAGAAGGCTAAGCACAAAGACGTTCAGTTTTCTTTTTGAGTCCAGAGAGACAGTTCTTAACCAGATCAATGAAATGATACTCATTGAGAACATTCACGATGAAAATGAGATACAGCGCCTGATTAGTGTATACAGTGAACTTCTTCCTTCAAAGGGGGAACTAAGCGTTTCAATGTTCATTGAAATATCTGATGAAAATACACTTATGAGGGAACTTCCGAAGCTTGCCGGGATAGAAAAAACGGTCTATATTACATTCGATGGATCAGAGATTAAAGCAATTCCCGAGGAAGGCAGGTCAACCGATGTGCTTGAATCGACTCTCCAGTACCTTAGGTTCAGGTTCAACAGTTCACAAAAGGAAAAATTTTTAGAATCCCACTATGTCTACATAGAGACTCGCAAAGAAGGATACAGAGAATCAGCCAGAATCGATGGCGATCTTCTGCAGTCACTCAAGAAAGAGCTCTGAATACTTCCTACCAATTTTTTTTATCCCTGAAGTAAATCACAAACAATGGCAGGGATCAATCTTACTGAGGACGAAGAGACAGTCCTGAAATACGTCAAAAGATTTGCCAGTGAAGAACTTAAACCGCTTGCTGCCCAGATAGATCGTGAGAAGAAGGTTCCAGAGAATATAATACAGAGAATGAGGGACCTTGGCCTTTTTGCCGCCTGCATTCCCAGGGATTATGGGGGTGCGGGCCTCTCATTCAGTTTCCTTACAAGGCTAATAGAAGAACTTTCAATGGCATGCCCAAGCACTGCTCTTGTACTCGACGGTGCTCTGACACTTTTCGCAGATCCTGTAATTATGTTCGGGAGAGAGGACCTTAAGAAGAGATATCTGCCAAGAGTCGCATCTGGCGAGATCGGGGGGCTTGCGCTTACAGAGGCCAGTGCAGGAAGTGATGCAGCTTCAATTAAGACTAAAGCAGAGAAGAAAGGAGATCATTATGTACTGAATGGGAATAAGATTTTCATTTCCAATGGAAGGTTAGCCAAATTCTTCGTTGTTGATGCAGTAACAGATCCATCTCAGGGTCACAGGGGAATAAGCACATTTGTCGTCGATTCAGATTCTCCTGGATTTAAGATAAGCAGGGATATTGATAAGATGGGAATAAGAGGAAGCAGCACCGTCGAACTTGTCTTTGATAATGTTTCAGTTCCCAGCCGTAATATTCTGGGCGAAGAAAATAAGGGTTTCAAAGTTGTAATGGAGACCCTAGATTCCGGCAGGATAGGCATAGCTGCACAGGCCCTGGGCATTGCTCAATGTGCACTGGATGAGGCGCTGGATTATGTAAAGCAGAGAAAGCAGTTCAACACGAGGATAGCGGATTTCCAGGGAATTCAGTTTATGCTGGCAGATATGGCCACTAAGCTGGAAGCTGCAAGGCTCCTTACATACAGGGCTGCCGAAATGTGGGATAGACATGAGGATTCTGTAAGGATTTCGTCAATGGCGAAACTTTACGCATCTGATGTTGCTATGGAGATAACTACAGACGCCCTTCAGCTTTTTGGCGGATACGGTTACACAACAGACATGAATGCAGAGAGGCACATGAGGGATGCAAAGATAACACAGATTTATGAGGGTACAAATCAGATTCAAAGGGTAATAATTGCCCGTGACATCCTGAGGGATCATTGATTCACATAGGGTGTTCCGGCTGGTCTTATCCGGATTGGGTAGGCCCATTTTACCCAAAAGGGACAAAAGACAAGCTAGGGTACTACTCCTCTGTATTCAATACAGTGGAACTAAATTCATCCTTCTACGGGGATATCTCTCATAAACTTCTGGAGTCCTGGATAAAAAGATTCTCTGGGTCAGCTTTCCAGTTTTCTGTCAAGGCCCCCAGAACTATTACTCATGAGTCTATCTCAAGGGGGACTGAAGAGGCTCTATTTCTAATGGATAAATTTCTCGAGGACCTTATATGGCCTTTGAGGGACTCCGGAATTCTGGGGATGACACTTTTTCAGCTTCCTCCTTTCTATGGGGAAAGTGAGCTGAAAAACCTGATCTCGGTGATCCAAGATTCAGATGCAGGTGAAATAAAACCTAGGATAGAGGTCCGGAACATCGATCTGATGGGAAAGGAAAGTCTATCCGCCACTTTAACCTCTGTTAAAACAGGGTTTGTAATTCCGGACAGCCCGGATTTCAGCATAGATTCAAGTATCAGCACGAATGAAAAATGGGATTATGTGAGGTTGCATGGTAGAAATGTTTCAATGTGGGGAGGCAAAAGCCAGGGTATGGCCAGATACGACTACCTGTATTCTGAGGACCAGGTAAGATCCATTTGGAAAACAATAGAAAAGCATTCGGCCGATGATATTTTCATCTATTTCAACAATCATCCGGGAGGAAAGGCCACCAGGAACGCCATATTAATGATGGATATGGCAGGCGTCAAAGCAGATGGAACAAAATTATTCTGAGGGCAGCGATATGGTATTGTGAAGGAGGTAGAAATTGATGGCATCAGACAGAGTTAGTGACTCAGGTGAAAAAATTAAGTTCATTTACCAGGGAATAGAGATGTCTGGAATTATTGTAAACCACGATTCCAGTCAGTTTAATATTAAGCTCAGCAGTGGTTATAACATTTCTATACCTAATGAATCCATAGAAATTACAGACAGAGAAAGAATTCAAGTCACACACAAGTATGTCTCTCCTTCTAAGGACCCAGAAGCCGAGGTCGAAATAATTGCCACTGGTGGTACAATAGCCAGCAGGGTTGATTACATTACAGGTGCAGTTACCCCAGTATTCGATCCAGCAATTCTTGGGGAAAACATCCCAAATATAAGCTCATTCCGTTATGACGTAAAGCTTATGAACCCAATACTAAGTGAGAACATGACTCCGGATATCTGGCAAAACATTGGGGAAATGGTGAAAGAAGCGCAGATGAAGGGACGGAGCACCATTATACTCCATGGAACAGATACAATGGCCTATACTGCATCTGCCCTGGCATTCATGTTCAGATCACTGCGCAGGCCAGTTATTCTGGTGGGATCGCAGAGGAGTTCCGACAGGCCAAGCACTGATGCATTTCTAAATCTCGAAGCAGCGCTTGAATTCAGCAGGCTGAACGTTGGCGAAGTGGGAATTTGCATGCATAGTTCCATATCTGATACTTCAGTATCTCTGTTGAGAGGGGTAAGGACAAGAAAGATGCACTCCTCACGGAGAGATGCATTCAGGTCACCTGGTGTCCCTCCTATGGCCTCTTACATTAGTGGAGCAGCCAGCCTTAACCCGGGCACTCTTCAATGCTCTTCTGAAACAGTGGAATTTTTTCCTTCTCTAGAAAAAAAAGTATCGCTTGTGTATTTTCACCCAATGATGGGGGCCGAAGATTTCAGAGCCATGGCGCAGGGCAAAAAAATTGTCGTAATAGCGGGCACAGGAATGGGACATATTGCTGACAGGCTCTTTGAACCTCTCAAGGAACTGTCCAGAGATGGGACTATGTTCATGATGACCACACAGTGTCTTGGCGGGAGGGTTGATCTGGATGTTTATTCAACCGGAAGGCGGCTGACTGAACTGGGTGTCATCCCACTGGGAGACATGTTCCCGGAGACTGCACTAGTTAAGGCTATGCATGTTTCTGCCAATTATACAGACGAAAAAATAAGGGAAATGATGACGTCAAATATGCGTGGTGAGATGCTTTCAAGAGAGGTGGAATTCTGAACTCTGCCCCCATAAAGATGGGACTGGAGGTCCATCTCCAGCTGGAAGGCAATAAACTCTTCTGCAACTGCCCAACTGAGTCAGGGAAAGAGGAAAGGGGAAAATTCTTCAGGGTACTTGGAACCACTAGCGGAGAGACTGGTGAAACAGATCCTGCAGTTTTGTATGAAAGAAAGAGGGATAGGTCATTCCAATATACAATTTCAGATAACTCCTGTATGGTGGATGCCGATGAGGAACCTCCAAAAGATATAAACAGAAATGCAATGAAAAAGGCCATAGCAACTTCGATCTACCTGAATTGCAGAACAATGACGAACGTGCAGTTCATGAGAAAGATCGTTGTGGACGGCTCAAACACTTCGGGGTTTCAGAGAACTGCAATAATAGGGATTGGAGGCAAAATTGATACCAGAGAGGGGCCGGTGAGGATATCAACTATATGCCTAGAGGAAGATTCATGCAGAAAAATAGAGCAGGACGGCAGCATTGTGGAGTACAACCTCGACAGGTTGGGGATTCCACTAATGGAAATTTCCACTGAGCCTGATATACTTTCACCTCAGCACGCACGTGAAGTAGCAGAGAATATTGGCTCCCCGCTCATAGCTGCAGGCTGGCTGAGGAAAGGCTCTGACTCCATCAGGCAGGACGTTAACTTTTCAATGGGGTATGGCAGGGTAGAGATCAAAGGGGTGCAGAAACTTTCAGATATAGAACAGTCTCTAACGTATGAGATGGAGAGGCAGCAAGGCCTGGCCAGAATATCCTCCTTTATGAAAGGCGGAAAGATGCCAGAGGTATCACTCATAGAATCGGATGACATATTCTCCCAGACTGCATCTAATGTGCTGAAAAGGTCTATAAAGTCTGGTAACACCATATATCTTTCACGCATGAAAGGATGTGCTGGCATACTGAAAAAAGGGGATTTGAGGCTTGGAAAGGAACTTTCAGATATTGTTAAAGCGTTCGGAGGAGGCGGACTAATGCATTCAGACGAGCTTCCTGCATTCGGAATTGATAAGGAGATTACCCAGATTAGAGATAAACTTGGATGCGTCGATAATGATGCTTTCCTTATAGTAACATTGAAACCTGAGATCAAGAACTTAATTGAAAATGAATTGAATTCCAGGATCAGCAAAATCTATAAGATGGATCTATCTGAGACACGTTATCTGAACTCAGACGGCACAACATCATTTCTCAGACCGCTTCCCGGAGGTGCTAGAATGTACCCTGAAACAGATGTCCCAATACTTGATATTGGTTCTATGATGGAAGATGCAGAGAGAATTAAGCCTGCACCACTTGAAGAGGTTATATCAGAGACTTCTGCCCGGTACGGAATTTCACAGCAGGATTCTGAAACTATAATCAGAAAAGGATTGTTGACTGATTTTCTCTCCATGAATGAGCTGATCAGGAATGGTTCTCTGTCAGCGAGGTTAATCCTTCACATTATCCCGGAGTACTCCAAGGCATCGGGTAAAGAAATTCAGGTGAAAGATGTGCTGCACCTTCTGCAAGTTTCTGCTCTGGAGGACTTGGAAAGAGACAGCATAGAATATGCAATGAAATTGCACTTCATCAGCAAATTCTCTCCAGAAAAAGCATGGGATGAAGTGAAAAAATCCTTCATTTCTGACAGAGATCTTTCAATCCTCATAGAGACAGCGGCTTCAAACCAGGAGATTACTGAAAAGAATCTTATTCCAAGACTGAGGGGTATGACAGAAAAAAGGTTCAATCCGTCAATAGCAATGGAGATGTTCCTGAAATTGAGGAAATCCCGTTAAGGCATGGATAGATGGCAAAATTTCAACATTATTCTAAAATTCTTAAATAGATTCGTGCGATTAGGATTCAATGTTGGATGGCTACATCCCTCTGCTAATTGTCCTTGTGTTGATAATCGGAGGGCTAATTACAATCTACATGGTTCTGCCAACTGTAGGGGCTAACAGATTCAAGAAGAGCCAGAAGATTTCTCTAAAACCGGATGTAATTATAGAAAATGCCTCCAGAGAGATTGGACCACCAGTCAAGCATGGGGAATATCTTGAACCATACGAGAGTGGTGAGGTTTCTAAAGGTGATTTCCGGTCAGCTATTAATGTACAGTATTATGTAATAATTCTCCTTTTCATACTTTTCGATGTTGATATGGTCCTTCTTTTCCCGTGGGCCTTTGACTTCATGAAATTAGGTATCATACCTTTTCTTGAAACACTGGCATTTCTTGCAATGCCCCTGTTTGTTGTAAGTTATGCTTTCAAAGAAGGATATATGAGGTGGCTGAAATGAAAACCGGAGACGGTGGAGTTGTGACAACAACCTTGGAACAGGCTATGGAGTGGGGAAGAAGTAATTCTCTATGGCCATTGACATTTGGTCTTGCATGCTGTGCCATTGAAATGATGGCAATACAGGCTGCGGATATGGATATAGCACGTTTTGGCAGCGAGGTCTTCAGAAATTCCCCAAGGCAGTCCGATCTGATGATTGTTGCCGGGACTGTCACGAAAAAGATGGCTCCAAGGGTAAGGAGGCTTTACGAAGAGATGCCTTACCCCAAATACGTCATAGCCATGGGAGTTTGCGTTATTCAGGGCGGACCATACAATCAGGGTTATTCTGTTGTTCTCGGGGTGGACAAGGTTGTTCCTGTTGATGTTTATGTGCCAGGTTGCCCCCCAACTCCTGAAGCCCTGACTCACGGAATTATGCTTCTTCAGAAAAAAATAAGAAATGAGACGGACAGGTGATTGCATGGTGGAGGTTATTGAGGAAACTACCGGAAAAGATGGAAGAAAGGTATTAAAGGTGGCAAAGGAAAACCTCCTCGCTCTTCTTTCAGATCTAAAGGATAACGGATTTACCCACCTCTCACTTATAACGGGCGTTGACAGGAAGTCAAAGCTGGAAGTTGTTTATCATCTTCATAATCTGAGTAAGAACGAATACGTTGAAGTTAAGACAGAGACACTGGGCGAAAGGGTTCCGAGCGTAACCAGCCTCTTCAAAAGCGCTGACTGGGATGAACGGGAGCAATACGATCTGATGGGAATAGTGTTCGAGGGTCATCCGAATCTGAAGAGGCTCTTCCTTCCAGATTCATGGGTCGGACACCCGCTGAGAAAGAACTATGATCTTTCTAAAGTTCAGTACATAAACATGGATGAAAACGGTGACGATTACGCCACCTTTGATCCCGGTGATGGCTGGTAAAAATGATTCAGGAGGAAAAGAAAAACGACGGCAGAGAATGGACTGAGCTCAATATGGGCCCCCAGCATCCATCCACTCATGGGGTTCTGCGGCTAAAAATAAAGCTGGATGGTGAAACTGTTAAAGAGGTCGAACCAATTATTGGATACCTCCACCGGAATGCTGAGAAAATCTGTGAGCTTGATTATTATTGCGATTCTCTGATTTATTTTGACAGGATGGATTACGTCGCTGCAATGAACATGGAAGTAGGCTATCTTGAAGCGGCTGAAAAGCTTCTTGGGATACCTCCACCAGAAAGGGCACAGTGGATCAGAGTTATAATGGCTGAACTGAGCCGGATAGCTGCGCATCTCGTTTGGGCAGGTGCATTTGGCCTTGATCTTGGAATGCTATCACCTTTCTTCTACTGTTTTGTGCAGAGGGAAAAGATACTCCGCATATTCACCGAGATATCCGGATCAAGGCAGGAGACTAACTATATGAGCATAGGCGGAGTCTATCAGGACATTAATGAAAATATAATCTACATGATTGACGAGTTTACAAAGGAATTTCCTGACAAGTTAGAGGAGATATTTAATGCCTTCATTAAAAATGATATATTCATGTCCAGGAATAAAGGTATCGGCATACTTGAGCCTGAGGTTGCAATAAATTATGGAGTTACCGGACCAATGCTCAGAGCATCGGGAATTGAATATGATGTACGCAAGGCTGAGCCGTACCTTGTCTACAACCAACTGAATTTCGATATCCCTGTTTCTTACAAGAAAGACAATCTTGCAAGATTTCTTGTCCGATTTGAGGAAATGAGACAGTCAATAAGAATAATTAAACAGGCCATCAAGAAAATACCTGAGGGCCCATACTTTAATCCGAAGGCAAAGAAATCTCTCATGATAAGGCTAAGAGGTGAAGGTGAGGTATATGCAAGAACTGAATCTCCCAAGGGTGAATTTGGAGTCTATCTGGTGGGGGATGGAGGAGTTAAACCTTACAGAGTCAGAGTAAGAAGCCCTTCCCTTAAGAACCTATCCGTAATAAGACACCTGGGAAAGGACGTCCTGATTGCGGACCTTATTGCAATTTCAGGTACAATAGACCTTGTATTTGGTGAGGTGGACAGATAATGGATGTCCTAACCCGGCTTGCTCACTTCTTTGCCCCTTTGACCCATTATATTGCCTACATACTGGCTTACCTATTCGAATCAATATTTCTTGTTATATTCGTAACCATTGTCCTGGTTTTCATGATCTACCTTTTCAGGAAGTACATGGCTAGAGTCCAGCTCAGGATTGGGCCTAACAGGGTTGGCAAATTTGGCCTTTTACAGTTAATGGCTGATGGACTGAAGCTGGCTGGAAAGGAGAGTATTCTCCCAAAGGGGAGAGATGACCTCCCGTTCAGAATTGCCCCTCTCATAGTATTCATAGGGTTAGTAATGTCATTTGCTCTTCTTCCTTATGGAGATTTCTACTGGATTGGGTCTCTTACAATTACACATTCAAATGTAAGCGTAATACTGCTGTTTGCGGCAATTGCAATTATGCCTATTGGGGAAATATTGGCAGGAGTTAGTTCCAAGAACAAATATGCCATCCTGGGTGCCCTGAGGGGCGTTGCCAAGGATGTATCATTCGAAGTTCCCATGATGATATCAGTACTGGCACTTGTAATGATGGCATCAGCAAGGACATCAGAACCATTGAACCTCTCTAACCTTGTCTCAAGTCAGATTATACCATTCGGTATTCCGGAAGTAATAGGGCTTCTGGTGTTTTTCATCTCAATGATAGCAAGAGCTTCCTACTCACCTTTCGATATGGGTGAAAGTGACAGTGAGCTTGTGTCCGGGCATTCCACAGAGTACAGTGGTATGAGATTCGGAATGTTCTACATGGGTCTTTTTGGAAGCATATTCCTGAGCTCAATGATGGTCTCTCTGCTTTATCTTGGCGGATACAATGGGCCTTTTTCATCGGACGCAGGCTTCATATTTCTTCTTATAAAGACAGTTATTCTTGTGCTGGTTGCATTCACTGTCTGGCTCTCCGTTCCAAGAATTAGAATAGATAGATTCGTCAATATGGGATGGAAGTATCTCCTTCCTATCTCTATTCTTAATCTCATAATAGCAGGAATTATAACTCTGGGGGTGGGCCTGTGATAGAAGTCAAAGAACCGAAGAAAGAGCTTCCCCTTGTGGGAACATTAAAAGCAATGTGGATAGTCGGAAAGCACATATTTCAGAAACCTGTGACTACTCAATATCCTGAGGAGAAGAAACCGATGCCTGATCGTTTCAGGTTCAGGATCTTTTTAAGCCTTGATGATTGTGTTGGTTGCACCCTGTGTGAACAGGTATGCCCTAATCTCAGCATACACATGAATAAAGTTGAGAGGGAAAATCCAAGGAATAAGAGGAAAATTTATCCTGACGTCAACTTTGGCACCTGTACTGTCTGCAGAAATTGTGAGGAGATATGCCCAACAGATGCCATATACCTTACACATGTTTTTGAAACCTCGAGGACAAGAAACAGCTTTACCTATTCCCCAGATGAGCTGAGCTTGTCTGAGGATGAGGTGATCAAGTGATCTTCACAATCATATTCATCATATTTGCAATAATTCTTGTGCCACTGGCGATGAAGACGGTATCAGAAAAGAACCTCACCCACAGTGCCATCTATCTCATGGCTTTTCTCTTTGTTCTTTCGGCCCTCTTCATTTACCTTGGTGGAAGTATAGTGGGTGCAATAGAACTTCTTGTTTTCATCGGTGCCATTGTCACTCTGATAGTATTCAGTCTTATGCTGACGGGAGGTAAGGAAGTTGAATAAAAAACTTGCAGCACTAGCATCAGGGCTTTTTCTGATAGTATTCGGGATAGAAACAGTAAAGATCAGTGGTTCATTTACTCCACAATCTCAGAATATCTCACTGATTGGGAAGGAGCTCTTCGGCAACTACGTGGTTCCGTTTGAATTGCTCTCTTTAATACTGGTGGCCGGAATAATCGGAATGTTCTACATTTCCTGGAGGGATAACTGATGGATATATTCCTTGTAAGTTTCCTTTCCCTGCTCCTTTTCGTTATCGGGCTTTACGGGGTAATGACTTCAAACATAGGAATAAAAATGCTGATTTCAATAGAAATCATAATAAATGCAGCCATTCTGAATCTGGTTGCAGTTGCCGTTTATTACTCCACAATTTCACCAATCATTATGGCACTATTTGGAATTGCAATCGGTGCGGTTGAATCGGTAATCGGGCTTAGCCTTTTAACGGCTACATACAGAAGGGTCGGAAAAGTTGTTCTCTCCCTTCTGAAGGAGATTAAGTGGTAATTATGTACATATTTGGCTGGCTAATCTTCATAACACCAATCGTCGGGGCTTTCCTCAGTTTCGCACTTGGCAGGCATGACAGAAGGCTTGCCGGCCCCATAGCATCAGCTTCAATAGCGCTTTCACTGGTCTTTTCAATTCTGGCATTCTTCAGGGTACAGTCATCCGGTCCAATTGATAACTCATATTCCTGGTTTTTCAACATCAATGCAGGGATCTATATCGATCATCTGGCACTTGTAATGGTATTGATGGTATCATTCGTTTCACTGATGATCCACATTTTTGCCCTGTATTATATTGGCGACGATCCTAACAGGCATATTTATTTTGCCGAAACAGCTCTTTTCACTTCTGGAATGCTTGGTCTTGTTGTTTCATCAAATCTGGTGCTGTTCTTCCTGTTCTGGGAGCTTGTAGGTCTCTGTTCATATCTTTTAATAGGGTTCTGGTTTTTCAAACCAAATGCCACTTCCGCAGCAAAGAAGGCGTTCATTGTAACAAGAGTGGGCGATCTTCTTTTCCTAATCGGGATGGCTATTCTCTATTTCTCCCTGATGGGATACCCTGGTCTTACAACAGGGGTAAGCCCTCTTGATATTCCATTTCTCATAAATCACGCTCAGTCCATTGCCTCATACGTCGGACCAAATACTCTTGGCACTGTCGCCGTACTATTTCTTGGAGCAGCAGCTGGAAAGTCAGCACAGTTTCCACTTCACGTATGGATACCGGATGCAATGGAAGGACCCACTACAGTATCGGCGCTAATCCATGCTGCAACCATGGTAACTGCTGGAGTGTACCTTGTAGCACGTGTCTTTCCAATATTTTATTACTCAGCGCCATTTGCGCTATATTCTGTTGTTGCGGTCGGGGCATTTACTGCATTCTTTGCAGGCATAATTGGAATAGTGGTCAATGACATTAAGAGAATACTTGCATATTCGACAATAAGCCAGATTGGATATATGATGGCGGCCATAGGCCTAGGTTCAGTTATAGGTTATTCCGGAGTTTCCTATGGAATGTTCCACCTAATAGTGCATGCGGATTTCAAAGCGTTACTTTTCATGAGTGCCGGAGCAATACTCATTGCACTTATGGATCTTAGAGACACCAGGGAAATGGGCGGGCTCTGGAGACGTATGCCCATTACAGTAACACTTCTGTTTATCGGTTCCCTGGCACTCGTCGCGTTTCCCGGAACTGCCGGTTACTTTTCCAAGGATTCAATCATAGCTGCCTCATGGATATATTTCCAGAAATCTGGATCTCCCTATGCCATTATTCCATGGATACTACTGGCTGGAGGTTCTTTACTTACCGCACTTTACACATTCAGGATGTTCTTCAGGGTTGCACTTGGAAAGCCCAGATCCTATCTTGCAGAGAAAGCCCATGATCCAAAAGCGTATGTTCTGATCCCTCTTATGATTCTTGGTGCTGGAGCACTTCTGCTTGGACTTATTCAGCCATATTTCTACAGTTATGTCTATTCCAAAGCAGTTGTTCCTTCAATTCCGCTTTTCATCGAGGCAATACCAATAACTCTTATGGCAATTGGAATCATAGTTACATATTTCATATACGGGACAGAAAGATACAAAAAACTCAATCTTTCGGACAAGTTTGGGTATCGCCTTGTTAAGAACAAATTCTATCTTGACAGGCTTTTCACGAATATCATAGCGGAAAGGTTTATCGCTGCCTTCTCTGGCGCTACAGCCAGTTTCGAATCATCGTATAACAAAGGTGTGGAAAGCGTAGGTGATGGTACACTCAGCCTTGGGTCTCTATTGAGACGTCTTCAGAATGGAGTTATCGAAAATTATTTCGTATTCCTGATAATAGGAATTTCAGTAATTTTCATCATCATAGAACTGTTGGGGGTGCTTTGATCTGTTTATATTTCTTATATTTCTGGCCACTATAATTGTCGCAATAGCGTCATTTTTCATAAAAGTAAAAAGAGACCTGTTTGCTACTGTTTTTGCAGGAATTTTTGCTGCTCTTGTCATAATTTATAGCTTTGTAAGATTCAGTTCCGGCTATACGGGAGGCTTCATTTCCAGGGTTTCATATTCTCTTGCCCCATCCATTGGAATAAATTTTACCACTGGTGTCAGCGGGTTTACGGATGCACTTCTCATTCTGTCGGTAATTGTGATATTTATCTCAACTCTTATAGCAGAGAAAAAGGAACTTGACAGGCTAATGTTCAGCTACATACTTACAACTGAAGTTGGCCTTATCGGAGTTCTTATTTCCAGAGACTTCCTGTTTTTCTATATTTTCTGGGAAGTTGTACTGATACCTGTATACTTCATGATTGCCCAATTCGGAAAGTTTAGAAAAGAGAGCATTGGACTGAAGTTCTTCGTCTACACGCATATAGGTTCTGTGTTTCTCCTTCTCTCAATATTTGCTGTTTACACGTATAACTTTGATAGGACCGGTGCCCTTACATTCCAGATTGGTTCACTGATGACAAACAGCACTTTTTCATATATGCCTGCTTTCTGGAGGGACTTCACAATTTTCGGATTCCTGTTTGCATTCCTGGTTAAGATGCCAGTATTTCCGCTGCATTCCTGGCTGCCTGATTCTTACGAATCAGCACCGTACCCTGCCACTGTCATTCTATCTGGAGGGCTGTCACTGATGGGTGGTCTGGGGCTGTTCGGGATATTACTTCCTGTTACTCAGTCACTCGGCACGTTTGTTCTATCATTTCTCATTGGTATTGGCATAATCAGCCTTATCTACTTCGCTCTGGCGGCTATGATGCAGTCCAGCCTTAAGAGAATGATGGCACTTGCAAGCGCTGCTTCTATGGGCTTTGTGGTACTTGCCTTCGGAGCAGGAGGGCTGGAGACAGGTTATGAGAAAACACTTGAGCTTTCAGGCGGAATGTTCCAGATTGTGGCCCATGGTCTGATAATGGCATTTGTGTTCTCAGCACTCTACTTCATAAAGAGATCCACAGGAAAAGAGAACATTCAGGAATTAGGGGGGATATTCAGGGAGACTCCATTCCTTGCATCATTCCTGCTTGCAGGTCTGCTTGCTTCTCTGGGACTACCTGGGATGGCAGGATTCATAGGGGAGTTCTCTGTCCTTGTTGGCTCTTTCCAGGCCATCGGATGGGTCATCCTGTTTGTCATCTTCGGGATGATTCTTACAGCCTCTTACCACATATGGGCAGCTCAGAGGTCCCTATATGGCCCTTACAACGAAAATCTTGGACGGATTCGTGACTCCGGTACTTACCAGACTATTGTCCTTGGTGCCAGCTTAATTGTTATACTCATACTCGGTATATTTCCAAATCTGCTATTTGGACTGCTCACTGCTTATTCAGGAGGTCTCTAAATGTCTGCGTTAGATTTAGGTATAGGTTCAACAGCTACATTCATTCATCTCATTCCGGAAATATTTCTGGGCCTTCTGGGGTTCGCAATACTCTGGAC
Source organism: Thermoplasmatales archaeon (assembly GCA_027343465.1). GTDB lineage: Archaea > Thermoplasmatota > Thermoplasmata > Thermoplasmatales > Thermoplasmataceae > UBA447. Next base: position 3,911 of record DAHWLW010000094.1, on the reverse strand, counting down.
AGGTGTCAGGAATATAGGGGAAAAGGTGATCTCATGGACAACATTTGCAGGGCTTGGTATTGCTGCACTTCTTGTCTTTTTGCTTGATCCTTCCTCGGGAAGCGCCTATTCTGGGGTCATGGTCTTCAACAATTTTGGGAAATATTTCGCCATAATAATGCTGATTTCCTCAATGTTTATCTGCTACCCATTTTCCACTAAGAATTATCAGAAATCAGAGATATTTTACTCTACCCTTCTTTTCCTGAATGTTGGAATGGTGGTAGCTGCATTCAGTTATAACCTGATTGCACTTTTCATTGCCTTCGAATCTGTCAGTATAGGGACCTATGTTCTTTCAAGCTTTGGCAAGACAAGAAGAAACCTGGAGGCCTCCATCAAGTACTTCTTCACTGGAACTATAGCAACTGCATTCATCCTTTTCGGTGCCAGCTTCTATTACATGGGAACTGGAACATTCAGCATCTCTTCATCTGCCCTTTCTCATGTCACAGGCTCACCGGAAATAACACTTGCACTTGCTTTCCTGATTATAGGGTTCGGGTTCAAGCTGGCACTCTTTCCGTTCCACCAGTGGGCTCTTGACACTTACGATGGTACAGAAAACTCAGTTTCAGCATTCCTGGCCGCAGGAAGCAAGATTCTGGCATTCATGGTCATTCTAAAGGTGTTCCTTTCCGGTTTCTCTTTCGACCACACGGCGGTATTTTACCTCTTTGTGATGCTTTCAATCATAACAATGACCTATGGGAATATCTCTGCACTTTCCCAGAGCAATCTTAAGAGGATACTTTCCTATTCAAGCATTGCTCAGGCCGGCTACCTGGTTCTGGTTCTGGCAGTGGTTGCAGGCAGCGGCAGCCCAACCTCAACAGTGTCGGAATTTGCCATAGCAGCAGGAATGTTCTACTCACTTGTCTATATATTCATGAAGGGTGGGGCATTCATAACAATGAATGCTGTTCCTAAGGATAATGTGGAACTGGAAGACGTCTCAGGTCTTGGAAAGAGGTCCCCTGCAACAGCAGTTAGCCTGTCAGTTATAATGCTGGCACTTGCAGGAATTCCCCTTACCGGAGGATTCCTTGCAAAATACTATCTGTTTCTTGCACTAATTGAGGGCAGCCTGTGGTGGCTTGCAGTTATTGCCATACTGAACAGCGCTATATCTGTATTCTATTATTTCAGGGTTATAACTTACATGTTTGCAAGAGACCCGGCAGAGGGTGAAACTGCAGTTCCCTACAGTGCAAAGGCTCCTGTTGTGGCTGCCGCAGTTATTACTGTTGCACTGTTCTTCATTGGAATAATTGCTTCCTTCATGCCAACTCTCATAAGCGCCGCTGGAGGAATTTTCGGGTGATATTCAATGACTATAATGTCTGATCTTGAAATACTTAAAAGCTCCCTGATATATGGGGAACCGGAAGTTGCCGTCAAGCTGATTGATAGAAAGGAAAAAAAACTGAAGTATCTTATGCGGATCAGCAGGAAACCACGCCCAGATCTTTCTGATCATCTGGCAATGCTGGAATGTTTTAAAGAGATTATAACCGGTGAAATAATCCTCGAAGATTTCAGGGAACGCATGTCAGGAATCCGGTCATTAGTCAGCCTGATGCCTCCTGATGGTGTGGATTTTGCTCTGGACAACATTGCGTATACTGTCCAGCTTGCAGTGGACAGATATAATATCAGGTATCCTAAATACGATTCAAAGAGGTGCGATGATAGATGACGAAGCCACATTTCACGGATTGTTTCAAACATTTTCATGGTGAGGAAGAAGAGGCGGCTGAAGTTATTCACTGCCTGAAGAAATTCGGGGAGCAGATATACTTCGACGACAAAGCAGGAAGACTTGTAATGGGCAGAGAAAAATACGATCCAGATCAGGGGGAGAATATGAAGGGCCTCAGCGATGCACTTGGAATCACAGACAGGAAAAGCTATGAAGAGGCTGACAAGAAATTCAACCTTACAATGTACTGACCATAGAATAGCCTACACCGGGATATACACATAATTTTTTTAATTGTAAACATCCTGCGATCTACATTATGATTCAGAAGTCAGCACAGATCAATCTGCAGAATATATCTGAGTACATATCAGTGCTGGAGATTGACAACGGGGTGAACAACACACTTAACATTGAGGGTTTGGACGATCTGTACTCAGTTCTCTCGACACTCGCTGATGATGATCCAAAAGTTGTACTCATAACTGGAAAGGGTGAACGGTCCTTCTGCATGGGCTATTCATCCAATTGCAGTGAGGAGGCTAACAATTCTACCGTGAGAGAGGCACGTGATCTCGCCCTTTCAGCAGTGAGAATGATTCGGGCTTCGCGCCACTATTTTCTGGCAGGGGTTAACGGTTATGCCTTTGATCTTGGCCTTGAACTTGCGCTTGCCAGTGATCTTTCCATTGTATCGTCAAGAGCAAAACTTGGTATGCCTGGCCTTAAGTACGGAATGCCGCCATTCACAGGTGTACTTACTGACACAACACTGAATATGACTGGCGAAGCCTATTCGCATCTAAAATCCGGAAATCTAATAGATGCGGGACAGGCCAGCAGTCTGGGTCTCGTGGACAACGTTGTCGATTACGCGAACTTCCGGCGTGAGATACTGAATTATTGTAGATCACTCAATCCGGAATATCTCTCGAACTATAAGGTGGTAAAGAGGCCAGAAGTTCCCAGGATAGACTCAGACAGGCTTTTCTTTCAGGTATACAGGGTTTCCTGCAAGAACATCATGGATCTAGAGCGCTTCAGAAACTCTCTTTGACGCCTCCTCAGTTTTTCTAACCCATCTTTCAGAGAAGTATACTCCAACAAAATACAGCGATATCATTGGTATGGCTATGATGATCATGGTGAATCCGGTAACCCCGGGGGAGAAGATCATGCCAATCACAAGCGATATAACTACTGCGTATCTCCAATGGCTTCTCCAGTATTCGGCTGGGACAAGCCCCACCCTGGTAAGCCCATACATAAATACAGGGACTTCAAATGAGAACCCAAATAGAAGTATGTAAAGAATCAGGAACGATTCAAAGCTCATCAGGCCAACGCTCTCTATAGCTCCAAGACCGATGTCAAAATCATTAAAAATTCTGAAAAGCTCCGGCGCGACGAAATATATGCCGAAAAAGGCGCCTGTGAAGAAAAGCGCTGATGCTGGAAAGAGGATGCTGTGTACAAGCTCCCTCTCGTGTTTTTTCAGCGCAGGCTCAATGTACTGGAGTAACTGGTAAAGAAGGTAAGGCATGGTAATTATCAAATCCAGGAAAAGAATGATAAGAAAATCTGTTGCTACCCCATCTGCAGGCTTTAAGATAAGAAGTTTAGTCCCACTTGGAAGTATATGGAGTTCCAGAATGTGAAGGAATTGGGCCCCTATGTTGTTTGTTACATCAAATTTCAGCAGTGGTATATCATGCCCGAATATGTTATAGTCACCGACCCTGAAAATAATAAACAGAATGAAAAAAAATCCATAAACTTTCAAAAAACTGATAAACCTAACTCTTAACTCTGAGACATTTCTCAGAATTATTGGTAGGAAATCATCGTCGGACATCAGTTTTCGGAGTTGATCTTCTGCTTTATTTCACTGAGCACGTCTTCTTTGCTCTTGTTCTCTGGGTCAATACCAAGATCTCTGGCTATCTGGCTATAGTCTGTTTCTTTCTTCACAGGTGAATCCACAGGCCCGTTGACGGCTTTTGATAATTCATTTTTAATCTCCATCTGACCCCTTTTAAACTCACCAGTGGCTCTGCCAATATTTCTGGCGAATTCTGGTATTTTCTTTGTACTTCCAAAGAGCAGCAGGACGACCGCGATAATTATAATCCAGTCGATTGGGCTGTCAAACATTAATTTTGAAATGAAA